>CADAOO010000006.1 GCA_902789505.1 uncultured Methanobrevibacter sp. | reverse complement strand
CCAATTTCTTATTAAATTTAACTGTTTTTAAACAGGATTAAAAGTTCATAACTAACTTTAATCAAAAAATTTTAAATCAACAAAGTTTTTGAAAGAGTCTTAAATTGACCCTAATCAAAAACTTCGCTATTTTTAAAAGCTATTCAATTTTCAAATCAGCAAAGTTTTGAAAGAATCCTTAACTATTTTTAAAGATATTTATAGAATGTTAAATATATTTTAAAACAGAGGTGATATAAATTATAACAAGTGCATTTTTGTTATTTTTACAGGGATTGCGTGGAGCCTCAGGAGGCTTTTTCGACCAGTTCTTCATGAGCTGTACTGAATTTGGAAATATACACATAATCCTATTTCTGATAGGAATACTGTATTGGGCCTATGACAAAAAATTTGGGGAATACCTATTTGTATCCTTTGCATTTTCACGTATTTTAAACAGTTTTATCAAACTTACAGCATGCGTATACCGTCCATGGATAGAGGATCCAAAAATTCATCCTTTCGAGGGTGCTTTAAAGGATGCGACAGGATACTCACTTCCAAGCGGACATGCAACATCTTCCGGAATACTGTTCCTCGGAACATTTCTCAAAGGGAATTTCACAAAAGGGTTTAAAGTTTTTTCACTAATCTGTTTGATACTGATATGCTTTTCCCGTTGTTATCTGGGAGTTCACAGCCTATTGGACATTGTTGTCGGTTTAATTATTGCTTTTGCATCATTGCTGATTGTTAAAAAATTATTTGAAAAAATTGGAGATAACCCTAACTTTGACTTAATGATGCTGACTGCAGGAATAGTATTTTCTATCCTGCTTATAGCATATGCTACATTCAAATCATATCCGATGGATTATAATTCCGCAGGCAAATTAGTTGTTGAACCGGCTAAAATGGCTCTTGAAGCATATAAGGACACAGGATTTTGTATGGGCATATTAATATCATGGGTAATCGAAAGAAGATTCATCAACTTTTCCTGCGAAGGACCTGTTGAACGCAGATTTTTAAGGATTGGAGGCGCTTATATCGGATATATGCTTCTTATGAACATTTTATATCCATTAATTAAAAGCAGTTTCGCCCCGCAGATTGCAAACTTCTTAAATTTCTTCATGTTCCCGTTCTTTGTGATATTGATTGTGCCTGCAATAATCAAATTCTTCCAAAACAGAAACAAGGATGTTTATGAGACCGCCTCATAAACATTATTTTATTTTTTTTCAAAAAATGCTGATTTTCAAAATCGGCCATACGATTTTTCTTTAAAATTGGATATCCTCACTTCAAAACTCATATTCTATTTCTGAATGTTACGGATTTTTGCATGATGTTGTGAAAGTTTTTGAAGGGTATTGAACAGGACATAAGAAAATTTAATAAATGACAATACCCATAACTAATATTAATGTATTCACAAACTAAAATTGCAATTCCGATTTTCCAGGAAAAATGTGAAGATGTAATTGAAGTAGCTCATGATTGCATCGATAAGGGAGCAGATGTATTGGAATTTAGAATTGATGCATTGAAAACCCATGATATTGATGAAATAAAAAACACCATAAGGGAAATTGACTTTCCGATGATAGCTACCAATAGAATTGATTCAGAAGGAGGGTCCTTTAAAGGTTGTGAAGAAGAAAGAATCAATATCCTGTATGAATGTGCGCCTTTAGTTGATTATGTGGATATAGAACTTCAAAGCAATGATGAATATATTAAAAAAATCCATGACACCGGTGTTACAACCATAGTTTCATATCATGATTTTGAAAAGACCCCCGGACTGGATGAGATTACCTATATAGTTGAAAAGGAACAGGAACTTGGAGACATTTCAAAAGTCGCCTTCATGCCGCAGAATCTGGAAGATACAATAACCATCCTTGCAGTTCTTTCACATTGCAAAAACACAATTGCAATTTCAATGGGTGATTTGGGAAGTTATACAAGAGTTATGGCATCCAAATTTGATTCACCGATTACCTTTGCGGCCGGAAGAGATGCTACAGCGCCGGGACAAATTGATATTGAAACAATGAAGGCATTGCTGAATATGGATTTAAATATAGAAAGTGATTTGAATGGCTAAAAAAATCATTTTGGCTATATTGATACTTATTTTGATCTTATCTATTTTTGCAGTATTTCTATCATCAGACAACAGTGTGGATTTATTTATTAATGGAGACAGCGTTAAAGTTGAAACCCATTGCCTCGATTCCAGCATCGACATTGACCGGCTGAATGATGAAATCTGCGACTACACCTTGAATGTCATGAATGATACCAATTCGAATATCACCACACTGAAAAGCGGAATCAAGGACATCTGCAAAAAATATGGGATGGAAAATCCTAAAATCAGCATAGATTCAATCATAGGCAAGGACCAAATTCCGGTCATCGTTTATGTCGACGGAACATCTATGGTTCCAACCCTGCAGGATGGACAGAAAGTTCTCTTAAACAAATCCAAGGACATCCATGTTGGAGATATTGTCGTTGCGGATTCGGATGAATACGGCGACATCATCAAAAGGGTCGGTGACATTGAAGGAGACAATGTCTATCTGGAAAGCGACAACAAGGAAATAAGGCATGAATATAAAAACGGAGCCTTATACGAGATTAAGGGCATAACAACATGGGTCGATATCTCTGACATCAATGGTGTGGTAATTTCTTATTGATTTCTAAAAAAAAAGGGAGGGAAATAATGTAAAGTACATTATTTCCATTATGCCATACGATAGGAAATGACTTACACTGCATCATCCCCTTCTTCGCCTGTTCTGATTCTTATCACGTTATCCATCGGATAAATGAATATTTTCCCGTCACCGATGTTTCCGGTGTGGGCACCTTCCTTAATTGCATTGACAATAGTGTCAACACCCTCATCCTTTACAACGATTTCTATACGTGTTTTCGGAATCAGGTCAATGCAATAGCTTGATCCCCTATAAGATTCCTTGATTCCTCTTTGGCTTCCCCTTCCTTTCACTTCGGATACGTTCATACCTTCGCATCCTACGGCCAGAAGGGCATTTTTTACATCAGTATATTTTTCCTGTCTGATAATTGCAACAACGCTTTTCATAAATTACACCTAATTAAAGTTATATGCTGATTCCTCATGAAGATTTGTATCAAGTCCACCGATTTCTTCAGCTTCATCAACTCTTATGCCGCCCATAGCTTTGTCCAATATTTTTGCAAATATGAAACTTAATATGAATGAATATGCCAGAGTGGCAACTACACTTATAATCTGTATTAAGACCTGATTGGCATTTCCTGCTATAAGTCCTGCAACTCCGCCGACTGCAGGCACTGCAAAGATTCCGGTTGCGATTGCTCCCCAGACACCGGACATTCCATGTATTCCCCATACATCCAGAGCATCGTCATATCCGAGTTTCGGTTTAAGGAAGTAAATTGCAAAGTATGATACGAACGGAGCCACTGCACCGATAACCATTGCTCCAGGCACATCAACAAATCCTGCTGCCGGAGTGATAGCTACAAGTCCTGCCACTGCACCGGATATTGCACCAAGCACAGTCGGTTTTCCAACAATATATGTATCCAAAGCAGTCCATACAATCAATCCTAAAGCTGCAGCAACATTGGAGACAATAATTGCATTTGCTGCAAGTCCGTCAGCTGCAAGACCGGATCCTCCATTGAATCCCATCCATCCGAACCATAGCAATGCAGCACCGAGAACTGCATATCCAAGGTTGTGCGGAATCAATGAAGTGTCTTTTCTTTTACCTAATACCAGTGCGACAGCCAGTGCTGCTGCTCCTGAGTTCATGTGAACAACTGCACCTCCTGCAAAGTCAAGAGCACCCATCTGCATCAGCCATCCTTCACCCCATACCCAGTGAGCGACCGGAATATAAACGAGACATACCCATGCAATGACAAAAATAATCCATGCTTTTGTTTTCATTCTTCCAACCAGTGCTCCTGAAATAAGGGCAACTGTCAGACCAGCAAAAGCACACTGGAACATTACAAACAACAATGTAGGTATTGTTCCGTTCAAGTCATCCAAAGCAATTCCCTGCAAAAAGAAATTGGTTGGAGATCCTATCAGACCCCACATGTCGCTTCCGAAAGCGAACTGATAACCGAAAATTACCCATATTACACTTACTATTGAAAATGCTATAAAAGTTAGAAATATTGTATTTAAAACATTTTTACGTTTACTTAATCCTCCATAAAAAAATGCGACTGCAGGGATGCTCATCAGCAGAACCAGAAGGCTGCATACAAGAATCCATGCTGTGTCACCTGCGCTAAAAACTACCATTTTATCTTATCTCTTAAATTTGAATTAAAATTTTATGAATTTAAACACCGGCAAAAATTGTCGGCAATAATATGTCGGAAGTATCATTCCGATATATAGTAATTAATCACCATAGTATATAAATGTTATGGAAAACTTGGAAAAAAAGCAAATAATGACTTTTGATGAACAGTTATGATGAAAAATTAAAATAATCTAAAAACAGTTCAAAAAAAATATTTTCATTAAAATAGAAAATAAAGGATTTTAACAACTATTAAATATTACCTAAAAAGATAAATAATAACAGTATAAATTAACAATTTTAAAGCCGACGAAATTAATAAAGAAAAAGAGTGTTATTATGAAAGACTCAATAAAAGCCAATTTAATAATATTTTTTATAATTGCTATTATTGCTTTTGGTATCAGTACTTCTTTCGCCAACCTAACTGTCAAGGAAGACAGCAACTCCTACAAACTGATTCCGATTGAAAACAATTCGTTTGAACCGAATCATGTTGAAGAAGTGAAATATGTTGAACCTAAACCTGTCAACACTACCAATACAACTAATAACACAGTAATTAACAGTACTCCTTCTTATTATGTAGTGAACTATTCGGAGCCGATTAGATGACTGAAAAGAAAAAATTTATCCGGGATAGCGTATATGGAGACATTGAATTAAATGCATTTGAAGAACAAGTAATGGATATGCCCCAATTTCAACGTTTAAGAAGAATAAAACAGTTGGGATTAATAAGTTTAATCTATCCGGGGGCAAACCATACCCGATTTGAACATTCCATCGGAACCATGAATCTGGGTTCAAAGTTAGCGGCAGAACTTGACTTAAGCGATGATGAAATCGAACTGGTCAGAATTTCAGCGCTCCTGCATGACGTCGGCCATGGCCCGTTTTCCCATGTTTCAGAAGGGGTTCTTTCAGTACCCCACGAGGAATTGACAAAATACGTGATTACAGAAACATCCATGAGAGATCTTCTTGAGGAAAAATTTGACGTCAATGACATAGTGGACATTGTTAACGGAAAAGGATATCTCGGACCGATCGTATCCGGAGAACTGGATGTTGACCGTATGGATTATCTCTTAAGGGATTCACACAATACCGGCGTTGCATATGGAGTGATAGATTATGAAAGAATAATATCAAATTTAAAGCTGGAAGACGGTTTGATATTGAACATCAAGGGAGTTCAAGCTGCGGAAGGAGCTCTTGTATCAAGATATTTCATGTATCCCAGCGTATATCAGCACCATACAACACGTATTGTAAACTCAATGTTTAGAAGAAGCCTTAAAAAGATAATCGATGACGGAATAATCGAAGAAAAAACCATTTACAAATACGATGATATGGATATCGTTTCAATATTCAGAAACTGCGATATAAAATATGCAAATGACATAATGTCCAGACTGGACAACAGAAACCTTTTAAAAAGAGTAAAAACCATCAGGCTGGACAATTTCAAAGTTCCTGAAAAGATGTATAAGATCGATGCAAAAGATTTGAGAAAAGCGGAAGAGGAAATAGGTGAAGACTACGGCATTGACAAGGATTACGTATTTATAAACATTGCCGAATATCCTCGCTTTGATGAAATGAAAACTCAAGTTGACCTGGAAGGAAAACTTTACCCGCTAACAGAAATATCCAACATCATAGCTGCATTAAGCAAAGCAAGATTCAATATACCTGACATCAGCGTTTATGTTCCCGAAGAAGAAAAGCCGAAATTCGATAAATTCAAACTCGAACAGTACCTTGACCTGCCGGAAATAGACAAGGAAAAATTCCACGGAATTCATTATGACCAGATTAAACTGTTTTAGGAGATAACATGATAGTAGTTGCAATTACCGGTGCAAGCGGAGTAATATATGGAATAAGATTGCTCGAAGTTTTAAAGGAAATGAAGATTGAAAACGCTTTGGTCATAAGCGATGCTGCAAAGACAGTGATTGAATCCGAAACCGATTATACTGTAGATGAACTAACAGGGCTGGCCGACAACTGTTATGACTTCAACGATTTGACCGCTTCAATCAACAGCGGATCATTTAAAGCCAGCGCACTGGCCATTGTGCCATGTTCAATGAAAACATTATCCTCAATAGCCAACGGATATGGAGACAATACAATTACACGGGTAGCGGACGTAAGCTTAAAGGAAAGAAGACCAACCGTGATTGTTCCAAGAGAAACTCCACTCAGAAGCGTTCATTTACAAAACATGCTAACATTATCACATGAAGGAGCCATTATTTTACCTGCAATGCCTGGATTTTATTCAGCACACGACACTGTTGATGACCAGATCAATTTCATTGTCGGAAAAATACTTGACTCCCTGAAAATTGAAAACGATTTATTTAAAAGGTGGGAATAAATGTTAGAAGATAAAGATTTTATTAAATCTTGTGATGTCCCAGGACCGACAAAAGAAGCTATACGAGCCATAATACTCTATAAATCTGAAGTTTCATCCGAAGACAAAGTCGTAGACTGCGGATGCGGAACCGGAGGAATTACATGTGAATTTTCACAAAGAGCAAAAGAGGTAATCTCAATTGATACAAATCCCGAAGCTATTGAAATTACTGAAAAAAACCTTGACAAGTTCGGACTTGGAGACAATGTCACTTTAATAAATGATAACGGGGCAAATGCCCTGAAAGATATTGACAATATCGATATTGCCATTGTAGGGGGCAGCGGCAGAGAACTCGAAAATATCCTGGATATCATTCATTCAAAACTCAATTCAAAGGGCAGAATTATCATAACTGCCATCTTGGTTGATACCAAAATAGAGGCTGTAAATAAGCTTAAAGAACTTAACTATAACCCCAAAATCATGGAAGTCAACATTTCCAATGGAAGAGTCCTTGACCGCGGAGTTATGATGATAAGTGAAAACCCGATAGCAGTAATAACAGCCAAAAAACGATAAAATAAAAATACTTGGAGATTAAAAAAATGGATTCACATAAAAAATGGAAAATCAAATTTTCCATACTGATGATTATCCTGATTATAGTAATATACGGATCAAATTATCTTGTATTAGGTGATGGAGAACATATCATTTCATATGTCTGGACACATTTAGGATTTATTCCGGTCGACATATTAGTTGTTGCATTCATTCTCGATGAGATTATCGAAAGAAAAGAAAAGGAAGCCATGCTTGAAAAATTAGATATGCTTATGAGCACATTCTTTTCTGAAATCGGAAACGAACTGATATCTCAGCTCAGCAGTGCAAACAAATACAAAACCAATACTGAAAATTTAAAGTCCATTAAAAATTGGGATGACAAAGACTATGAAAACAAATTAAAAGAGCTTAAAGATACTGACGTTGAATTTCAAGCGGATATCTCCCCTGAAAACAGGGAAGAGTTTTTAAGAAATCTAAATGAATTGCTGACCAGTAAAAGGGAATTCATTATTAATTTAATAAACAATCCTAATCTGCTTGAAAAAGAGGAGTTTACAGGACTGATCAATGCAATTCTTCACCTGGATGAGGAACTGGAACACAGAAAAGATTTAAGTCTTGTAACCGATGCCGATTTTGCACATTTAAATGGAGACATGCACAGAGTATACAATAAGTTAATCCATGAATGGGTCTACTATCTAAGATATCTCAATAAGCACTACCCGTACATGATTGCACTCATTATACGTACAAATCCATTTGATGAAGATGCAGAAGTATACGTAAAATAGATAATATCCGGAGATTTAATATGAGTAATGAAATTAAAAAAAGTGAAAATATTAAATCTTGCATCATTTTATGTGGAGGGCAAAGTAGAAGAATGGGTCAAGATAAGGGATCAATGATTATCCAAGACAAACCCATGATTAAACATACCCTTTCTACATTAAACCATGAAATAAATGAAGCGATAATTGTTTTAAATGATGAAGAAAGGATTGGCAAATATAAGAAATTTATCGACCCTTCCGATTATTCATATGAAGTCACCTTCGTTGAAGACGTGATAAAAAACAAGGGCCCGCTTCCCGGAATCCTGACCGGGCTTGAAAATATCACAGGAGAATATGCATTAGTATTGCCGTGTGACAGCCCGTACGTTACAAAAAATTATATAAGTACTATTTTTAATGAGATAGATAAAAATTATCAGGCCATTGTTCCATATCATGACAGTGATGATAAATTAAAAACTTCAGAACCGCTGCATTCAATTTACAGCAGAAACGTTATTCCCGAAATCGAATATCTGATTTCAAGGGATTCACTTCATATAAAAGGACTGATAAAAAAAATAGAAACAAAATTTGTCTTGATTGACAATAAAAAAATATTAAAAAAAGAATTTAGAAATCTAAATCGTCCGACAGACATTTAGAGATGTTCTATTAATTCTTTTGTTTTTGAAACTGCCACATGGACAGCACTGAGAAGTTCTTCTTTATTCAATGGCTGGGAACCGCCTTTTTGCATTGAGCAGATTCTGCCATCTTTGGTTACACCAACATTTAAACGGGCGCTGGCCACTCTTTCTTCATCCAATGTTGGGTCTAAAACCATTTTGTCACCAATTTTAACAAAGGTGCATAACGCCAATTCATTATTGATTGGTAAATCAAAGGTTTCATCTTCATTGATAACAACTTCTTCATCCACTATGGTTGCAACAGGCAATTTGGTGGATTTGAGTGCAGCCATAACTGCCAGTTCACATGCATCGAAAAGGTTTCCACAGTTGTCAATAATGTGCAGGTCAATGAATAACATCCAAACATGTTTTCCTTCTTCCACACATAACTTATCCAGTTCGACCAATTCACTTTCACGAATACCCCTGTCGACTACACGTGCAAGTTCGATTGAATCGTCGCTAGGTGGTCCCGGTTCAAAATTAGGATCAGCCATCGGCAACATTTCACAGTTAGTCATTAAAACCCCTAAATCAGGAGTGTCTGGAAATGGGCTTCCAAGTTGTGGTTTAATACCGACAATGACCTGAGTTCCGCCAATTCTTACACGAGCAGAACCTTCAGCTTTAGAGATAACATTAGTTTCAATAGAAATATCCCTATATTCGTTTAATTCCCTGCCGTCTTCCCTTTTATCATTTCTGACAAGGTTAGTAATACTTTGTCTTGTAATTTCTGGTACTATATCCATTTTATCCACCCACTATTCTGTAGAATATTTTTTCATTAAGGCTTCTTTTTGAAGCTTGCTTACTTCAAGACATCCTTCCATAGCCAAATCAATTGCTTTTGCAAACTCTTCTTCAGTCAAGTTACCATCACTTTGCAATAAAGTAATTTCGCCTGTTCTTGGCATGATAGCTAATGGAACATCAGCCTGACCTTCTTTGTCTTCATATTCGGACAAGTCAAGTACAACTTCATCATTAACTTTACCAGCAGCGCAACCTACAACAATATCCTTCATAGGTATTCCTGCATCGACCAAAGCAACGGAAGCTGCAGTGATTCCTGCACAACGGGTTCCCCCTTCAGCTTCAATTACTTCTATATAAATATCAATCATTGAACGAGGATAATTTTCCAACATTAATGCTGGCCTTAATGCATCAGCGGTAATTTTGGAAATCTCTGATGACCTTCTGTCAGGTCCTGGTCTTTTCCTGTCGTCAACTGAAAATGGAGCCATATTGTATCTAACTCTAATTACACCTGTGTTAGGTTCAAGTAATCTTCTTATATATGATTCTCTAGGTCCATAAACAGCAACCAAAATTTTATTTCCTCCAACTTCCAAATAAGCAGAGCCGTCTGCACGTTCAAGAACTCCTGCTTCAATTTTAATAGGACGTAACTCATCGAACTTTCTACCATCCTGTCTTATCATTTCTGACATTATATCAACCTCTTAATTTTCGAAGAATTAATAATCATTTTTTGTTATTTAAAATAAAAGAATTCATTGAACTTTCACCATATGAGAAGGTGTTATCTTTTTTATTTTTTCTTTTTAATTCTTCAATAACCTCAGCTATGTTAGGTTTATCTTCTTTTTCTTCCTCATCGTCGCCAGGTTTATCTTCTTTTTCTTCCTGTTTTTCTTCTTCAGCTTCTTTTTCTTCTTGCTCTAATTCTTCTTTGAAATTTTGAAGCTTAGGTTTTTCCAAAACAAATTCTTCTTCCTCTTCAGGAACTTCTTCAGGTGGTATTTCACCATCAATAGCTAAATATAATTTGTTTTTGATTTTGTTTGTTAAACCGGAAGTATGAGCTTCAGCTTCAATTAAATGTATAACATCCTTGGTAAGCTGTTCCATGTCTTCGTCACCTTTTACCCAGACAAGACCATTCTGACCAACGACAATCTTACAGTTGGTTTTGTCTTTAATCATGTTGATCATAGAACCTTTTTTACCAATCAATCTAGGAACTTTGGTAGGAGCTATATCTACGATAATTCCTCCTTTGAATTTGCCCATTCCTCTTCCTTTCAAGCCGAGTTTTGCCTTTTTGATTTCATCAACGTCGACAACTCTTAAAAACAGCACATCCCCAACATCATATACTTTGTTGAGTTCTTTTTTCTCACGACCAAACACTTCAAAAGCAGGTAAAATTCCGGAATAAGGTGAATTAATGTCTACATCCCACATTGAGAATCTGACATCATTGATTTTACCTATTACAACATCTCCTTTTTTAGGAACATATTTACTTTTAAGAGGAATAACTCTAATTTTCTTATTCCTCAAAGAAACAAGTCCCATTAAAGAAGAACAAACTTTACCATTCTCTTTAAAGGTACCTCTTCCTGAATAGTATTCATCGTCAGCCAATACCTGACCAGGAATAACTAAATCTTTATTTTCCACATATATCATAATAATCCCATAAGCCTAAGTTGATTATTTAATGGTTCTAGTTTCTGCTTCGCCACCTGAAATTTCTGCCATTTTTGCAGCAAAAGAATTTTGAAGACCACCCGGCATTTCAACAATGCCAATCCATGAGCCGTCCTGTTGCCATTCCTCATTGATGATTTCACCAAATCCTCGAATTACAGAATAGGCACTTCCGGCAGCAGAGCCTGGAAGTCTAACGGCAACTTTAGCTTTTTCAAATCTGATAGGAATGAGTGGCTTAATAGCTTTTAATGCAGTTTGCACCTGTTGATCAACTGAAGTGAACGGATCAAATTTGACTTTTGCTTCATCACATGCATTTTCAATTCTTTGAACAGGATGAGGCAAACCGTTTTGAGGATTGACCGCCTCTCTGGCAATTTTATTAATAACCAATTTACGTTTGTCCTCTTGCATTTTTCTTTTTTGATCTGCAGTTAATTGAACAGTGCCCTTTTCAAGTATAACTTTAGAAACTTCAATAGGATCTGTAGTTTCAAAAATTTTATTCATGGCTTCATCAGAAGCCTTGTCTCCTTTTTTAGAGTCTTTAAAAATTTCTTCAACAGCTAAAAGATCTTCAATGGCAACATCTTGGCCATCCGGATTTCTATATTCAGCTGCTAAATCAGGGTCAACCAAAATTTCAAAATGTTCCCCGCAGTATTCGTATTTAGCAATTATAGCTTCATCAACATTTACCATTGAAATATCCCCTAACTAACAGTCATTAAATTTATTCTTCATCTTCTTTTGATTCTTCTACTTCCTCTTCGGTTTCTTCTTCCTCTTCTTCAACCACTAAAATTTCATCAATGTAGTTCTGTACCTCTTCGGAAGAAAGTTTTACATATTTGCCGTCATCCTTTTTAATGACCGCAATTTCAACATTGTTTGAAGTAGTGTCATGATCGGTAGCTTCGTTGATTGCAGTGATTGCCAAATGGATAGCTCCTTCTAATGTGATGTCATCTTCATATTTTTCTTCAAAGATATCCATTGCGGCAGACCTTCCTGAACCGATGGCAGTTGCTTTGTACTCGATTAATGCACCGCTAGGGTCAGTTTCGAACAATCTGCATTTATCCTCATATACGCCACCAATTATTAAAGCGGAACCGAACGGCCTTACACCACCGTTTTGGGTGTAGAGCTGTAACATATCACATAGTTTTTTAGCCAAACTTGCTACCCTGATAGGTTCGCTGTATGTGATCTTGTTAATTTGAGCTTCGACTCTTGCTCTTTCAACCAAAGCTCTTGCATCGGCTACAAGACCTGAAGTAGCTGCTCCAATATGCTCATCTATTTTGAATATTTTCTCAATAGATGATGCTTCAACTAAACTAGAAGTAGTCCTTTTATCAACAGCCAAAACAATACCTTCAGAACTTTTAACACCTATTGATGTAGTTCCTCTTTTAACTGCTTCTCTTGCGTATTCTACTTGGAAAAGTCTTCCATCTGGGCTAAAGACAGTGATAGCCCTATCATATCCAGCATTTTGTAAAGGTTGCATATTAATACCTCGTATTTTCTATAAATATTTTAATAAATATCAACTTTAAATTCAACAACATAAAAAATAAAACCAGTCTCCATGAATGGCGATTTTTACTTTTAATCACTACTGAGTAGTTTATTAAAATACTTTTTTACACAGTTTTCCATAAATTCAATTGTTATATATAATATATATTATTTATAAAGTTTTCTATTTTAAAATAACAAAAAGTAATTAAATGTATTTCTGTGATGCCTTGACGGTTCCGGACAGACCTACAGTTGTAATCGAAATCCTTTCTCTTTTATGCATATTCACCAGTGCAAGCGAAGATCTGACCTCTTCAACATAATCCCTTTGACATCTGATAATGGCCTTATAGCTGCAGTAATCCTCATCATTTTCAAATTCATAAAAGCGCATTACCCATAAATTGAAGTTGGATGTGTTGAGTTCCCCCTGAAATCTGATGCAGGCATCCCAAACTATTGAAACCAAATCATCTTTAACAATTGGCAATTTGGACTTTATCTCAACTGTCAGATATCTGTTGTTCTTTCTCAGGGTAGGCGGAAGAACCTTAAGACGCATCATCAATCCTCCTAACACCAGTTAAAATCATATTGGAACGATTTGCATTAAACTCCAAAATATTTGAAGCATCACCAAAAGATTTTGCAATTTCTTCATCACTCAAACCTGTCTGTTTAAAAAATGCAGTGAAATCCTGAGTAGTTTTTATATCATAAACAGATTCCGCCCTCGAAGACAAGATTAACGGAAACCCATATTTTCTATAGAGAGTATAAATATCCTTAAAATTAGAAATGATTTTTGACCTGTGGGTCAGGTAACTTCTTAAAACATCCCTAAAGCATAATTCAATGGCCACATTATTATTCACGGCTTCCTTTGCAAGAACATGATTTATGCCACTGTCATAACGCCTCAAATAAGGTCTTGATAAAACATCGATTTTGACGTTTTCCAGAGTGGCCCTGTTCACTTTCAAATCCCCTCCGACGACGGATATGCATGAGGATTTACTTCTGAACTTATTCGTGATTTTTCTGATTTCATTAATGTTGTTTGATTTAATTTCCAGCGTATAATCAAGGGCAATTCTTTCATTCAGTTCCCCAATCAAGTCATTTTTAAATTCCAAAGCGTTTGAATAATCATCCTGATTATAAGAAAAATTGATATGGTTCCACCCATATTTTGAAGCTTCAATAGCTAATTTTAAATTATTTTCAAAGCTGTTTCCCTTAATGTTTAAATCAAAAAACATACTTGATATTCTATTGTTTAAAATATTAATAATTTGTCAAAAAAAAAGAAAAGATATCAAATTATTGATATCTGAAAAATTCAACTTCCCAACTTACAGTTTCATAGTAATCTATTGTGAATGTCTGATCACTAGAAGACGTATACTCAAATGAATCTGACCTGGTTTCCACATCACTGTGTGAACCCCAGTCAACGCCTCCCCCTGCACCATTGGATCCCTTGACATAGAGATGGTTTGTAGCATAGTTTTTGATAGGATATGCTGAAAGCTTTACCATGATTTTTCCTGAAGGAACATTGATTGTCTGTGAACCTGAACCTGAACCGGAATACCTTCCTATGGACTGCCAGGATTTGGATTCAGCCTGGGATGAAGAAACCTGCTGGGTTTTTACATCATCGCTGCCTGACCCGCTGTCCTGTGCCTGCTGAGCAGAATTGTTTTGGGAAACGTTATCATTTTCAACATGATTAGAGTTCATATTATAGGCAAAAAATGCCAAGGATCCCGCAAGAACAATAATCATTACCACCAAAGCTATGATAATGTATTTGGAATTATTTGATTCCTTTGGAACCTGAGGTTCGGGTGGCTGGTCTAACGGCACGCCACATTTTGTGCAATATTTTGCCTTGTCATTATTTTCAAAACCGCAACTTCTACATTTCATTGTATATATTTTTAACACACAATACATATTAAGTTAATTATTTCAATATGAAATACAATTATTCCAATATACGATACAAAACTGTAAAAAAATAATTATAGTAATTCAAATCGTGTTTAAAGTATTTATATCAATATAATAACATGTTGTAAAAACTTTTATAACATAAAATATAAAATAAATTATCATGACTAACGAAAATGATGAGCTATTGAAATTGACATCATATGTCCAAATTTCCAAATATCGTGAAAAAACATTAAAATCCATTGGAGATGATGTGAAAATACCTACCAGCATTGCCAAAGATAGTGGTATTAGGACCAATCATATTTCCAAGGTTTTAAGCGAATTAAAAAGTAAAGATATTGTTGAATGTATAAATGAGGACGCTCGTAAAGGAAGATTATACAGATTAACAGACACAGGTAAAGAAGTATTAGATGTTATTAAAGATAAAGAAAATAAATAACTACTTACTAATTTCTATGCCCTCTTTAATATTCTCTAATTCTTCACGGGCATCTTCTAATGACGCTATTTTTAAAATATCAAACAACACTTTTAATAAAAGACTATTTTTAATTTCCAAGGGCAAACTATCATTAGTTTCAATATGAATTGAATCATATGAAGGATTTCTTAAATCTTTCTTATACTGCAACTTGATTTCTTCCCGCAAATCCTCATCGATATACTTTTCCAAATAAATGATAATCTCATTTGCAAAAGTATTTCCAAAAACAACCATATCCTCCAAGGACCCTTTATCATAATTGCCCTGTTTTATCAAATCATTGAATGATCCGTAATTTTGATACCCATAAGGGATGAATCTGCCTTCAACAGTATGGGCACAATACTCATTCATGATTTTAAATTCAGGCAAGGTCAAAAAGAACCAGACAAAACTCTGCAGGGTGGTTGATGACTCGACTCTGAATATACGGCAGAGCAAATTCTCAATAATGTTGAACAATAAATAGTGGGCCAGTTCATGAATGATAGTTGCAATCTGAACGGAATCATCCAGACGGTCATCATAATAGATGCAATTTCCCAGAAAAATAAATCCCCTTTCATAACCTCTGGATTTTGGTCGGCATTCTGTAAAAATACTTGCCAATCTTAAAACCTTATCTCTGGCACTGTTTCCGTAAAACTCAATGTAGCTGGCTCTTGAAAAGATGTTTTTTAGAATTTCATTGTACTGCTCATTGGTAATCTCCGCATTTTTCAATAAGTTTTCGTTATATTCATTGAACAGCATGTCAAAATCATCTATGGCCAGCGGGTTTATCTGCTTGTGGCATCTGATGCAAAAATCGGCAATATCCGGATTAACCTTACCGCAATGAGGACAGACATGCTCAAGTATCAACCTGTTTCCACAGTGGGTGCAGTAATTATTTTCCTTAAAGTTTAAAGTTCCACAAATATCGCAACTTTTCATGCAACACTACCTCAGAATACTTTTGATTTCTTTAATTGTACTTTTAATTGAAGTTTTACGGGCAATAGTTCTTCTAATATTTTTTCCACAGTTAGGGCAGAAATCTGACTGCCAGTCTAAAATTTCTCCACAAGAACATATTATTCTTGACTTAATCAGCCTTGAGGGATTTAAAGGCCTTTCACATCTTTCACAAAACTTAAATCCTTTTCTGTTTTTATGGCCGCAAACACAAATGTTAACTGAATTTTCCCTTTTCAGGTTGTTTCCACATTCAGTACAATAATCGGCAGTGATTTCATTGATTGTAGAGCATGTGCATAAAATAGAAATCTCCGGAAAAACACCGTAATTTTTTAACGGAAGCCCGCAATTTTTACAAAACATGGAAAATTCATCATTCTCTTCACCGCAAAAACAGAAAATGGAATCTTCAAATTCCAAATTAAAGTTACTGTAGTTATTCTGGATAGGATCTGAATCAGCGCGTAACTGTTTTCCGCAGCTGTCACAGAATATATTCTCCTTCGGGTTTATTTTTCCGCAATCACATAAAATATTTCCCATGGTGTAAGTGGGTTTAGGTCTGTTCTTCAATATTCTAAGCAATCTGCTTTCAGAACGTTTTGTTCCGCACATATAACAATATTTATTATCTTTTTCGTTCAGATAACCGCAGGAACAAAGTTCATACTTGAAATCATCCCGGTTCTGTTCGATGAACGGTGAAAAATCAATTGGAAAATTAAAAAAGCCAATATTGTGAATAGGGGGTGTAAACACAATCAAGTCATCAGACTTGTGATGACCTGTTTTAACTCCGCATTTGACGCAGAAAGGTTCATTCGGAAGGACCCTATGACCACAATTTCGACAATAATTTTCAAAAACCATAACCATCAATTGAACCAGGTCAGTTTTCTGACATTGATTTGATTTCCTGTACCACCTGTGATAAAACCTCTTCGCCGAGCCCCTCAATATACTTTATTGACCCTGCACATTCATGGCCTCCGCCGTCAATACCTGCAGACGGAATCCTTTCTGCCAATACAGAAACAATATCATTAACGTTAAATCCGTATTTCTCATTTACAGCATCAGTTGCCCTGAACACACCAAAGTCAGGTCCATGACCTAATGTGACAACAGGCTTGTCTTCGCCCAGTTCCCTGATTATCCTGTCATGGACAAATCCGCAGGTTTTTCCGGGAGCAGGGAATGTGAATTTATGAGCATACTTTTCAACATCAATCATATTGAAGTAGATTCCATTTTCAAACTGGGTCTTTTCGATATTAGGAAGCGCCGCCTTAAGCTGGGTATCGACCCTTTTGAGATATTCCTTATACAAAGCATCAATCATCTTATTGTGCTTATCCAAATTATCAACACCTAAAATGGTGTCCATTATTCCCCTGCCGTTCATGAATCTCAAGAAATAAGCTTCAAAATCAACGCATTCTGCAATTTGTGCCAAATGCTCTTTTGTAAATCCTTTTTCAGCTGCCAATTCCAAATATTGATATACTTCACCACATTCTGCATGGTCCCCTAATGCTGCAACTGCCGGAAGATGCTTGATTACATCTTTTATGGCTGGATTGATGATATGTGCAACCTCAGTTGCCAGTGCCCCTGCAGTTAACTGTGAATCCCCACCAACAAGATAAGGATTTACATGAGTGTCGACATACTCATCAACGGCAACTGTCGCACCGACTATCTCCCCGTCTTCTTCATCAATGGTCAGCAATTCGCCCGGAGAATGGTGGTCTATTACAACAACTTCGATATCATAAATCTTAGCCTGCATCAAAGCAACAATGTCCTCTTCTGTAGACCCGTTATCCAAAAGAACGATAAGCGGCAATTTTTGACCGTGCCTTTCCTGGTCTTCAAGAGCAAAGGACAAGTCCTTGACAACATCTTCCAATTCATAAAACGGAGCCTTACTTGGAGATCTTTTAAAATAATAATATTGGGCATCATTGCTT
Organism: uncultured Methanobrevibacter sp.; assembly: GCA_902789505.1. GTDB lineage: Archaea > Methanobacteriota > Methanobacteria > Methanobacteriales > Methanobacteriaceae > Methanocatella. The sequence continues at coordinate 23,373 of CADAOO010000006.1, read as the reverse complement.
GGATTTACCTCTTCGATTAATGGAATCAGTGCCTTTTCCATTGCAACTCCAGCACAAATGCCGTCCGCATCATTGTGATGTCTAAGCAGAATTGTCCTTCCGTCAAGAATCGCCCTTCTGATTTTTTGAGCAGCTTCCCTCATCTTAGGTTTAAGCCTGTTTAATACATCACTTTTGACAAGGAAATCTACATGATGAGGTTCTGCCCTTTTGTTTAATGCTTCATCAATCAGTGTATGCAGTTTGGCTGTTTGTTCCGGACTTAATTTAATCATTGAACTTGATTCTATCTGAGTTTTTCCGCCATGTTCATTGACTTCACCGATAACCTGAATTGCATCACCCACATCAATTTCAGGATAAGACCTCTCGCCGGCCTTGTCAAACGCCGCAACCCATGTAATACCGCTTTCATCATTAATTGTGAATATGGTAGGTCCTGAGGTCTGCTGAACCTGCTGAACTTCACCATCAATACGAACTAATTTACCCATTTTTTCTTCCAAATCTCCAATTAGTGTTCTTGGAATTGACTTGGTTAATCTGACAAGCTTATACTTATTAACATATGCCGGAGCCAGGTCAATTTTTCCTTCCCTTGATTTGATTGCAGTGATGAAAACAATGATTTCATCTCCAACCTTATATTCGGAAACATCGCCTCTCATTAATCCCCAAACATTTTTATTTAAAGAAACAAAAGCGCCATAACGTTCTATTCTAGTGATTTTTCCCCTGTATAATTTATCCTTATCAATATCGCTCATCTGACATAAGGAATCCAAAACATATACCTTTCTAACCTGATTTTCACGGGCAACATATTCATCATGCTTCATTTTCTCAACCTTTCTTTTTTCTTCGCATTCAGGACACACATCATATTTTTCATCAATTAATTTTCCGCAATCCCTGCAGACATTAATCTGACCAGTTCCACTACAGTGAGGACAATCATCATAGACTTCAACCTGCCCTTTTCCGTTGCATGCTTCACAGGGAATATCCTGGTCGGAACCCAAATCAAATTTGGCTCTTGCTTTGCTGTTAACTCCTTTAAAATGATTTCCTACATCAAAAGCATCATCTTCATAACCTGTTCCGCCACATGCCTCGCATTCCTTATAATCCACAACAACTGATCCCAAACCATTGCATTTCGGACATTTTGTTTTCACGTTAAAACCTCAATCATATAATAAAATTATCTTTAAACAAATTTGGATTATTCTTGACCAATGAATCTCTGGCATCCCTATACTGAACCGCCTGGTCCATATAGTCATTAGCTTCAAAGCCGTAGTTACTGCCAGTATAATTATATTGAGCCTCCAGATAATCTATAGCCTGCTTTAATTTATCAACGGCCAACAGCTTTAACTCCAGTTCTGAAATTGTATCATTAACATATTCCTTATGTACACTATTCACATCCGAAGTGAAATTATCTTTTAAAATATGCAATTTGGATAAGCTTTTATTATAATTATTTTCGGCTGAAACAGCCTTATTCATTGATTCCTTATAATTTTTATCATTTAGTAACGTAACAGCTTCATTATAAGCATTGTCCCCTTTAACCATACCATCACTGATTTCAGGCATTAATTTGTTCATGTTATCAATAGAACTATCAATAAAGACAATGGCAGCTGAAATAATAAGTAAAACTAAAATAAAAATTATTAATTTAATATATTTAGACACAATATAAGGTATATAAAATTAATTATTTAAAATTTTTTGTACAAAAAAAGAAGGCTCGGCACAATTTTTTTAAAATTCAGTTTTGAGTAAATAATAATCTTATTGTCATCGACCAAATCACCCAAAAAATAAATATTAATATAATTTAATATTGTGTTAAATATGCATATAACAATTCCTACATCTACACGAAACTACAATATTGCTTAATCGACAAATATGACATTGAAAATATTGAAACATCGATTCAAATTGTTTCACAAAAAAGATAGAAATAACATGATAATCTATGCTCAAATCAAGTATTTGACATGAAAAATAGTATCAAAAAATAAAAAAGTAGAGATTATAAAATCTCTATACAATTCTAATTTTGACATCCCTTGTTACTGGATTGTATGCAGAGTTACCACCATACATTGCCTGAGCATTGAATGTGCCCACAGTATTGATGTTGATTTTAATGCTTGCAACACCGTTGATGTCGGTAAATCCAATGTAAGTTTTGCCATTTAGCTTGAAAACAATTTTTGAACCTTCAGGAAGTGCCTTGTCATATCTGTCACGTAAATAGACTTTAACAACTTTATTATTGTCATCGGCTTTAAACTGAGTGTCTGCACCGCGCACCATCACAGAAGGAGTTTCTTTAATGACCCTTACAACACCGGTTCTGTTGGATGCTACATATTGGTCATCACCATCAAAATGGACAGTTGCGTTGTGGTTACCGTATCCTATTCCCACTCTAATGGATGCAGTACCGTTTACATTGGTTATACCTGACCAGGTAGAGTTACCTATAGTAATGTGAACTGTTTTTCCTGCAATAGGCGTATTGTTTTCATCCCATAATGTGACATTAACCATCTTAGTTTGGGTAACGAAGTATAATGCATTACGCAAGAAGATTTTAGATTGTTTCTTTTGCTCATCTTTAATAATAACTGTTGAAGATGCATTACTTGCTTCGTAGTATCCGTCGGCCCCAAATGCCATGTCGATAGTGTAGTTGCCTGCTGCGGCATTGATGATATATGAAGCGACACCGTTTTCATCAGTTGTGACCTCTTCAGTTATGCCGTTGAAGGTAATGTTAACAGGCATATTGGTTACAGCATTGCCATATTCATCAATCAAGACTAAATTGAATGTGGCATTTCCGATAATTACTTCATCGATTGTGTATTCAATAGATTCAGGAGCAATAATTTCTGTCTTAACAGGAACAACAGTTATTTCAGCAGATGCATTGGATTCTGTGTAGCAGTCATCACCTGCAAATGTCATGACAAGAGTGTAGTTGCCTGCTTCAGCAGATATCAAGTACTCAATTTTCCCTTCATCGTCAGTGGTGAAGTTTTCGATTATGCCATTGAACTCAATATCAATTGTCTTATTGGACAAGCAATTACCATTTTCGTCAATTAAAACTAAATTAAAGACAGCACTATCATTTACAACTTCAACAACAGTGTATTCAGCAGAAACTTCTGCAATGATTTCAGACCCAAGAGGCAGGACAGTTACATCGGCTGATGTGCTGGACTCAGCATAAATTTCATCACCTGCAAATATGATATCTGCAGTGTAGATGTCTGGTACAAGGCCGTCGGTAGAAAGTGCCACTTGACCGTTTTCATCAGTGATTAGAGTATTGGAAATATCACCCAATTCAATTGTTATTTGTGCACCACCAATTGCATTGCCCTCAGCATCATTTAGGATAGCAACCAATTTTTTACCACCATTGTAGACAGTCACAACATCTGTCGCATTTAAAATGCTATTGAGTTTGCTTATAACAACATTGACATTTGTACTTGAATAATCATATATTTCGTCCCCTGCAAATACGATTTCTGCAGAGTAGTTGCCTGGAAGAAGTGCACTTGTTGTGAGTGACACCTGACCATTTGCATCAGTGATTAAAGTCTTGGAAATAGTGTCCAACAAGATTTTGACCTTTGCACCACTGATGGCACTGCCATTACCATCCATTAATGAGGCAACCAGCTTGTCACCACTGTTATAAACAGTAATAACATCTGAAGATGTCAATGTGCTGTTGAGCTTGTCGATTGTGACTTTTGCAGTTGTGTTTGCATGATTATATATTTCGTCCCCTGCAAATACGATTTCTGCAGAGTAGTTGTCTGGAAGAAGACCGTCGGTAGAAAGTGAAATTTGGCCATTTGCGTCAGTTATTAGAGTCTTGGTAATCGCACCAAGTGAAATTTTGACTTGCATGCCACCAATCGCACTGCCATTTCCATCTTCTAAAGTAGCGACCAGTTTATCACCATTATTGTAAATGGTTACAATGTCGTTTGTATTTAATGTACTATCAAGTTTAGAAATGGAAACCTTAGCTATTGCAGTTGCTGGATTATAAATTTCATCACCTGCAAATTCAATTTCAGCAGTATAATTACCCGGAACAACAGCATCCATTGAAAGTGACACCTGACCATCAGCATCAGTAATTAAAGTCTTTGAAAGAGAACCTAAAACAATTTTAACCTGTGCACCACCAATCACATCACCATTTTCATCCATTAATACTGCAACCAGCTTGTCACCACTATTGTAAACAGTTACAACATCCGAAGATGATAATGTGCTATCCAACTTGTCAATTGTAACTTTTGCGGATGTACTTGATTCACCGTAGATTGCATCACCTGCAAACTCAATTTCAGCAGTATAATTACCCGGAACAACAGCATCCATTGAAAGTGACACCTGACCATCAGCATCAGTAATTAAAGTCTTTGAAAGAGAACCTAAGACAATTTTGACTTTTGAACCACTGATAACACTTCCGTTTTCATCATTCAAGACAGCAATTAGTTTTACACCACTGTTGTAAACAGTTACAACATCAGCAGCAGTTAAAGCTGTACTGATCTTGTTTATGGTTACTTCAGAGGTAGTTTTTGATGAATCGTATTTTTCGGTCCCGTTGTATGATATGTTTGCAATGTAAACATCAGGAATCAGATTGGACGGAATAGGAATTATAACTTGACCGTTTTCATCAGTGCTTCCATTATAGATGTTATTGTTGAAAGATACTGTGATGTTTTCACCTGCCAAAGCAGTATTGTTTTCATCCATTAAGGTTACAGTCAAGTTTGCAGTGTTGCCATAGATAATGTTTACATCAGGAGCACTGATGGCTGTTTGTATTTTAAGTGTGGTTACATTAATGACCTTGAGAGGTTCTACATTATACCAATTCAGACCTTCCAATGCGTCATTGATTCCGAATGTTGAATCTGCAAGAGTACAATTTTCACCTTCGAAATAGATTCCTCCACCATAGTTATCAGCACTACACTTTTCAAAACTGGATTTCTCAACAAGACCATTATCACCAGCCCAATAGACAGCACCACCATTGTTATCAGCATGTGAATTCACAAAACTGCAGCCAGACATAACACCATCATCATTAGCCCAATATACAGAACCACCATTATCTGAAGAACAATCTTCAAAAACACATCCCACAAGACTGCCATCAGTAGAAGCAAAATTAAGAGCACCACCTTTACTATTGTTCTGAGCATTATGAGCCCTATTGGATCTAAATTCACAGTTGGTAATATTTGAAACAGCAGCACTTATAGAAAGAGCACCACCACTTCCTCCAGCCACATTATCATAAAATCTTGAATCTTCAACAACAAACTGAGCACCAGGGAACAATACTGCACCTCCACTACCAGAAGCAGTGTTGTTTCTAAATTCACAGTTCTTCAATGAAACAGACGCCCTACTCATATAATTCATTCCGGCAATTGCCCCACCATTAGGTGCACGATTTCCAGTGAAATTGGAATCGATTACAGTTAAAGTACCATAAGTATACAACGCACCACCATTGTATGAAGATTTTGCAGCATTGCCTATGAAATTTGAACCGACAATAGTAGTTTCCGCATTGTAATGAGTGTGGATTGCTCCTGCCCACCATGCAGCTGAATTCTCTTCAAAAGTCGAATCATAAACTTCCAACTGCCCACAGTTGTTGATACAACCCGGCTCAGTAGTAGCATGATTCTTCTTAAAAGTAGTGTCCCTAACAGTCATATGAACATTCTTTACACTTCTTTCATTATAGTTACTTACCGCACCATAACTTGTAGTACAGTTTTCAAATGTACAGTTTAAAATGTCCATATAACCCAAATTCAAATACACAACAGCCTGATGACTTCCAGTTGCATTCACATTTACAAACGAACAGTTATCAATAACATAAGTTCCATTTCCACTAAACTGCATAAGGATATTACCCTTACTGTTTTGGAAACGAATATCCTTCAAGGTAATTGACAACCCATTTTCATTAGAATAAATTGGAATCGCACTATAACTTACCGGATCAGTTGAATTACCCCCACCAATATACGTATCAGCAGAACCAATAATTGTCACATTGCGATCGATTTTAATCTGCTCCCCTGGAATGATATTAGCTCCAAGATAGACTGTTTCAAAGTTTTTGTCCTTAGATACTGCACTACCCAGTTCAGTCCAATTGTAAACAATTGTTGAAGTTGCCGAATCAGCCAGCACATTATTTTCATCTACAGAAATTACCTCAACTGAATCATCGGTTGATAAGTAATTTACATCATCTGTGTTTTCAGCAGAAACACATGAGATTCCCACTAAAAACAAGAGAAGAATAAATACGTAAATAAAATTATTACTTCGCATAATTCACCCTGTTTTATTTAATTACAAGTTAATCCAATGATTTTATACATATGAACTAACTCTAAATTATCAAAAATATAATAAAAAAAATCAAGTATAATTGATAATATAATTATTATTTTAATATGAAAATTATATAAAATTATCCCATAGTTTACGAAATTAAAAATTATACATGAAGAAATATGTTTATTGTCTAAAATATATCATATCAATTTAAAGAAAAAAATTCCTAAAAATCTTAAAAAAAAAGTAAAAATGAAGCTATAATTCGGCTTCATCCAACTCTTCAATCTTTCTGTCGAAATCTGTCAGCTTACGGGCAAGACCTGAGAAATAGGGGATATATACTTTTGAAAATGTAATCCTGTCCGGATTTTCTCCCATCTCAGATATCCTGTCCTTGACCCTTTGGATTTTACGTTCCACCTCATCATACATCAGGTCCCCCGGGAATTCCCCGATAAATACACCATCTGCACCGTTTTCAAGTGCATAGCGAATATGGTCCGGACTTACACGGTTAACTGAAATGACCTTGATGATATGTATTGATTCTGGATATTTCAATCTGTTAACGCCTATGTTGTCGGCTGCAGTGTATCCGATATTGTCCAGAAATACCAGTATCATACGCTCGCCGTCCTGCTTTCTGGACAGCACTCCCTTGATTGTTGCCAGGATTTTCTCGTCAATGTTACCGTTTACATGAATTGCCCTCTGGTTACATCCAACAAGACATTTTCCGCATCCTGTACAACTCATAGGATCTATGTAGAGCTCATCGTTTTGAATGCTCATGGATTTGTATTTGCATCGCTTTATGCATTCACCGCAGAGAATACATTTTTCCTGATCGATTTCGGCTATGAACGGTTCAATTTCCACACCCCCATAATTATATTCACCGACCTTTGCCGCAGCAGCTGTTGCCTGCATGATTGAATCAGTAATGTCTTTCGGATCATGGGCTGTTCCGCATACGTATATTCCCTGAACGTCCGTTGCCACAGGCTTGATTTTAGGATGTGATTCCTTGATGAAACCGTCTTCTGTTGTTCCGACATTCAATATTTCTGCAATTTCACATGTTCCCTCTGACGGTTCCATTGCAGTGGACAGTACAACCATGTCCGCTTCGATTTCCACAAATTCCCCATTGAGAGTGTCTTCAGTCCTTACAATGTAATTGTCTCCTTTTTTAACAACTTCACCAGGTCTTCCACGCAGGAATCTTACTTCATTTTCCTGAGTATGCTTGTAATACTTCTCAAACATTCCCGGAGTCCTTATATCAGTATAACATATCAGCACATCGGTTTCAGGATACTTATGCTTGATGATATTTGCATTCTTGAGAGCCACAGTACAGCATATCTTTGAACAGTACCTGTGCCCGTCAGGCTTTTCATCACGTGAACCTACACACTGAATCATAACTACACGTTTAGGTACCTCTCCATTTGCCTTCAGGAGCTTTCCCTTGGTCGGACCGTTTACACCTGTAATACGGCCAAGCTCTGATTGTGTTATCACATCATCATATCTGGAGTATCCATATTCCGGACGCTTGTCCATGTCAAACAGCTTGTGGCCTGTTGCTACAATTATTGAACCTACCTGAAGCGGAATCCTTTCGGGCTTTCCCCTGAGTTTAATTGCTTTCATTGTACATGCCTTTACACAGCTGCTGCATTTGTCACAGTTGTCCATATCAATTACATATGCTTCAGGATAGGACTGTCCGAACGGCCTGTAAATGGCCTTACGCATTGACAGATTGTCATTCCAGTCGTTTGGAACTTCCACTTCACAGGCATCAGCACATTTTCCGCATGCAATGCACTTTTCGGTATTGACATATCTTGGGGATTTCTCCAGTATCAGGTTATATGTTCCGGCGCGCCTTTCAGCTTCGATTACTTTGGTGTTGGTCAGCACTTCAATGTTTTCATTCCATACCAGTTCATTTAAAATAGGATTGAGCAGACACATTCCGCATTCCTCTGCAATCTTGACCGGTGAGAATACCTTACCTATCTTGGCCATATGCCCTCCGATTGATGGGGACTGCTCTATAAGGGTTACTTTGGTTCCCTGTTTTGCAAGGGAAAGCGCTGCATTCATTCCGGCAATTCCTCCACCGATTACTGCCACCTCATCAGGAGTCTGGCAGTAAATCGGATCCACAGCATCGGACTGCTTTACCTTTTCGATTGAAGCGTTGATTAATGTGATGGCCTTGTGGGTTGCCTTGTCCTTATCGTCGTGCACCCATGAGCACTGTTCCCTGATGTTTGCCATGTCCATCAGATATGGATTTAGAGGTTTTACATAGTCCTGGAATGTTTTTTCATGGCTTATCGGTGAGCATGCTGCAACTACAACACGGTCCAAATCATGGTCAAATATTGCATCACGAATGATTTTACGGCCGTTTAGAGAACATAAATTCTCAAATTGCCCTATGAATTCAACGTCAAGCTCCTCTCTGACCTTATCCAAATCAATTATATCTGCAATGTTTCCTCCACATTCACATAAAAATACGCCAACTTTTAAATCATCCCTCATTTTTCAACCTCCTTAAGCCCCTTAATAACAGAATCAATTGGAACTGTATGTGCCTTTGCACCTATTACCCTATCCAAATCACCACCCATTGCAAGTGCAATGAATTGCGAAATGTTTAAATGAATAGCTCTGAATTTTCTGCCTTCCCTTTCGGATATCAAATGCTGATATCTGTCAAACTGGATATGACAGTTCGGACATAAATGAACCAGTATATCAACATCCTCATCAGCAATCGCATTCATCTTATCGGCAGTTGCAGTAAAAGACAGTTCAGGATTGGAATACCTCTGCCTGAAACCTGTTCCGCAGGTTGCCCTTTTGTGGTCATACCATCCGATTGTCTCACATCCGCACTCTTCAATCAGCTCATCAAGTATGTTCGGATCCCTTACGCCACCGATTGTATCCTCATAATGCACTTTACAGTAATGGCATCCGTGATGGGTAGCTATATTATATTCACTCAGGTCATATTTGATATGATTTTTAATTTCATCCTTTTTGCCATATAGAATATCCACAACATGGAAAATGTTTTCTGTCGGTTTCAGGTCATCCTTTTCATATTTAAGATGCCCCAGTCCGTTTTCATCAAACAGCTGATTGATGTGGTCTCTCAAATCATCCTTTTTATTCAATAGCTTTACTGATTTTTTGTTGATTGCATAGCATGTTGCACACATCATTACAAGGTTTGGCCTTCCGATTTCACGGGCTATTTTGAAGTTACGGGCTCCGATAGCTGTCGTATCAATCTGAGAGAACACATCAGAATAATGTCCGAGACCTGTGCAGCAGGTCTGTTTTTCTGATATTGCATAATCAATTCCCAGTTTATCAAAAACAAACTTTGTTGATGCCTCAACACCGGGATACTCTACACTTACAAGACAGCTTCTGAATAAAAGCAAGTCCTTATCCGGAACACTTTTCATTGCTCTTCCTCCTGAGATGCCCTTATCCTTTCGATTTTTTCCTTAAAACCTGTTATCGTCAGAATTGTACTTACCTCATCAATGACCTCTTCCGGCGGCATCAGTGGAGGGTCCAGTTCCAGCTCCCTACGAATTTCATCCAAATGCTGTCTGAAGTCCCACCATCCCGGAACGTCACGGTCAATGTCTTCAAAAAATATTTCCGGAATTGCACCGATTGCAGCAGTAAAATATGAATCCGCAAATCCCATGTACTCATAAAGTTTGTCATAGCTTATTCCTTTAGCTACCGCAAACTGCTTTAGAATCTGATTTACTTCACATACGCTGTTTCCGACAGGGCATACGCTATGGCAGGTATAGCAGTAAAAGCAGTTCCAGATATTGTCATCTTCGATTATGGAAACATCCCCGTTTAAAACCCGTTCAATAATGTCACGAGGATTGTAATCGGAATGTCTTGCTGCAGGACATGTGGATGTACACATTCCGCACTGGACGCATTTCAGGACACCCTCATCCTTTGAGTTTTTGACATCCCTTATTATGTCTTCTGCAAAATCAATTGGGGAATCGGTAATCTTCTGTTGAGCAGTCATATTAACCACCTATAATTTAAACTCATTTGATTCAATTAATTTTTTAAGTTTTTGGGACAGTTTATTTCCTCTAAGCCTGTCTGATTGTCTGCATACGATTGGAATATTTACGTTTTCACCGTTGATTTCCAGATCCACTTCACCAGTGTTCATGCTGAACGCGTCATTTCTGCAGTAATGGGCACATAATCCGCAGCCGAAGCAAAGTGCAGGGTTAATCCTTTCATCGGTGAATGCACTTGTAGGACATACATTTTCCACTGTACACCTATCACACTTGGAACAAGCTGTTCGGTCATACTGCGGCCTTAAGTCATAGTCCTTCCACAGTTCATAATAGTTGGTTTCACCAACAGGCAAGTGGCGCCCTTTGATTTCAGCCACAGGCAATTTCACATCTTCATCGGTTACAAGCAGGTTATTGTAAACCTCCTCGTTAATTACGGGTATAGGTATTGCCACGGTATCGTAAACCTCTCCGCCCTGACCGGTCTTATACCCCCCGATATAATAAGAATCCATCTGCTTATAATCGGCTGTCAGCATAAGGTTCGGCTTTTCTGCACTGGAACGTGTACCGTCACCTAAGATATATCCTTCAGCACCGTTCAACAGGAATCTGCATCCGTCCTTTATAACATTATGAGGAATATCGTTTTGAAGCGGGTTTAATGCGCCGCATCCTGAGAATGTCATACCGGACAGGTTTCCTTCAAGGGGAATTCCTGAAAATATTGAACTGACCGGTTCATTATATGAATTGACAAAGGCAGTGTAGTTTTTAAACGCCATACGTGTCCCTATAATCTGGCCTCTTCCGATATCATCAATAGTTATTGTATTTTCAATTGTCTTTCCTTCAACACTTTCAACACGCACATCAACATCATTGCCCTGGAGCAGTTCCTTAAGCAGGAATCCTCCCCCGTAGTTAGGGTCATCTATTGAGTGTGTTGTTCCATGCAGAATAACATCCAAAGATCCCAGCCACTCGTTTGGACACGGGCCTGCATAAGCAGGTATTCCATTCAGGAACACTTCACGGGCTCTTATAAATTCTCCCGGAGGCGATACGATAAAGTTCAGTATTGCAGCAGTACCGCTCATTACACCGCAGGTTCCTGCAGTCACTACATCCACTTCATCGAAACTCGGAGTGTCACCCTTTTTTATGAGTTTTTTAAATTCTTCCGCCGTATATATGTTGGCTTCGCCGTCTTCAATCTTCTGATTGATTTGACCAATAGTTCTAGTTGTCAATTTTTTACTCTCCCAATTGTTTTAACTACCAACGCCCGAGTTAATACAAATTATATTTTGCCAACTGTATCTCCCCTCAGTCCCTGTCTTAAGGTTTCAAGGGAGGTTATGTCATCACTGGAAACATTGCCTAAGTTTACAGTGTTTCCAAGCTTGAGTATGAAAAAGACCTGCTGGTCTTTGTTTGGAGCTTCCCATAAAATCTTATCTGCATCTATTTTATCCAAAATTATATCGATTTCATCTTCCTTGGCATTTCCCGCCTTGTCAAAAATGCCTATGTTCTTTCCGCCTTCCCTTGCTTCAACTATGACAAGTGAAGAACCGGCATCCAGTTCCTCCTGCATGTATCTGATTCGCTCCTCAAGTGTGAGTTCCTTATCCAAATCCGGATTCTTCTTGCCCACTTCTGACAATACTTCAAATCCTTCATCTTTTGCTCTTTTAATGGCGTTCAATTTATCATTATGGTGAATATTAGTAGATCCGTCTGATATTTCAATGGCCGGAAATCCCAGTTCACGGGCTTCCTTAAAAAATTCATCCAGCTTATGATTCATGTAAGCAAGTTCAAAAAGTGTCCCTCCTGTGTATGGGGTAATATCATGGGATTTGTACATTTCAACCTTTGCTTTTATTATTTCCTGTTCATGTACAATTGAAGTTCCCCATCCGAATTTCAGATAGTCAACATACTCTCCTGAAATGTTCATTAAGCTTTCAGCAGTTTCCAGGCCTAAACCCTTGTCCAGAACCATCGTAATTCCTTTACTTCTTGGTTTTTGCTCTCTGTTTTTTGATAAAAATTCAAAAGATTTCAAAATATCACACGTGTTATTTTAATTTATTAAGTTATATATAGTATATTAGTAGTATTTAAATATTATTAACATTTTGCTTTTAGGCAAAAAAAGTTGAAAGGATATTTAAAGAAAAAAAATGGGAACGCACCGCATTTTATTAAAAATTAATTGTAATATTTCATTATTTTGTTGCTGCAGTTGATTAGATATATTAAAAAAAAACAGAGACTTCACGCCGAATCCTCAAAAAATAAAAAGGAAGTTTAAAAAAATATTTTTTAAACCTTATTCGCTTGACCATAGGCCATGCAAATTACAGAAAGCAAGTGCAACAACATCATCAGTGGAGTTTACAGTGAAAGTTGCTTCTGCAACATCACCAGGTTTGAAACACTTAGCATATTGTTCATTACCTGCTTCAACAACTAAAAATTGAATGTAGTGATCATCATCCATAGGGTGAGCGGCTTCACCAACTTTTACGGTTACTTTATCGCCGTCAATTTCTACAACAGGTTTGTGTTTAGGAGATTTATCTCCTTCTGTCTGTACAGGGATATTTAGCATGTGGGTGTCACATGTATCGCCGTCGTCTTCAACTAAAACTTGGATTATACTTCCACAGTCATCACATTTTAATATTTTTGCCATAATAAACATCTCCTTAATAAGATAATGATTACTATATCTCTTAAAGTATTTAACTATTGGTTATTTTCCTTATAGTTTTCAATTGCTGCCTGAAGTCCGTCAGCGGCCAAGTTTGAACAGTGCATCTTGATAGGTGGAAGACCGTCCAATTCTTCCGCAACATCATTTCTGGAAATTTTTAAAGCTTCATCAATGGTTTTTCCAACAGCAATTTCAGTAATCATGCTGCTTGTTGCAATAGCCGCACCGCAGCCGAATGTCTGAAATGAAATATCCTGAATTACATCATCTTCAACTTTAATGTAAATTGTCATCAAATCGCCACATGTCGGGTTTCCGACTGTTCCGACACCATTGGCATCTTCCATTTTTCTACAGTTTCTAGGGTTTGCAAAGTGATCCATTACTTTTTCTGAATAATCCATAATTAACACATCCTACAGTCATCACCATGTTTTTTACACATTACGCCGTCATAATCCAAATCATCGTTCCAGAGAGGAGACATCTGTCTTAATCTTGAAACGGCCTCTGAAAGAATATCTACAAATTCATCCACATCGAACTTTTCACTTTCAGGAGATAGGGATATCCTTAAAGATCCATGAACATCAACAGGGTCCAGACCTAATGCGGTCAGAACTGGAGATGCTTCCAGTTTATTGGATGAACATGCAGAACCGGTTGAAGCCTGATATCCTTTAGCATCCAATAGGAGAATTAAAGATTCCCCTTCAATAGCTTTAAATCTGAAGTTTACAAGATTTGGAAGTCTCTTTTCTTTATCCCCATTCAGATAAGCTTCAGGGATTGTACCCAATACCTTGTCAATCAGCTCATCCCTGATTGAAGATAATTTTTCATAATGCTCATCAAGCTGATTTGCAGCCAGCTCGCATGCTTTTCCAAATCCGACGATTCCAGGAACGTTTTCAGTACCTGCCCTAATGCCTCTTTCCTGACCTCCACCATGAATAAGCGGAGTGACACGAGTTCCTTTTTTAATATATAATGCACCAACACCTTTAGGGCCATTGATTTTATGGGAGGATAAAGAAAGTAAGTCAACATTTAATTTCTCAACATCTACAGGAATTTTACCGAAAGTCTGAACGGCATCGGTATGGAATTTAATGCCTTTTTCACGGGCTATTTTACCGATTTCTTCAATAGGCTGGACAGTACCAATCTCATTGTTACCATGCATAACGGTAATTAAAATTGTTTCATCGGTTATAGCTTCTTTCAAGTCATCAATTTTGATAACACCATTTTCATAAACCGGCAGGTAAGTAACTTTAAAATCCAATGATTCAAGGAAATATAAAGTTTCCTTTACAGCAGGGTGTTCAAAATCTGTTGTGATTATATGCTTACCTTTTTTTGCTAATTTAAAGGCGATTCCTTTAATGGCTAAATTATCAGATTCTGATCCACCACCTGTGAAAATGATTTCTTCCGGTTTTGCATTAATTGCATCAGCTACCCTTTGGCGAGCCTGATTTAATGCTTTTTTTGATTCACGACCAATTCCATAAAGAGTGGAAGGGTTTCCGAACTCTTCTCTGAAATATGGCTTCATTTCTTCAAAAACTTCCTCACTTACTTGTGTGGTTGCTGAGTTATCCAAATACATTCTTTATCCCCCTATTTTTTTAAATACATATAAAATTCATATTACTTATAGTTTAAGTGAGTAAAGGGTTACTTTACTCATATACTATCCAAAGCCTGACTTAAATCTTCAATTAAGTCATCCACATCTTCAAGACCAATTGAAAGCCTGATGAAGTCCGGAGTTACACCTGTTGCTTCCTGTTCTTCAGGACTTAGCTGCTGGTGTGTTGTACTTGCAGGGTGGATTGCAAGGCTTTTTGCATCTCCGATATTTGCAAGAATTGAGAACAGTTCCAGCTTTTCAATTACTTTTCTTCCTGCTTCTTCTCCGCCTTCAACACCAAATCCTAAAATACCTGCAAAATGATCTTTTAGGTATTTTTTGTTGACTTCATAGGTCGGATGGGATTCAAGTCCCGGATAGTTTACCCATTTAACCTTAGGATGGGCTTCCAAAAATTTAGCTACTTTAAGTGCATTTTCAGAATGTCTTTTTACACGCACATCCAAACTTTCAAGTCCCTGCAGGAAAATGAAACTGTGCACAGGTGCCTGAGTTGCACCCAAGTCCCTTAAAAGTCTTGCCCTTATTCTTACGGTAAATGCAAGATTTCCGAGTTCAGGAACGTCACCGAATGCATCCCAGAATACCAATCCGTGATAACTTGGGTCAGGCTTTGTGAAATTGTTGAATTTGCCGTTTCCCCAATTGAATTTACCTGAATCGACAATGTATCCTCCGACTGCAGTACCGTGACCTCCGACATATTTGGTGGCTGAAGCGGCAATCACATCAGCACCATGATCCAATGGTCTTACTAATCCTACGCCTACAGTATTGTCTACAATTAATGGAATGTCATGTGAATGTGCAATTTCAGCCAATGCTTCGAAGTCAGGGACATCCAATTTCGGATTTCCTACTGATTCAACATAAATAGCTTTGGTTTTTTCATCAATTGCATTTTCAAAGGCTTCAAGATCCTGGGAGTTGACAAACTTGACTTCACGTGCCAAGTCCTTGAAGGTATAATTAAACAATTGATAAGTTCCTCCGTAAAGGTTGTCTGCTGAGACAATGTTATCTCCAGGTTCGGTTACATTCAAAATAGCGTATGAGATTGCTGCAAGACCACTTGATGTTGAAATACCTGAGTTACCGCCTTCTATAGCGGCAATTCTTGCTTCAAATACATCACTGGTAGGGTTTGTAAGTCTGGAGTAAATCTGTCCAAACTCTTGAAGGGCGAATCTCCTTGCAGCTTCATCTGAATCTTTAAATACGTATGAAGTAGTCTGATAAATAGGAACTGCTTGAGCCCCAGTTGCGGGGTCTGGTTGTTGTCCTGCACGTACACCTAATGTTGCTAATCTATAATTCTTATCTGTCACAATAATCACCTTAAAAATTTAATTTTCAGTAAAATATATCACGTGTTATATTCACTATATAACAATAGTTATTTTTTATATATAAATGTTTTGGTATGCCTAAAAACACACAATGCAAAAATAAATATAATTTTCATTATATAATATAACATATGTTATTTTAGTATATAAAGGTTACCCTATCCGATTAAGAAAAATATTATTTTTCACCCAATTTTTTATTTAGGAGAGCTATTTCTTCTTTTAATTCTTTTAATTCCTTTTCATTGCTATCCAATTTATCTTTGATTGTTTTAAGCTCTTCAGTACCTTCGTTCAATAATTTCTTATTGAAATATGAAGCAAGAGCTGCAGTAATCGCACTGAAAATCAGAACCCCCACTATAAGAAGAATCAGACTGATTACCTTTCCAATCATAGAATCAGGCAATACGTCCCCGTAACCTACCGTTGTAAGGGAAGACACAACAAACCACAACGAATCAAAAAGACTGTTCATGCTCGGATCAAACAGATACAAGCTTAATGTGAATGTAATGATAGTCAATGCAAGAATTCCCAATATTTCATCCAGATAGGTGTCCTTTAAAAATATCTTAATCACTTCAAAGAGTTGTATGCACAGAATCAGGATTCTAAAGAACTTAAAGACTTTCAATAAAATCGCCATGGTATCATTGGCGATGAATGGAAACATTATCAAATCAAACGGTATGCCCGCAATCAGTTCCGTCCAGTTTTTTATAAGAAAATCCTTTCTGTTTTCCGCCCTGAAAAATCTGTAAAAAAATTCAGTGAGCAAAACGGCACACAAAGTAGTATCAAAAAAAATTAAGTTATGGTATAACTGTGGAGATAAAATAAAAACTAAAGAACAGATTAAAAAAATCAAGTCCAGCAATATCCAAATAGATAAACCAATGTCAAATATCTTACTTAACTTTTCATTCATCAATTAATAATTGTAAATGATTAATTAAATAATTATGGTATTGTTTAAAAAAAATAAGTTAAGGAGTGTGACTCTCCTTAATCGTTTATTTCATAACCTAAATCCTGAAGGTTACTTCTTATCTTATCAGACAAGTCATATTGCTTGTTGGCCCTTAGCTCTGACCTTACCTCAGAAATCAAATCAAGCAAATCGTCTGAACCTGCACTGACCTCTTCAGCTTCGAAGCTGACGCCGAATATATGGCTTGCATCGTCCAGGAATGCCTTAATAGCTACCTTATCCTCATCGGATAATCCGTCCAATTCATTTTTGGAATCATTAATCAATCCGAAAATAGCTGCAATAGCCTTTGGGGTGTTGAAGTCATCATCCATACTGTCAAAGAATTCACCTGCCCATTTGTCCAGAACTTCATAATCAGAATCAAAATCTTCTGTTACCTCAACATTCAAAAGCTCATAGTACTTTCTGATTCTATCCAGACTTTTTTCGGACTGGTGAAGTGAATCCTTTGAAAAGTCAATAGGGCTTCTGTAGTGAGTTGACAATACAAAGAATCTGAAAGTTTCAGGTTCATAGTCTTTCAGCAAATCACGAATAGTAATGAAGTTATTAAGTGATTTTGACATTTTTTCCCCGTTTACATTTAAAAATCCTGTGTGCAACCAGAATTTTACCATTGGAGCTTTTCCGCTTACGGCTTCCATCTGTGTGATTTCAGCTTCGTGGTGTGGGAAAATCAAATCAAGCCCGCCTCCGTGAGCGTCATATTGAGGTCCGAAGTAGTATTCTGTAATGGCAGTGTCTTCAATATGCCATCCAGGTCTTCCGTCACCCCATGGGGATGGCCAGACAGGCTCATCGACACCGACACGTTTTTTCCAGAGCGCAAAGTCCTGAGGATTCCTTTTAGTGGTTTCAGCTATGTCCCTGTGGGATTCCAATTCCTCAACATTTCTGTTGGACAGCTTGCCGAATTCCGGGAATTTGTCTATTTCGAAATAGACTCCGTCTTCAGTTTCATAAGCAAATCCCTTATCAATTAATCTTTGAATCTGATCCAATATTTCATCAACATGATCGGTTGCCCTTGCAAATAAATTGACTCCATTGACATTTAATTTGTTCATGTCTTCAATGTATCGTTTTTCAAACTTACGGGCTAACTCATGTGCCGGAATTCCACTCTCTTTTGACCTGTTTATAATCTTATCATCAATGTCAGTGATGTTTTGAATATAAAATACAGCATATCCCTTATATTCCAGATACCTTTTAATTGTATCAAAAGAGATGTAAGTTCTTCCATGTCCAATGTGAGCATCATCATAAACAGTTGGACCGCAAACAAATAAATTAACTCTGTTTTTATTTATAGTTTCAAAAGTCTCTTTACTACGAGTTAATGTAGAATAAACATCCATAAAAATATCTCCATAAAAAAAATAATCGTTAAGCAAAATAAAGGCAAGTGAGGGATTTGAACCCCCGTATTATGGTCTGCAGCCACACACCTAAGCCACTCGGTAAACTTGCCAGCAAAATTAAAATTATAATAAAATATTGGTCAATAATAGTTTAAATAGTTTACTATTTTTTCCAATATTTTGCTATTCTGCTTCAGATCCCATACAAGTTTGACAATCTTCACCAAGGTCGGATTTGTCAATATTCAATTGTTCTAAAACATCCACAGTCTTTACACTTTTACATATTTTACATGTTCTTGGAATTAAATCAGCTTTAGTAGCTTTTCCTTCAGACAATTGGCGAGCGAAGTCTTTAATCATTTGACGAACATCGTCATTGAGTTTGATACCGCTACCACGTTTATCAGTTATATACTGGGAAACGGCCGGCTGAGTAATATCCATAAGCTCAGAAACATCTTTCTGTTTCATGCCCAAATTTAAAAGCTCTTTAGCCAATTCTGACCTAATAGCAGGTATTACATACCATACAACAATTTCACAAGGTGGCTTCATAATCAATCACCATTTTCCTTAAATAAATCTTCTAACTCTTCCTGTTCATCCCGAATATCTTCAGTCAAACAGATTTCATGTTTATCGAATAAAATTTCGAAACGCTTATCGTTATCCTGAAGATGTTTTTCAATTGTTCTAATAGCCTCAGCAACAGGGTCGGGAAGTTTTCCATGGTCAAGGTCCACTTCTTTGTTAGCAACACCTTTACGTTTAACAATACGTCCTGGAACTCCAACACAGGTTGATTCCGGAGGAACATCCTTAAGCACAACCGCGCCGGTACCTATTTTAGAGTACTCCCCAATAGTAATGTTACCCATCACCTTAGCGCCGGCACCTATGATTACTCCTCTTTCAATAGTCGGGTGTCTTTTAGTTTTTTCTGTACTTGTCCCACCAAGAATTACTCCCTGATAAATCAGCACATCATCACCAATGATTGCGGTTTCACCAACAACAACACCCATTCCATGATCAATAAATACACGTTTACCAAATGTTGCACCGGGATGAATTTCAATACCTGTAAGGAATCTTGCTAAAGTAGAATTCATACGGGCCAAAAGCTTTAAAGAACGATTCCAGAGCCAATGACTGACCCTATGGAATAATAATGCATAAAATCCAGGATAACATAGAAAAATTTCTAATGTAGACCTTGCTGCAGGATCTTTCTTTTTAATAGCTTTAATTTCATCCCTTAAATTTTTGAACATTGATAAACCTCAAAATTGATATACATTAAATATATAACATATGGTATATATAGTTATTCTTATTCAAATAACCAATCAACAGAGAGATATCTTTCACCATTGTCCGGTAAGATTGCTATTATTCTTTTACCTTTATTTTCTTCTTTTTTAGCTAAATCTAACGCTGCCCAAGTTGCTGCACCAGATGAAATACCTGAAAATATACCTTCTTTTTTAGCAAGGGCCAACAAAGTGTTTCCGGCATCCTCGTTTGCAACCGGGATAATCTCATCAATCACACTTTCATCATAAATGGATGGGACAAAACCTGCACCGATACCCTGGATTTTGTGAGGTCCTTTTTCGCCTTTACCTAAGGTTTGAGAGTCTTTAGGCTCCACTGCAACAATCTTTACACCTGGAACCTCTTCTTTTAATACTTTACCTATTCCGGTAATTGTTCCGCCGGTACCTACACCTCCGATTACAATATCAACATTTCCTTCAGTGTCCCTTAAAATTTCCTGAGCAGTAGTTTCAGAGTGGATTTTTACATTTGCAGGGTTGTCGAATTGACCTAAAATAATTGAATCAGGAGTGTTTTCCTGCAATTCATTAGCTTTTGCAATAGCTCCACCCATCCCATCAGCACCGGGAGTTAAAACTAATTCCGCACCTAAAACACTTAAGAATTTCCTTCTTTCAACAGACATGGTTTCAGGCATGGTTAAAATTAATTTGTAACCTTTAGCAGCTGCGGCAAATGCAAGTCCGATACCTGTGTTTCCACTGGTCGGTTCAATGATTGTAGCGCCCGGCTTAAGTAAACCTTTTTCTTCTGCATCCTCGATCATTGCAACTGCAACACGGTCTTTGACACTGCCGGTCGGGTTGAATGATTCAATTTTAACATCTACTTCTGCGTCTAATCCTTCAGTTAAATTATTTAATCTTACAATTGGAGTGTTTCCAATAGCATCAGTAATGCTATCCAAAACTCCTCTTTTTAATTTTGGAATATTTGCCATAATTTTTTCTCCTATACATTAATTTTTATTAAAGGCATATTTAAAAGGGTAATTTTAAAAGTTAATATAACATGAGTTATAATAACTATTGTTATATAACAATGTTTTAGTTTATAAATGTTTTGGTATGACTAAAAATTATTGGATATTGTCATTAAAATAGTCACAGATTTCAGTACATGGACAGATTTCACACTGTGGAGAAATAGGTTTGCAGATATTCTGACCGAACTGAACCATCAAATCGTTTAATTTAATCCACAACTCCTCAGGAGCGATTTTGCACAGTTCCACTTCAGTATCTTCAGGGTTTTTGGTATCAACAAGACCCATCCTGTTTGAAATTCTGTGAACATGAGTATCCACCGGAATTGCCGGAAGCTCAAAAGCAAAAACCATGACACAGTTAGCTGTTTTTCTACCTACACCCGGAAGTTTAACCATTTCCTCAACTGTATCAGGAACTTCTCCACCATATTCATCAATTAAAATCTGTGAAACTTCCTGAATTCTGGCGGCCTTGACATTATAAAAACCTGCAGGCCTTATCAGCTCTTTAACATCATCAATCGGAGCGTCAACAACAGCATAAATATCTGGATATTTTTCAAACAGGTTATTTGTGGCCTGATCAGTATTCTCATCCCTTGTCCTCTGGGACAGTATTGTCCTAATCAATACCTTATAGGGATCGTGGTTCAGAAATGTCCTAATCTCAAAAGTCCCTTCCAAATCTTCAACTAACTGAATTACCCTTTCTTCCTTATTCATTTTGCAACTCCAATTCAAATCCTAATTCCGCCATTGATTCAATGAAATTAGGGAAGGATACATCAAACACTTCCCCATTTGTAATCCTGATGTCATGTTTAAGGCCAATTAAAGAAAATGCCATTGCCAGTCTGTGATCCCCATGGGAATCAACCACACCTGAACTCACACCGCCGGTTATGCTCATTCCGTCCTCATGCTCCTCTAAACTGCATCCCAATTTTTCAAGTTCACGGCAAGTAGTATCAATTCTGTCTGTTTCCTTTACTCTTGCATGAGCAACACCTGTAATGTTGGTTGTACCATCTGCCATTGCCGCCAAAACCGCAACTGTTATCAGCAAATCAGGAGCATTGGACAAATCAACATCAATGGCTTTCAGCTGTCCTGTGGAAGTGATTTCCACATAATCTTCACCACAGATTACTTTTGCACCCATTTGCTGTAAAATATTCAGTATTGCCTTATCTCCCTGTTTTGAATTTCTGAATAAATTCCTGATTATAGCTTTTCCACCATTAATTGCTATCAATGCCAAGAGATAGGATGCTGAAGAGTAATCCCCTTCAACAGTATAATCGCAGGAAACATAATCCTGTTTATTTACTTCAAACTCATCAATTCTGCAGCTCTGATGCTCCATGTCACAATCATCATGCTTCAGGTAATGTCCTTTTAATGTTTTAACACCGAATTTTCTCATTATATCCAAAGTCATATCAACATAAGGCTTTGATTTGAATTCTGGCAGCACATATAATGTGACACCCTGTTCAGACAAAGGCGCGGAAATCAGAATTGATGAAATAAACTGTGAACTGACATTTCCATAAATATTGGTTTCACCACCAACATAACCCGGTTTAATCAGTATTGGTGCTTTTTCATTATCATTTAAAGATTCTGTGGTGATTCCTAAAGGCCGTAAAGCATCCATCAGCAATCCCATCGGTCTGGTCTTCAAAGAGTCATCTCCTGTTAGAATCACATCATTATCGCTTAATGCTGAAACGGAAGTAATCAATCTTAAAGTTGTTCCGGAATTGGCAAGATCTATTGCCTCTTTAGAGGAATTATGGAGATTTCCCCCTGTTCCAACAACTTCCAAATACTCATCGTTTTTATTGATTTGAGCTCCCAACGCCAACTCTTATGGAAGCCAAAGTATCTTCAGAGTAGAGCATATCATACAGTCTTGATGTCCCCTTAGCCAAAGATGCCAAAATTACTGCCCTGTGAGAATAGCTTTTGGAAGGCGGCGCCTTTACAACACCCCCTATTTCAGAAATATTTTTAACCTTAAGAATCATTTTAATCAACCAAAAAGATATGATACTTGTCATATCTCTCCAAACTTTTCTAATATAAACTTTAATTTTTTTAGTTAATTAAAGTTAGGCATTCAACCATCTTGAATTATAAGACAACTAAAATATTTTTTCAATAGTTAGAATATTATGATTATTTTCATATTTATAATCAATTTCATCTGCATTTTTTCGAACTATAGTTAAACCTAATCCCCCAATATCTCTTTGGCCTGCATCAAGAGTTAAATCCGGGGATTCCTTATCTAATGGATTAAACTTTACTCCTTCATCTATAAAATTCATTATTATCCTTAAAGGATTTTCTAAAAGTCCATATTGGATTTTTATTTCCCC
>CADAOO010000005.1 GCA_902789505.1 uncultured Methanobrevibacter sp. | reverse complement strand
TTGGTAAATATTATATACTAAAATCGATAAATAAAATTATTACTCAATTAAAATTAATTTTGATGGTATTATGAGGAAATCAAGACTAAGCTTATTTAAATCCACTTCAATGTTAATCTCTGTTGTGGGAATTATCATGATTGTATCCACAATTATTGTTGTAGCATATGTGGGATACAGTATGGTTTCTGAGGGTATTACTGATGAGATATCTTCAGGCACTCAATATGATGAGCTTGCACAGTTAAAATCATCCTATTCGGATTTGGCCGTTAAGTTTGATAGTGTCAAATCTTCATATTATGCCGGTGGACAGAGTGAAATTCAGAAATATAATGATGCAAAAATTGAGTTGTCAAGAGCGGATTCCGCCATTCAAAATGTTCAAAGTGCTTTGGATGCAGGTAAACCATCCAATGAAGTAGACAGCAGAATTGATTTTGCAAAAAAAGAACTGGATGCTGCCAATAAGGCATACAACAATCTTTAATTTCCTTTTTTTCTATTTTTCGGCTTAAATCCTAAGC
This sequence comes from uncultured Methanobrevibacter sp., assembly GCA_902789505.1. GTDB lineage: Archaea > Methanobacteriota > Methanobacteria > Methanobacteriales > Methanobacteriaceae > Methanocatella. Next base: position 41,448 of record CADAOO010000005.1, on the reverse strand, counting down.
CCACCACATACATTTCAGAACTTTTTTTCCGTGATGACGGTGGCTTTGTAGTTTTGACTTGTCTGTATTTTCCTTTAAGTGAATCCAGCATTGGCTTGTATTCAGGGCCCTGAAACACTTTCATGACTAGGTTTCCTTTCTCTTCAAGGATATTGTCGGCAATTCCTATAACTGCATTGGTCAAATCAATGGACCTTAACTGGTCGATATTTTTGATTCCGCTTAGTGACGGTGATGCATCGGACATTACAACCTTTGCTTTTCCTCCGATAATCTTCATGATTTTTTCCTGAACTTCAGGTGTTGTAAAATCCCCTCTCATTCCATAATAATTTTCTTCATGGAATTTTTTGAATCTGTTCAAATCAACTCCAACAACCATTCCTTCTTCGCCAACTTTTTCCAGGGCAACCTGTGACCATCCGCCGGGTGCTGCTCCCAGGTCAACAACGGTATTGCCTTCTTTTATAATTTTAAATTTTTTATCAAGCTGTTTGAGTTTATATGATGCTCGTGAGCGGTAGTCTTCTTGTTTTGCTCTTTTATAATAGGGGTCATTATGCTTTTCCATCTGCCATTTGCTTCCCATTTCAATCCCTCTTGTACTTATCAAAGTCAAGTGCACTGCATACAGGTGCACCAATTTTTATTATTTCCACATCAACTTCTTTATTCTTTATTTCAAGTAACATTACAGTTCTGTCTGCTAATCTAGGCACTATAGGGCTTCCCGGATTTAATAACAGTATTCCTTCACTTTGTTCTATTTTGGGTTGATGGGAGTGTCCTGTAACTAGAATATCAACATCCAATTCTTTTGCAAGATAAACTAATTGTTGCGTATCTGCTCTTGGATAAACTTCTCCATGTGCAATTCCAATTTTAAGGTCTTCCACTTCCACTACTTTTGCAATGGGGAGATTAATTCCATTGATTCTATCCATATTCCCCTGGATTGCGATTACTGGTGCAACTTTTTCCAGCTCATCGATTACTTTTAGTGATGTCAAGTCCCCCGCATGCAAAATTAAATCAACATCTTTAAACGCATCAAAAACTTTTTGGGGTATTTCCTTAGCTCTATCTGGGATATGGGTATCTGAAATTAATCCTATTAACATTTTTTTCATCCTTATAATTTTTAGAAATTATATTCATACTATTTGTTAGTTATCCTTTTTAATATTTTTTTACAGGCACTTTTCTCCAGTTCAAATAAAAACTATTATAAATTCAGAAAAATATATATAATATCATCATTCTTTGAGGAGAAGATAAAATGGGAGAAGTTAAAAAGGAAGACATTTTAGATATTTTGGCTAATTATGACAAAAGTGAAATTACAATAGCTACTCTCGGAAGCCACACTTCTTTACATATTTTACAGGGTGCTAAAGAAGAAGGATTTAGAACAGCTATCGTATGTGAAAAAGGCCGTGAAGTTCCATATCAACGTTTTGATGTTGCAGATGAATATATCATTGTTGATGAGTTTAAAGACATTGTCAATGAAGAAGTTCAAGAGCAGCTCAGGGCAATGAATGCGATTGTTGTTCCTCATGGATCTTTTGTTGCTTATGCCGGATTGGATAATGTCGAAGATAAATTTAATGTTCCAATGTTTGGAAACAGGGATGTACTCAGATGGGAAGCTGAAAGGGATAAAGAAAGAGCATTGCTTGTTGAAGGTGATGTAAGGATTCCATTTAAATACAATGATCCTTCTGAAATTGACAGACCGGTTATGGTCAAGTTCCCTGGTGCAAGAGGTGGAAGAGGTTACTTCGTAGCTTCATCTACTGAAGAATTTGATGCAAAAATTGAAGCTATGAAGGCACGTGGATGGTTAGAGGACAGTGATGTTGAAGCAGCACACATTGAGGAATATGTGTCCGGCTGTAACTATTGTATACACTATTTCTACTCTGCCCTTGATGATAAAGTTGAATTGATGGGTATGGATACAAGATATGAATCAAGTATTGACGGATTTGTAAGAATGCCTGCAAAAGATCAATTGGACATTGATTTAAGTCCGTCATATGTTGTCACCGGTAACCACCCTGCTGTAATTCGTGAATCTTTACTCCCACAGGTATTTGATATTGCAGATAAATTAACTGAAAGTGCTAAAAAATTAGTTGCTCCGGGATTAAACGGACCATTCTGTATGCAAACATTAGTAAACGATAATCTGGAAGTAATCTGTTTTGAAATCAGTGCAAGAACTGATGGTGGAACAAATACCTTTATGGATGGTTCTCCTTATTCATACTTAACTTACGGCAAACCGATGAGTATGGGTAGAAGAATAGCTTTAGAAATTAAAAACGGTATAGAAAGAGATGAATTAGAAAAAATAATAACATAGGTTAGTTATTATTTTTCTTTATTTTTTTTTGAAATTTTATTCAATAATCCAGTTTCGGTTTCAGTTTCTGCAACCTCATCCTTCTTATTTTTCTTTTTATTTTTGCCGATTTTTTGTTTTTTTGCATATTCCACTTTTGCTTTTTCACGGCTTCTTTTAGCCCAGGCGCCGACAGTACCGACAAATGCTCCAACTAAAAGAATTGCAACAGTCATTATCATTTTTGATTCATCGGGGATGTATCCTAATTTCCCATCCAAAGCAAGATATATCAATGGTGTTGAAGCAAATGCTCCCAGAAAAGCGCCCATCTTAATATTTTTTGCCTGGTATCCCACGTATAAAAATCCGATTGATGCAAATGCGTATAACATATCGTTATACATTGTTCCGAGTATTGCGCAAGCTGCGGCGAAGGCTGCCCCGAAAACTACAGATTTAAAATCAACTTCACTACCAAATTCCATTTTATTTTCTCCAAAAGATTATTTTTTAGAAGATAATGCTCCTCCAATTGCTCCGGTTATTCCCATAACAATTGCGTAATATATTAAATCTCCAATAATGATGAATACGCTTGAAATGCCGGATACTGTAAATCCGGTCAGTCCTCCAAATATTCCATATAGGCTTCCACCAAATGTTATCGCTAAAATAAAAAATACTGCAGATACTATTGTTCCTAATGCTCCTGCGACAGCAGCATTCCACAGACCACCTAAAGCTCCATCATGGGCAATGTATCCGGTAATAAATCCAACAATGAGCAACCCTGCAAATTCATAGGGTGCAAAAAAGGATTTGACGGCTACAGCTAAAATGAAACCTATTATCACTGCTTTCCATTTGGTCATATTTATCACCTATTATCATTTATTTTTGTGGATATAAGTATTTATTTTTTAATTATACTATTTAATAGATATCTTTTAACTTGTCTCTTATCTGGTCCAATATTGCCTGATGCATTCTTCGTGTAAATTCGGCTTTGTCGTTCTGATTTAAAACATCAAGATATCCTTGTGAAATTAAATTAAAAGCAAATGGGCTGGGAATAACTGTATTTATTGTTTTTACTTCCATTTCTTCTGTTGAAACCCATTCAATTATTTTTATTGCATTTTTAATGTCCATATAATCTTCAAGAGCTTCTCTTCTGGCTTCCTTTAAGATTGAAAAGTTTTCATCCATTTCCTGCACGAATTTTAACAGTATTTTGCCTCTTACCTGCTGGCGGCCTACGGACTTTGATTCTCCTTTATATTTTCTAAGTGTCATCAGGGACCGTCCGGCACAATGTCTGAATCTTGAAGCCAGCGTTTCCGTTTTATTCAGTGATTGGGACAATATATTTTCAAAGTTTTCAGGTGTTAATTCCATGAATGATTCCAATCCTCCGATCTTTCCGTCGGAACTTAAATAAAATCCGTTGTCTGAAATTGAAATTGTCACATTGATGTTGTATCTTTTAGCCACGACATATGCGACGGCCCTTGAAAGGGCATCGTTAACTTTTCTCCCAAACAGTGAGTGGAATATTACAAATCTTCTGCCCCCAAATCCTTTATAGTACTCAATCAACAAAAGCCGGTTGCTTGGAATCTTTGCATATTTGAATTGTTCCACGAAGTATTCGTAAATTGAGTTGGCTGCAAAGTCATCGACATACAAATAATCGTATATGAACTCCATAATCTCTTCTTTGCTTCTTCCGTATCTGAATTTAACGTCCATATGTGCTCTGAATCTTTGGATGTCCATTGCCAAATCAAAGGATAACGGGAGCTGCTGTGAAAACCAGGAAGGTATTGTCGGAGGGCCGCTTGCAGGGGTTACATTAATTGTCATTCCTTTTCCATAGTTAAATCTATAAGTGTTTCCCCCTAAAACAAATGTGTCTCCCTTTTTCAGTCTTTCCATGAAATCCTCTTCTATTTTTCCAACGGTTTCCCCATTGCATTTCACTAAAACACCGGAGCTGTCGGGTATGGTTCCTATATTTGTGGAATAAAGCATTCTGGCCAGTTTTCCACGTTTTCCAAACGTATTCTTTTCATAGTCAATCCAGATTTTTGCATAGACATATCTCTCTTCAAGTTCAGGATATTCTCCGGCCATATAGCTTAAAACGTCTTCATAATCATCTCTTGTGAGGTTTTTATAACAGTAACTTTTCTTTATCACGTCAAAAGCATAATCTATATCCCAAGGATTTTCTATGCTCATTCCATAAATATGCTGTGCCAGGACATCCAAGCAATTGGTTGGTATGCTGATTCTGTCTATTTTTCCTTCCTTGGCATTTTTTAATAGGACTGAGCATTCCACCAAATCGTCGCGGTCTGTGACAATTATTTTTCCGCGGGATTTTTCATGAAGTCTGTGGCCGCTTCTTCCAATTCTTTGAAGGGCTCTTGCAACGGATTTCGGTGAGTTGATTAAAATAACCAAATCAATGTATCCGATGTCTATTCCGAGCTCAAGGGATGTTGAACATACGACTGCTTTCAATTCTCCTTTTTTCAATTTATTTTCAGCATCTAATCGAACTTCCTTTGAAAGGGAGGAATGATGGGCCATAATATTGTCATTATTATAATGCATAGGATACATTTTCTTTAAATTATAAACAAAACGTTCCGTACCGCTCCGGGTGTTTGTAAATATTAATGTTGTCTTATTTTCCCAGATTAGGTCATCTAACAGGTCATACATTCCAAGTCTTGTGTCCTCTTCATCTGCAAGCACAATGTCGCTGACAGGACACATCACTTCCATGTCAAGTTCTTTTAAATAATTTATATTTACTACTTTGCAGCTTCTCTCAACGCCATATTCATATCCCACTAAAAATCTGGCAACTTCTTCAATGGGGCTGACAGTTGCTGACAGGCCTATTCTGGTGAATTGCCCTAACAGGTGTTGCAATCTTTCAAGGGACAAACTTAAATGAACGCCTCTCTTATTTTCGGCAAGTGAATGTATTTCGTCTATGATTACATATTTGACTCCGCTTAACTTTTCCCTGAATTTTGGAGCAACCAGCAAGATGGATAATGTTTCGGGAGTTGTAATCAGGATATGCGGCGGCTTTTTAAGCATCTTCTGTCTTTGATACTGTGTGGTATCACCGGTTCTGACTGCTTTTCGGATTCCTAATTTTTTACCAGCTATTTTTTCTATCCCTTCAAGGGGTTCGTCCAAATTTTTTTCAATATCATTGTCCAGAGCTTTCAGTGGAGAGATATAAATGCAATAAACTTTATCTTCTAGTTTATCTTCCTCTGCAAGTGCTGTCAGCTCACTGATAATCGATAAAAAAGCGGTCAATGTTTTTCCGGATCCTGTTGGTGATGAAATTAGTATATTGTTTTTTTTGTGAATGTCAACAATTGATCTTTTTTGAGCAGGTGTAAAATCATCAAACTTTGAGTCAAACCATTTTCTGACCCATGGATGTAAGACTTTATAAATTTGTTTTTTAGAATAGCTTTTTGTTTGCTCTTCAATCATTTAAATCACATATCTCTATTGAAATGTAAAAAATTTCATGGTGTAATATATATTTTTATGTTATCTGATTTTTAATTGTTAATATTTTCCATATTTTTATACACAGTCTCGAAATTTTTAATAATGTTTTCTAACCAGTTTATTTATTATATTAAATATTATATAAAAATGTATAGTATTTGAACTCAATATTCTGAACTTTAATCAAAAAATCAGATATAAATAGTTAAATAGTTTATTTTTCAAATACTTAAACATAGTCTTAGGACTAAGGTGGTATATAAAATGAAAAACTATTTTGATATTAAAGACAAAGTTGCAGTAATTACTGGAGCTTCTTCCGGACTCGGTTGGCAAATTGCTCAGGCATACGCAAGCCAAGGCGTAAAATTAGCATTATTTGCAAGAAGAGAAGAAAGACTCCAAGAAAATGTCGCTGACATTGAAAAAGAATTCGGAACTGAAGTAATGTATGCAGTATGTGATGTTGGAGATTATGACAGTATCACAGCAGCTGTTGCAAAAGTTATGGATGCTTATGGCAGAATCGATATTTTGGTTAATGCAGCAGGTATGGGAAACAACAAAATGGTTACTGACCAATCCAACGAAGAATGGGAAAGACACATCCACATTGACTTAAGTGGTGTATATTACATGTGTAAGGCTGTTGGAGAAATCATGATTGAACAGGAATACGGTAAAATCATCAACATCGGTTCAATCCACTCAAGAGTTATCTTCCCTGGAGGAGGAATCAGTGCATATTCCTCAGCAAAAGGTGGAGTAATGAACTTAACCAAAAACTTAGCTGTTGAATGGGCTAAATACAACATTACTGTAAATGCAATTGGTCCTGCAGTATTTGAAACAGAATTGACTGTAGATTCTATTGAAATGGATGGATTCATGGACCTTATTGCAGCATACTGTCCTGCTGGCCGTTTAGGTCAACCTGGTGAATTAGATGGTATTGCAATTTACCTTGCATCTGATGCATCCAGTTTCTGTACCGGTCAATTAATCTGTATTGACGGTGGATGGACAGCTATTTAAATAAGGGAACTTTTCTCTTATTTTTTTCTATTTTTTTTAAACCTTTATATATTCTTAAAATATAATTTATTATCATGACTAATTTTGAAGAATCTATTAATAATTTATCTGATGATGATGTTAAAGTTCGAAAACAGGCGATTGAATCATTAGTTGGCATTACTGATGAAAAAGCTATCGAACCTTTAATCAAAGCAACTACTGATGATAATGCTCAAGTCAGGTTTAAAGCTGCAGAAATATTGGGAAATATGGGTGATGTGGCTGTAGACAAATTAATTGAAGAATTTAATAATGCTGAAGGTAAGGATAAACGTTTCATTGCTTTTGCACTTAAGGAAACTGAAAACGAAAAAGTTATTCCATATTTTGTTGAAGCTGTTAATGATGAAGATTTTGGTGTTAGAAAGGTTGCAGTGCGTGCTTTAGGCGAACTTCAGGCTATTGATGAATTGGATACTATTGCAAAATGTCTTGAAGATGAAGACTGGGGTGTTAAATTAGCTGCTATTCAGGCGTTAGGTGATTTGGCAACTGATGAGTCCATAAAATTAATCAAGGATATAAGAAAAACTGAAGATGATAAGGACTTCAAAAAATCTTGTAATAAAGCCATTAAAAAAGCAGAAAAAAGACAAAAGGCTAAAGCATCAGGTGAAACTATCGTAAAAGTCATTCCAATGAGCACCATCAAGGAAATGGAAAAAACCAATCCTCAAAAAGCTATTAAAGAATATGAACGTTATGTTGAAGCAAAACAACCTAAAGATGCTCCATATAAACGTTTATGCATCTTATATAGGAAAGCTAATGACTATGACAATGAGGTCAGGGTTTTAGAAACCGCTTGCGAAGTCTTTAAAGGCAATGACAAAAAATTGTCTTACTTTGAAAATAGGCTGGCAAAATTGAAATAGTTACTTTTTGACGATTTCGTAAAGATCTTTCCTTTTGTTTTTTAAAAGAGGAAGTTCTTCTCTTATTTTTTTTATTTCACTCAAATCAATTTCTGATATGATCAAATTCTCTTTTTCATCAGATTCAGCAATTACATCTCCCCAGGGACCTGTAATTATTGAATGGCCAAAGCTATGGTAACTTGCATCTTCATTTAATGCAGGAGCAACACCAATACAATAAACCTGATTATCCAAAGCTCTGGTTTTAAACAGCAATTCCCAGTGGGCGGGTCCTGTTGTCATATTGAACGCTCCGGGGTAAAATAATACTAACGCGCCTTCCTGAACCATCAGTCTGGCCAGTTCGGGAAAACGAATGTCGTAGCAGATGCCAATTCCAATTTTTCCGAATTCTGTATCGGCAACGGTAATGTCATCTCCGGCAGTTAAAACATCAGACTCCTTAAAGGTCATTTTTCCTTTAACATCTATGTCAAAAAGATGCATTTTTCTATGTTTGGCTATTACTTCACCGTCTTTGTCAAAAAGATAACTGGTGTTGTATAATTTATTATTTTCTTTTTCGGGAATTGACCCCGCAAGAATGTAAACATTATTTTCTCCGGCCAATTTGGATATTTTTAAAAGAGTTTCGCTGGTTTTTTCTTCTTCGCCATATTCTATGAACTTGTCATTTGAATAAGGGCAGTTAAACATTTCCGGCAAAACTATAAAATCAGTATTATTCTCAATACTTTGATTTATCATCAAAGTAGCTTTTTTTAAATTTTCCTCTTTATTGTCAACAACATTCATCTGACAAAGAGCAATTCTAATTTTGGTCATTTCAAACACTTAAAAATAAAAAAGAAGTATGAAATTAATCATACTTATGCAATTTTTGTGGAATTTATTGCTGAGTTGATGTCACTTGATGTAACTGCGTTAATTGAGTTTCCAATTATTTTAAATACATATAAGTTTCCATTATTGAATAATGAAACAAATCTTGTATAATTACCATCAGCGTTTTCTAAAATAACATTTGATGCATTTTTGCCATCTACAGTTATTGTTTCAACAAGTTCCACATAAGAACCACTATTTTGAGCATAACTAATTCTTTCTTGAGTTATGTCTTTTAGTGATGATGAATCCATTGTAGTATTATAATACTCAATCAAAGTCTTATTTCCGTTTTCAAAGAATTTTGCATTTTCGTGATTTTCATCACTGCCGTTCACGATCTGCCAATTAGTAGGATATTTGAATGAAAATCCTCCTTCATTAAATTCAACCACATCAGTGCTTTGAATTGCAGAACTTCCTTTATTATTTGATCCGGTTAGAACAATTCCAAAAATTACAATTATGGTTATTAAAAGTATTGCACCAATAACAAGCTTGTTGTCTTTTATAATATTAATTGTACTTTCGTCAGAGGAAGGTTTTTTCTCTTTTTGAGGCTCTTTTTCAAAGATGCTCTCTTTTTTAGGAGCAGCAACTTTTTGTTTTGGAAATACGAATCCACAATTTCCACAAACAGGAGCACCATCATAACTAGGATTTCCACATTCAGGACATTTTTTCACAGATTAACCTCCATTGAAATTTTGCATTATAATTAATAATAATGTTTTTATTTTATAAAAAGATATTTATAAATGTGATAAAAAATGGCTACTGAAGAAATTATTAATCTTGATGATGTGAATTATGCAGTATATAAAATTGGCGAATGGAAAAATAATTATGAAATTAATCAAATTGGTTTGTCAAAGGAAATTCCTATGACAAAAAATACTTTAATTCATATTAAATTTTCTATGGATGAAATTAGGAATTCTCAATTTAGTATTTCAGATAAAACGGTCAATGGTTTTGTAGCCATAGCATTACAATTAAATCCGAAGGTTCAGGAAATGGAATTGGATGATGCAATAGCTCTTGAACAAAGTGAATATGAATCTATTCTTGAAGAATTGGATAATCTGGAATTATTGAATGAAAATGAGACTATACCTCTTGAAAATGAAGATTATCTTATTTATAAGTTGGAAAAAGAGTGTCATGTAACTACTTCTATTCCTGCTAACGAGTTTACAAAAAAATATTATATTGATGAAATAAAAAGAATTGAGGATGCATTGGATTAAAATGCATCTAATGTTGTTTTTTTATCTCTTTTTAATTCGCGAGGAGGTTCGACAGCTACAAATTCGATTCCTTCTTCCTCAATTAATTCTTGGGCATCGTCCATAATGGATGGCGCCACAAGCAGTCCTCTGATTTTTTTCTTTTGAGCATTGCACTCCTTTAAATAATCATTATCGGTATTTTCCAAATCCTGAAGATATCTTCTAAGTTGCTTTACAGCGCTTACTCCTGCTTTTCTGGCTTTAAGTTCCAAAACCATCAGATTATTGTCTTTATCTTTGCCCAATATGTCAATGAAACCATGTTCAACACTGTATTCTCGTGTTGTCGGAACAAATCCCTCTTCAATCAGATGAGGCTTTTCCATAATCATATCGCTCATATCTTTCTCATATCCTGCCTGTTCCAGTTCTTCATAGTCTTCGATATTTGCATAGTTGATAAAGTGAATTTTTCTTATTTCAACGGTTAACAATTCTTTTGGAGTTCTTCTGTGGCTTTCTAAGAAAAGATTGTCATCTTTAAGGTAGCTTCTTGTTTTTGATTTGGGAGGCTGCCAGTTCACTGGTTCAACTTTCTTTTCCTGATGAATTAAAAACGCGCCGTCAGGCTTAATCAGTATAATACGTTCTCCCCAATTCAGCTGACTCAATGCTCTTCCTTCATAGTTGACTTTACAACATGCATAAATAACAATTGTAGCTCTTTTTCGAAGGGCTTCATGAACTAGTTCATAAGCCTGCTCGCTGTCTGGTTTTTCTAAAATTTTATATTTCATTACAATAACATTGTTTAGTTTAATTTAAATAATTTGTTTTTTATAGATTATTTTGATAATAATATTATTTGAGGGGATTAAAATTTACGACGACGATTATTTTGATGATAAGAATATGTATTTTACACTATCTTCATTTGAATTTGAAAATGGAGAAACTCTTAAAGATGTTGAAGTGGAGTATACAACTTTCGGGACTCCAAGATATGATGAAGACGGAAAAATCATTAATGCAATTCTATACTGCCACGGGTCCTTGGGCAGGTTTTCTTCAATGAAAAAAATATTGCCGTTAAGCGGTGTTGACGGTCCTTTTGACGAAAACAAATATTTTTTCATATCCATAACATCACTGGGTTCTCCGGGGTCATGTTCTCCTTCAGTCACTAATTTAAAAAATAAATTTCCAGAATATTCAATTCTGGATATAGTCAATTTCGAAAAACAGTTTTTGGCCGAAAAATTCAACATCACTCATATTTTAGGTGTAATCGGCGTATCTATGGGTGGTTTTGTAGGTCTTACATTGGCTATTGAATATCCTGATTTTGCCGATTTTATCATGCCTGGAGTAAGTAGCTATAAGGTTGCGGGGCATGATTTCATCTTGTCAAAGTTTGTCAATGAAATCATCGAATCTGACCCTGATTATAACAGGGGAGAATTGACCTACTCATTAATTAGAACATTGAGGCTGGCTAATTTGGCTGAATTCAATTTTGGTCTTTCAAAAGAAGCATTAAGAAACATGTCCAATGAGGAATTGAGTGAGGAATTTGAAGATTTTGGAAATGAAAGTTTGGACATAGATATTTACGATTTAAAGTATTGCAATGAGTGCAGCATGAATTATGATGTTGAAAATGATTTGGATAAAATCAAATCTAAGGTGCTGATTGTTGCATGCAAGCAGGATCCTCATTTTCCGCCTGAATTGGATGCCATTCCAATGCATGAGATGATTGAGAATTCAGAGGTGGTTGTAATGGATTCTGAATTGGGGCATTTGTGTTTCAATGAACTTGAATCAATATCTGAAGAACTGAAAGAATTCATGGACGGATTTGATGATAGTTAAAATTAGTGATTATGGGGATGAAGGTTCGAGAGGATATGTTGAATATCAGGTATCCGGTTTATCTTCAAAGCAGATGGAATTTCTGAATGGTAATCTGGCTGAAGAAACATGTATTGATAATGATATTTTTAGAATTAAAATGTATTTTGAGGAAGCGTTGTATCCGTTTCAAAGTGATGTCGCTAAAATTAGGATGGATGATTTCATAGCCCGTGAAGAAATAGAAATGAATGTTTTTCTTTCAAGTTTTCTAGATGATATGCAATAGATGTATAAAAAAGTATATATTTATCCATTGTAAATATTTCATTAGGAGTATCATGTTTAATCAAGCACGTTATAACAAACCTGAAAGATATGTGATGGATTCATTCAAGTTTGAATCAGGAAAGGTTCTTGAAAATGTCACCGTGGAGTATGTTACAGTAGGAACTCCAAAATATGATGATGATGGAAATATTGTAAATGCGATTATTTTCTCTCCTACAATTCAAGGGGGACATTACGTTTTTTTCCAATATCAAAATCCGTTTGACAAATTCAATGTTAATGTTGAGGACTATTTTGCCATTAGGATTTTTTCATTGGGGACTCCAGGGTCTTGTTCACCTTCAACTACAGGTTTAAAATATGACTTTCCGGAATACACAATTATGGATAGGGTTAATTTTAAAAGGCAGTTTCTGGCTGAAAAATTCAATATTAAGAATATTTTGGGTATTATAGGTGAAGGTGTAGGAGGATATGAAGTATTTGCATGGGCCTGCGAATATCCTGATGAAATGGAGTTCATAATTCTGTTAAATTCGGCATATAAACTGTATGGTTATTCCTATATTACAATTAAATCTATACAAAGCATGATTGATTCATCCGAAGACTTTTATTCTGATGAGTACAGTGCATCTTTATCGTTATTGTCCATTACCCTTTTAAGAGTATTATTTATGACTTATTTTCCGAGAAATATTATTAGGAACTTGGATATTGATGAACTCAATGCCCTAATGGATGATTATGTTGATGAAGGTTTGTTTATGGATATTTATGACTTCAAATCCCGTAATGACTGCATTCTAACTTATGATGTTGAGGAAAAACTGCAAAACATTAAGGCGAAATCATTATTTTTGGGCACAACAGGATATTTATTCTATTACCCTGAAAAAGATCTTTTACCTTTAAAGGATTTGGTTAAGGATTCAAAAGTTAGCGTTTTTGAAACAAGCAAAAAAAACTACTATGATGATGCAGACAACTCTGAGATAATTCAAGAAGCATTATCATTTTTAGAGCAATTTAAAAAATAAGAAAAAAAGCCAGTTTAAAACTAACTAGCTATTTTGATGCATCAAGCATATGCTTGACGGCTTTCAATGATTTTTCAGCCACTTCTTTTGGCAGTGTTATTTGGGGAGCTTCGTTTATAAGTGAATCTCTTACTTTTTCCAGTGTGTGAAGTTTCATTGTTTCACAAATTGCCCCTTCAAGTAAAGGATATAATTTTTTTCCGGAAATTTCAAGATTAATCCTTGTAATCATGTCAACTTCAGTTCCAAGAACAAACTCCTCCTTATCACTTTCAGAGATATATCTGAGCATTCCTCCTGTTGACATTACATGGTCACAGGCTTTTTGAACTTCAATATTACATTCCGGGTGGCAAATTATCTCTGCATTAGGATATTGTTCTCTTTTAAGTTCAACATCTTCAATGTGGAACAGTTTATGGACATAACAGTGGCCTCCTTTAGGGACTGGGATAATTTCCTTGTCTACTTTTTCAGCAACATGAGTTCCAAGATTATTGTCCGGTCCAAACAATATTTTATCATGAGGCAAACTTTCTGTAACCTTTACTGCATTGGCTGATGTGCATAAAGTGTCTGCATGCTGTTTGGCTTCGGCAATACTGTTCACATAAAGAATCACTCCAGCATCAGGATGTTTTTCTTTAGCTTCAAGCAGCACGTCTTCAGGCAGCATATGGGCCATTGGACATTCGGCTTCCATTGTAGGTATTACAATTTTTTTATCAGGATTAAGTATATATGCTGTTTCTGCCATAAAATCCACGCCGCAGAAAACAACTAAATCTTTATCATCAATTTCAGAAGCTTTTATGCATAATTCCAATGAATCTCCAAGAAAATCAGCTATCTCTTGAATTTCTTTTGGCTGGTAATTGTGCGCTAGGATTATAGCATTCTTTTCTTCTTTTAACTTTAAAATTTCTTCTTGAATGGAATTACTCATTTTTTTCACCCATCATAATTATATATTTCCTAACATCGTTAGCGATTATTAATTTATATTTGTCTTTATTACTAATAATTAATTTATGTCTGTCTTCACTATCAATATCTTTCACCCAAAATGATACTTTAACCTTTACTTGTTTAAAGCTGGTTTCCCTTACACGAACACGGGGTGTCGGATCTTCAGACAGAGCATCATAAGTTAGAATTTTCTTAGTGATATGCTCTTCAAATTCCTCAACATCAATGTCTAAAGGCAGTCCTGCAAAAAGATCAACCCGACGCAGTTCATTAGAGTTAAATCCAAAATAAGGATTATTTGTTAATGTGGAGTTTGGAACATTGTTCCGTATACCTAGGTCATCAATGATAACAGTTGACCTGAGGGAAACACGTTCGACAGTTCCTTTATTGCCATCAATTTCAAGTGTGTCTCCAACTTTAATGCTTTTTCCAAGAATCAGTATAATTCCTGAAAATAAATTGGAAATAATGTCTTTAGCAGCAAAACTCACTGCGATACCTACTATACCCAAACTCAATAATGTTCCTGTAAGGTTTATTCCAAAGAACTGCAGGAGTATCATTAATGCAATGAAATATATTGTGTAGGTTATGATGTCTTTCAGGAGGTATACTTTCGTCATGTCCTTGGCATATCGTTCACTTCTTTTCAGTAAATATGTAAAAAGTCTTGTTAGGAATTCCGTTACAAGAATAACGATTATTATATAAATTATTGTCATTGCACTGTTTTCAAGTATTGGGGCGCTCATAGTATCATTTAAGTTCAATTTCCATTAAATCGTAAGCGATTTTAGTATTTTCAAAAATTTCTCGTGCTTCATTCAACATAATTTTAGAAAATTCTCCGTTATAGCGTGTGCTGATGTGGGTTAGTATCAACTCTTTGCAGTTTGATTGCTTTGCAACATATGCCGCATCAGCCGCTGTAGAATGTCCGTGCTCTTCGGCGTTTTCTTCATCCTGCCTTGTAAATGTTGATTCGTGAATTAAAAGTGTGCTGTCTTTTGCAAAATCAATCATTTCCTCACAAGGTCTTGTGTCTCCGGAATAGGTGAATTTAATTCCTTTTCTAGGTTCTCCAAGAACTTGTTCCGGCTTTATGATTTTTCCATCAATTTCAACTTCTTTTCCATTGTGCAATTCGCCGAAAAGCGGACCTACTGGAACTCCAAGTTCAATTGCTTTTTCTCTTAAAAATCTCGGTTTTTTCTTTTCTTCTATTGAATAAGCAAGACACGGAACGTTATGTCTTACAGATTGACATTTAATGATGTATTCATCTGTTTCTTCGACAATTCCAGTTTCAATTTCAATGAATTCAATAGGATATTCAAATTTGCAATATCCAAAATTGAATATGGCATCTCTGACTTTATGCAGTCCTTCAGGACCATATATTGTTAGTTTTTCTTCCCTGCCAAGCAGTCCGAGGGATTGCAGGAGTCCAGGAAGACCTAAAATATGGTCGCCATGAAAATGTGTGATAAATATTTTGGATATTTTCATGGGACTTACTTTTGTGTGAAGCATTTGCCTTTGGGTTCCTTCTCCGCAATCAAACAACATCACTTTTCCGAATGCTTTAACGGCAATTGAAACTTGATTTCTCTCTTTTGAATGAACTGCTGAAGAGGTTCCTAAAAATATTATTTCCATATAATCACTTATATTATAGAATAGATATATATCTTAATTAATTATTAAAGTTTGGGTGATTTTTTGGATAAAATTATTGAATACATGCTGGCCGAAGATGAGGGATTCGGTGATATTACTTCTGATGCTGTCGTTGATAACGGTCAGGAAGTAAGTGCATATATTGTTTCAAAAGATGAAGGCATTTTAGCAGGAATCAATATCATTCGTGAACTTTTCGAAGAGTACGGCGTTAATGTAGGATTTTGGCTGGCTGAAGGAAGTAAAATAGCAAATGGTGATGTGTTAATCTCAGTTAAAGGAGATGCCAGAACAATTTTGCTTCTCGAGAGGACAGCTTTAAATCTAATGATGAGAATGAGTGGTGTGGCCACAGCGGCCAATAATTATGTAAATCTGGTTGGGGAATTTGATGTGCGGGTTGCAGGAACACGCAAAACATCTCCGGCAATCGGCAAATTTGATAAGCATGCACTGAAAGTGGGCGGTGCCGATACTCACAGATTCAGTTTGGATGACATGGTTTTAATCAAGGACAATCATATTGCCGCTTGCGGAACTCCTTTGGAAGCTTTGCTTAAAGCTAAGGAAAATGTAAGCTTTTCTAAAAAGATAGAAATTGAAGTGGAAACACTTGATGATGCCATAGAATGTGTAAAAAACGGTGCGGATATTGTAATGCTTGATAATATGACTCCCGGCGAAGTTGGTGAAGTAATCGATGAGCTTGAAAAGTTGAATATTCGTCAAAATTCCTTAATTGAAGTTTCCGGCGGAATTACTGAAGAGACAATTTTGGATTATGCCGGTTTGGGTGTGGATATCATTTCAATAGGGACCCTGACACATTCCTCAAGAAGCTTAAACTTTAGCTTGAAGTTTGATTGAATTCATAATCTCAATGACAATATCTTTTTCAGTTCTTCATTGCTCATTTCGGTAATGAATGTTTCATCGTTGCTTATGGCCTTTCCGGCCAAATCTATTTTTCTTTTACTTATCGCATCAATGGCCTCTTCGAGTGTTCCTTTGGTAATGAATCTGTATACCATAACGTCTTTTTTCTGTCCAATTCTGTGAACCCTGTCTGTTGCCTGATTTTCAACGGCAGGATTCCACCACAAATCGTAGTGAATTACATTGCTGGCGGCGGTCAGATTCAAACCTGTTCCTCCTGTTTTAAGGGTGGCCACAAAAATTTTATAATTCGGATCTTCCTGGAAAGCATCAATAATTTCCGTTTTCTCTTTAAGGGTTTGTGAACCGTGCAGGAACAATACATCAGTTTTAAACTTTTTGGATATGAGCTTTTGGATTAATTTTCCCATTTCAACATATTGGGTAAAAATTATCACTTTTTCATCCATATCAAGTATATTTTCCAGAATATCTACCAGAAGTTCCATTTTTCCGGATTCGCTGATTTTCGGATTTTTAATGGCTAGAAATTGTGCCGGATGGTTGCATGTCTGCTTTAAGGCAGTCAATATTTTAAGAATTATTCCTTTTCTCTGGATTCCTTTCGAATTTTCAATGTCAAAAAATATCTCTTCAAGGATTGCATTGTATAATCTGATTTGTTTTTTTGTTAATGTGCAGTAAATGTCGTTAACCAATTTGTCGGGCAGTTCTTTTTTGATATCGTCATCTGTTTTTAGACGTCTCATTACAAAGGGTTTGGCTATTGTTTTAAGATTTTCCAAAACTTCAGGGTCTTCTAATTTTTCTATGGGCATAACATAGTTTCTTTTAAAGTCGTCTTTAGTTGATAAATATCCCTTATTCACAAAATCAAATATTGACCAGTAGTCCATTAGTCTGTTTTCAATAGGAGTTCCCGTAAGGGCTATTTTAGTTGAAGCATTAACGCTTTTAATCGCTTTAGTCTGCTCAGTATTTGGATTTTTAATGTTTTGGGCTTCATCGATAACGCATAAAAGCCAGGTCTTATCTAAAAACATGTCCAAATCAAGTCTAACGACTCCGTAGGAGGTTAATATGATGTCATATTCCTCCAGTGGGAATGTTCTGTTGGATCCGTGATAAATGTGGTATGTTAATTCAGGGGTGAATTTTTTTATTTCGTTTTCCCAGTTGGATATTAATGTTGGAGGGACAATTATTAAAGTTGATTCGCTATCAAATTGATTATGCTCTTTAAAATAGAGAATAGCACTTAAAATTTGTATTGTCTTTCCAAGACCCATATCATCTGCCAATATGCATCCGAATTTATATTTTATGTTCTGAATTAACCAGGAATAGCCAATCTTTTGATAGGGTCTTAATTTGCCGGTTAATGATTTTGGAGAGTCATAAATTTTTGCTTCATTAACCAGCTTTTTGAATTTCCTGTAGTCTTCCGGAACTTTCAGATTATTATTCATGTTTTCTCCCTATTTTTTGAATTAATATTTAATTTCATTTTCAATGCCGATATATTTTTCCAATGCTATTTGTCAGTTTTCCCAAAAATTTCACTAAAATACAAAGTTTAATAATATAATAAAATCATATATATTAAAGATAGTGAATTATTATTTTTTTATGATGGTGATTTAATGGGAAAAATAGCTAAATTGGCTTTAGAAGATGGTACTGTTTTAAAAGGAGAGGCATTTGGTTATGAAACCACTAAATTGGGAGAACTTGTTTTTTCCACAGGCATGGGTGGTTATACAGAGTCATTAACCGATCCTTCCTTTAAAGGAGAAATATTGATGTCCACTTATCCATTGGAAGGAAATCACGGGGTAAGTGAAGACTGGTATCAATCTGACAATATTCAGGTTGAAGGTTTTGTTTGTCGTGAAGTTTGTCGTGAAGTTTCTAATTTCGGACCTCAAAAAACTTTAGATGAATTTTTAAAGGAATTTAAAACTCCGGGAATTAGTGGAATTGACACTCGTGATTTAACACTTAAAATTCGTGAAAGGGGATCACTTAAAGCAGCAATAACCACTGAAGATATCTCTGATGATAAACTGCTTGAGATGGCTCGCTCCCAACCAAGCATTGAAGAAAAAGATGTCGTTCCATTGGTATCTACAAAAGAAATTAAGATATTCAATGAAGACGCTGATAAAAAAGTTGCTTTAATAGACTGCGGTGTTAAAAAGAACATCATTAACTCATTTTTGGAAAGGGATATTGGAGTAATTCTATTCCCATATGATACTGATTACAAAACAGTTTTGGATTACTCTCCAAGCGGACTGATGATTACATCCGGACCTGGAAATCCTGATAGGGTATTTGAAACCATTGAAACCATGAAAAAACTGTCAAATAGGTTACCGGTATTCGGAATTTGTATGGGTCAGCAGTTAATAGCTAAGTCTTTTGGAGCCAGATCTTATAAAATGAAATTCGGACATAGGGGTGAAAATCAGCCAGTTAAAGATTTAAACACTGGAAAAGTATTTATCACATCACAGAACCATGGGTTTACCATTGATAAGGAATCTTTAAAAGAAACAGATTTAGTTTTAACTCAAATTAACTTAAACGATGGAACTCCTGAAGGTATTTCACATAAAGAACTGCCTTTACATTGTATACAGTACCACCCTGAAGCGGGCCCTGGTCCAAATGATACAAGAAGTATTTTTGATGAATTTAATGAAATGATGGATGATTATTAAAAAAATTAATGAGGATTACATATGCCAGTTGATAAGGATATTAAAAAAGTATTAATTATTGGTTCTGGACCTATTCAAATCGGACAAGCTGCTGAATTCGATTATTCAGGATCACAAGCATGTAAATCACTAAGGGAAGAGGGAATTGAAACAGTACTAGTTAACAGTAATCCAGCTACCATCCAAACAGATATGGGCATGGCAGATACTGTTTATACAGAACCATTAACTCCTGAAGTGGTTGCAAAAATCATAAAAGAAGAGGAAGTCGATTCAATTTTACCAACAATGGGTGGACAAACTGGATTAAACATTGCAACAGGCCTTGGAGATTTGGGATTGCTTGAAGGAATCAAGGTTTTAGGGTCTGATGTCCAAACAATTAAAGATGTGGAAGACAGAGACCTATTTGCCAATCTTATGGATGAAATTGGTGAGAAAATTCCAAAATGTCAGGCTGTTGAAAGTGTGGATGCGGCACTTGAAGCCGTAAAGGAAATTGGTTATCCTGTTATTGTAAGACCTGCATTCACATTAGGAGGAACAGGTGGGGGAATAGCTCACAATGAAGAGGAATTAATTGAAATTGCAAATCACGGTTTGGATATGAGTTTCATTAACCAGGTTCTTATCGATGAATCTGTTTTAGGTTGGAAAGAAATAGAGTTTGAAGTAATGAGGGATAAAGAGGATACCTGTATTATTGTATGTACCATGGAAAACATTGACCCTATGGGTATCCACACAGGTGACAGTGTTGTTGTAGCTCCTATTCAAAATTTATGTGACGAAACCATTCAAAAAATGCGTGATGCATCCATTAAGATTATTAGGGCATTGGGAATTCGCGGCGGATGTAATATTCAATTTGCATTAAACCCTGAAACTGATGAATATAAAGTAATTGAAGTAAATCCTCGTGTATCCAGAAGTAGTGCACTTGCATCCAAAGCAACAGGTTACCCAATTGCAAAAATTTCATCAAAAATAGCATTGGGTTTGACCTTGGATGAGATTAAAAATGACATTACCAAAGAAACCCCTGCTTCTTTTGAACCTGCCATTGATTATGTTGTAATTAAAATCCCAAGATGGCCATTTGACAAATTCAAGGGAATCAGCCGTGAAGTTGGAGTTCAAATGAAGGCAACAGGTGAAGTTATGGCTATTGGAAGAACTTTTGAAGAAGCATTCCAAAAAGCATTAAGGTCACTTGACATGGGCTTTGATGGCTTTGAATATGTAGAATACACCGAAGATGATTTGGCAAATCCTACAGATTTAATCTACTTCCAAATATATTCCGCCATTAAAGATGGAATGGATATTGACAGGATTAGAGAACTCACCAACATTGATAATTTCTTCTTATATAAAATCAGAAATATAGTAAACTTCGAAAATGATGTCACTGCTGATAAATTGGATGATGAAGCATATTTAAGAAAAGCAAAACAAATTGGCTGTTCCAATAAAAGATTGGCAGATTTATCCGGACAAACTGAAGAGTATATCAGGAACTTGCTTTCCAGATACAACATCAAACAATCTTATAAGATGGTGGATACCTGTGCTGCAGAATTTGAAGCTAAAACTCCATATTACTACAGCAGCTATGATGCCGGAAATGAACTTGTATCAACCACTAAGAAAAAGGTTGTTATTCTTGGTGCAGGACCAATCAGAATTGGTCAGGGTATTGAGTTTGATTACTGTTGTGTACATTCCTCTCTTGCACTTAAGGAAGATGGAATTGAAACTATTTTAATCAACAACAACCCGGAAACTGTAAGTACAGATTATGACATTTCAGATAAACTGTTCTTTGAACCTATTACCTTTGAGGATGTGGTGGGTGTGATTGATCAGGAAAAACCTGATGGTGTTATCGTCCAATTCGGTGGGCAGACATCCATTAATCTTGCAGTTCCTTTAGCAAATGCCGGTGTTAAGATTTTAGGTACTCCTTATGAAAGTATTGATAGGGTTGAAGATAGGGAATTATTTGCAGAACTCTTAGAAAAATTACACATTCATCAGGCTCCTTATGGTACTGCTAATTCATTTGAAGAAGCAAAAGAAATTGCTGAGAGAATTACATTTCCGGTACTTGTCCGTCCGTCTTATGTTATCGGTGGAAGAGCTATGGAAATTGTTTATGATAACGCTGAGCTTGAGGAATATATGAAGGAAGCCGTTAAGGTTTCACCTGAACATCCTATTTTAGTGGATAAATTCCTGGAAGATGCAATCGAGCTTGATGTTGATATATTATGTGATGGTGAAGACGTATTTATTGCAGGAATCATGGAACACATTGAAGAAGCAGGTGTTCATTCAGGAGACTCTGCATGTGTGATACCTCCTCAAACCATTCCTGAACATATTTTGGACACTATTCGTGAAAACTCCACCAAATTAGCTTTAGAACTTGATGTTAAAGGTTTGATGAATATCCAATATGCGGTCAAACTTGATGAAGAGATGGTCTATATCATTGAAGCCAACCCTCGTGCAAGTAGGACAGTTCCATTCGTAAGTAAGGCGATTGGAGTGCCTTTGGCTAAAGTTGCCACCTGGATTATGAACGGTGCCAAACTAAAAGACTTTGGTTTAAACAAAGAAATTAAGATTGACCATGTGGCTGTAAAAGAATCAGTATTCCCATTCTTGAAACTTCCGGAATCTGATACCGTTTTAGGTCCTGAAATGAAATCCACCGGAGAAAGTATCGGTATCGATGAAAGCTATGGAATGGCATTTTACAAATCACAACTTTCAGCTGGAATGGATTTACCAAAAGAAGGTAAAATTTTCATAAGTGTCAAAGAACAAGATAAAAAGAAAATCAGACCTATTGCTGATAAAGCCACAACATTAGGATTTGATCTTGTTGCAACTAGCGGTACAGCTGATGCTACTGGTTTGGATTCCGTTGAAAAAATCAAAAAAGTATCACAAGGTTCCCCTAATATCAAAGAAGCGATATTAAACAAGGAAATTGATTTGATTATCAACACTTCCGAAGGAAAACAATCTGCTAAAGACGGTTATATCATCAGACGTTTAGCTATTGAATTGGGAATTCCTTACGTGACAACATTGGCTGGTGCAAGAGCAGCTTTAAATGCTATTCAAGCCGTACAAAATCATGAAATAAATGTAAAATCTTTAAACAGATATATTGATGGAGATTAATTTCTCTATCCTTTTTTTTAATTATTATACAGATATTCTTTAATATTAATACCGCATGAAGGGCACTCTTCTGCGTTAATGTCAAGCCTGCTTTTACACTTTGGACAAAAGTTTAATCTAACTTTATAGGTCTTATCGGTGTCAATTTTGATGTTGACTTCAAGTTTCTGAGTAATGTTTGTTTTTAGGACGTTTTTGTCCCAATTGTTGTCCATCAGTAATTTTTTATAATAATATGCTTCGGTCATTGTATCATAATATCCGATATTTTCCTCACCTTTTTGAATGAAAAACTTACGGAGTTTATGGTCAAAAAGAATTTCACCTTCCCTTTCCTTTTTATTGACTTTCATTCCTTTAATACGGCCTTTTGGTCTTTTATCGGGAAATGGCGGCAGTTCCATATGTTCGTACTTGTTTTCCAAATCACACTCAACAAGCAAATCATAATCAAAATTACAAAAAAATAGAGCATCCCTTTCATACAATGCATCGGATAATTTCTTAAATTCTCCATAATCTTTATTTTTATGTTTAACTCTGTAAACATTTCCAGTTTTTACAATATTCCTGTAAAAATAACGTATTTCCTGAGAGTTAATAGAAATCATCCCCATTTATATAAAAAAGATAGATGTCATTAAATCATTTTTTAATTGAAAAATGAAATGACTGTCAATATATACTATTCTAATTCGATTAAATATATTTTTTATGATAAAATATATTAATAAAAAAAATTAGATTTTCCTTTAATGTTTACTATAGCTAATGGAATCATATTAAAAGGCCAAGATTTAACCCCAAAAAAAGAGAATATTGTTGTTGATGAAGGTAGGATTATTGAAATAGTAAAAGAATCTAGGGAAGGCAAGATTATCGATGTTGACGGTGCAGTAGTTTGCCCTTCATTTATTAATGGCCATATGCACATTGGCGATTCAATCATTAAGGATGAGGGTTATTCATTGTCCTTAAGTGAAATGGTAAAACCGCCGAATGGGGTAAAGCATGTAGCATTAGCTAATGCCAGTGATGATGAGATTATCAGTGCTATGGAAGAGACCATGTGGGATATGGTCAATAGCGGCACAACTCATTTTATTGATTATCGTGAAGGCGGAATCAAAGGGGTTAAATTATTAAAAAAAGCTTCAAGCAATATCCCAATCAGACCTGTCATTCTTGGCCGGGACGATAGCTTTTACGGTGATGATCCTGATTTGAAAAAGGTTAAGATAGCTATTAGGAAACTTTTAAAAATAGCAGATGGAATAGCTCCAAGCGGTTTTGGTGAAATTACTGATGAAGTTGCGAATTTAATTGTCAGGGAGTGCAACAGCCGCGGTAAAATTTCTTCAATCCATGTTGGTGAATCTGAAGATAACCAACTGGAATCTTTAGATGAATTCGGCAAAACGGAAATTGGCAGAGGGGTTGTGTGCAATTTCAATCAGTTAGTTCATTTAACCAATCCAAAAGCCGATGATCTGGATTCAGTTTCAAAGTCAAACCAGAATGTTGTTGTTTGCCCTAGAGCAAATGCGACTTTAAATGTCGGCATAACTCAGTTGAATAAAATGCTGGATTTGGGCATTAAACCATTAATTGGGACTGATAATGTAATGATTAACTCTCCAAGCATTTTTAGGGAGTTGGAATTCACATTGAAATTAATGTCTGTTTATTATAAAAATTATATAAATCCTAAAGAGTTATTGAAGATGGCAACAACTAATGTCTGTGACAATAAAATTAATTCAGTTGTTAAAAAATCAGCTATTGATGTTGGTGCCAATGCGGAGTTTATAGTGGTAAATTCTTTTTCCAAAAATCCTTATTTAAATATAATAAATCGCTGTGAATCGAAAAATATATTATATACTATTAATAAAAAAGTTAATGTATAATATCATAGATGCTCTTATCTATATATTATGGGGATGTCTTTCATGTATAAAAAAATATTAATCCCTACCGATGGGTCAGAATTTGCTAAAAAAGCACAAAAGCATGCATTATTCCTGGCTAAAATTAGTGGCGCTAGTATAATTGCTGTAAGTGTAACTGAAAACAATTTTGTTAATGGGCTCCCATTAGATGATGAAATTTATCAGTTAAATCAAATTTTAAACGAACGATCTGAGGAAAACCTTAAAGAATTCGATAAATTAAATGAGGATGGAGTTGAAGTAACTCACATTATCAAAGAAGGTTCTCCTGCCAGAGCCATTTTGGAAGTGGCAAATGATGAAAATGTCGATTTAATTGTTATGGGAAGTTCAGGTAAATCTGGCTTCGATAGATTTATTATGGGTAGTGTCGCAGATAAAGTTGTTAACTCTGCAAAATGCGCAGTACTTGTAGTGCATTAATGGTCTACCTTTTCATATTATGATTATATAGGTGTTTTTATGTTAGTCAAAAGAACAATGTCTAAAAATGTCGTCAGTGTTTCCGTACCTGGAAACAGAGAAAAAGTTTTAGACTTAATGAGAAAAGAAAATAAAGCAGTACTTCCGGTTGTAAAAGAAGACACTAATATATTAGTAGGTATTATTACACGTTCAGATTTAATCAATAATCCTGATGAAGAACAAATTGCAATGTTGATGAGCAGAAATCTAATTACTGTCAGTCCTGATGATGATGTAACTGATGCAGCACGCGTCATGATTGAGAATAATGTTAGAAGAGTTCCTGTTGTTAATGAAGATGGTGAATTAGTAGGAATTATCACTTCTTTTGATTTAGTGTCCAAAGCTTTAACAAAAGTTGAAGTCGATGATGCTGTTGAAAATTACATGATTACTACAGTTCCAACAACATGGGAAAAATCTCCATTAAATGTTGCATTCGAAACTATGAATCAATTTGGACTAAAATCTGTATTGGCTTTAGATGATGACGCTAAATTATCCGGCATTTTAACCGAGACAGATTTCATTTCCGAAATTGAAATTATCTCTGAAAGAAGTGAACACAGTTCCACTGTGGGTACAGAAGGGGATAAATGGTCCTGGGACAGTACTTCTGTATTATACATTGAGAAAAACAGTTTAAGATTCACAGATAAAGTTGTTGGCGATGTTGCTGTAGGCAATGTTGAAGTGGCTAACTCAAAAACCAAAGTTACCGACTGTGCTAAAAAAATGAAATCCCTAAACATTGAGCAAATTCCTGTAATTGGTATTGAAGGGGATTTGGTTGGACTTGTTAGGGCTAGTGATTTGATTAAAGCATTAGTTGAATAATTGTGATATAATGGCTGTCAGTCCAGTGTTGGTAGTTAAGGTTAGTGATAGTGTTGTCAGTGTTCGTGCAAGATTTTATGATGATTTTTCCGAACACGAAATTATTCTTAACTCGGTGATTACCTATTGGTGGGCTAATAATTTGCCGCCTGCTAAAAAATTTTTAGAACTTTTTGATTCAGTTATTAAGAGGACAATTAATGAAATAATGCCTCATAAAATCTTAAATTTGAAGTATGAGGTTAAAGCAAATCAAATTTTAGACAAGGCTTCCGAGCTTGAGATAACTATTATCAGCATTGATGCTGATGGTGTTGGCTTTAAAATTGACGGAGATTTTATTTCATTAAAAGGGCTTCGTAAAATTGATGATGATTTTGAATCAAAAGAAGTTTTACTAACTTTTGATCAATCTATTGAAACCCCCGACATGGTTTTGAAAAAATATAAGGAAATGAGGGATGCGGTTTAGGAAGGCTTTTGGGACCATAACCAACCCTTCAAAATTTTTATTTTTCATTAAATTAAAATATAGTTTTTAAAAATAAGTCTCATTTTATTAATCGTTATTTTGTTTAGATGAATGGTCTTTTTTATTTTGAATCATAAATTTTCTTAAGTATATATATCAATCTTTAAAAATTTAGGTGTTCACTAAATTTTTAATGTATTCAAGTAACTCTTTGGCATCTTCTTTTTTAATGTCTTTGGATTTGCGAATAAAGTTGATTAATCTGTCTTTTTTATCATTGTCCAAATTTGATTCACTTAATGTTTGAGCATAATTCCTTTTCGGGTAATAAGTTTTTTTTGCAATACTCAATAAGTCATCCTTTTCCTCTTCAGTCAAAATGCCTTCGGACACGGCATTTTCAAAAACATACCTCATGTTAATCAGGGGTTCTGAAAGTGCCTGTAAAGTTTCACTATCGAGCATTACGGCAACGTCATCATCAGATTCAACCTCTCCTGAAGCATATTGATTATAAACATAACCTATGCCGGTCATTCCTAAGGTGTCAAGTTCTGATGCTCTTAATGCACCCATACTTGAGGCGCCAAATACTTCAATGCCTGAATTAATTACATTAAGTATCTCCTTATGACCTACAGCGGAGTTTTGATGAAAAACACCGTCAATTATTGCGATAATTTGGGGACGTTCTTTAATCGCTAAATTCAAATCCCCTCTTTGGATTGGTCTTTTATAAATTACTTCAATATCATCTGAACTGTCCAATATCTCGATGGCTTCATCAAAAGGAATTGACAAACCCGCATAAATTATAATTTTAACCATATCAATCAAACTTTCAAGAATCTGTAACCGGCTCTGCTCGGGTCAATTGTATAAACTTCCATTTCCGGAATGACTACGCGTACAACACTGACATCTATCTCCGGTCTGGTTAAATCGACATATAATATTTTCTCAATATCATTTGCAGTTAGCTCATTTTTAACGATTTCAATATCTTTTGTAATGGAGGAAGTACTTTTGTTTTCAATATCGGATAAACTGATTTTTTCCTCCTCATCTTTGAAATAATATTTGTTTATTCTTTTCATTCGTTCATAACCCGCTTCACGAGCAAAATCCGCCCGTACAGTATCTTCACGAGCTCCATTAATTTGTGTTGCCCTGCTTTGGGCCACTTCAGTAAGGGCCCTTAAAATAGCAACTTCGGGATCCAAATGGGTTCCCATTCCCAAAGTCAGAAGTCCCGCATCCTTCGTAATTGTGTCATCGGCGGAAGCGGCTATTGTGGGGATTTTGATGTCTGCTGTAAAATCCATTAATTTAATTTTAATGCCTTCACTTTCAAATTTATCAATAATGTCTATAATCAGTTCGCTTTCGATGCTTTCAATATCAATTTGAGCATAATTTTTATGAGTTAACTCAAAAATGCTCCATGCATCTCTTTCAATGACTTCAAGCATTCCATGTAAAATCGCCTCATCCAGAATATTTCCTGATGCAAGCCCGTTTGTATTTGATTTGAATAAACTTTCGGCATTGCTGTCGGAGGCATACGGGTGGAAAATGGCATTTGTTGGAATATAATATTCCTTTCCGGATATTATGTCCTTGGATTTACTCCACTCCAAATTAATGTCACTGATGTCCTTTTTTTCAAAATCTTTAGGCAGGTTTAAGCTTTTGGGATCAATATAATCTCCGTATCGGCCAATTTCATTTGGTGTGGCGATTATTGTTTCATCGCTATCCTGCCTTTCGGCGGAATATCTTTCAAAACCTTCCATCATTGCGGATGCCTTGGCATGGTCTTTTGAAATCCCTTTACCTCCATAAATGCTTATAGCACCTTCTTCAGCTGTGGGCCTGATTGCAGTATAAATCGGAAGACCAATCCTGTCCAAATCAGTAATATCTGCGATACGTGTAATTCCAGCCTTTTTTAATTTGTCCTGATTTATTTCGATAGTTTCACGTGGAGCTATTACTCTGTGGGTTCCTTTAAAATATGTGATTTCTTCATTCATTTTCTATAATCCTATAATTGATCTGACTATATTTTCAACACCCATTGTCATTGATAGATAGGTCATTAATCCGGCAATAGCTATGGTAATCACCCAAATTACTGCATTCCATCTCAATACTTTGGATCCGTCTAAGTTTCCAATAGGCAGTAAATTAAACACTGCCAAAAAGCTATTGATTGAATAACCAAGGGAACATACTATAAATACTATTAATGAAGTGGAATTGGAAGTAAGTGCAGACGGATAAACTGCTGTTGCAATGGCTAAAAAGATTAATGCAAGTACAATATTTACAACAGGTCCTGCAATTGAAATTTTTCCGTTGATTTCATCAGTTATGTGATTTGCATAGGTATAAACCGCACCTGGTGCTGCAAAAACAAATCCAAAAAATGATGTGACAAGTGCAAACAACAGTCCTTGTGGCCATAATTTGAATTCGGCCCAGTATCCATACTTCATTGAGACGAATTTATGACCAAGTTCGTGCAGGATAAATCCTAAACCCACACCAACCATAATCATTGGAAGCAGGTTTAATAAAGCGGTCATGTTCCTGCCGGTATTTGCAATTCCGAAACATAGTGAAATAACGAAAAATGCTATAAGTAAATCTCTTATTTCAGTGCTTGTAAATTTAATCATAATGTTAAAATATCTAATTTTATATATAAAGTTTTTTCTAATATTATATTATGGAATTTCACATTGAAAATATTTTAAATGATTTAAAAAAAGATGATTTTCAAGCTTATTTGCTCACTCAATTTACAAATATTGAGTATATTTCTAATTATAAACCGACTAGTTTTGCTTTTTGTATATTGAAAGAGGAACCAATCATCTATGCTTCAAAAATGGATATGGAAATAGCTAATAAAAATTCAACGATTGATGTTAGGGAATATGAGTCATTCGATGTGATGATTGGTGATTTGAAAAAAGAGGGGATAAAAAGTCTGGCCATTGAACCGGAACTTGCTTTCAGCACTTATGAAAAGTTTAGAGATGATTTTTCAATCGAGTCTAAAACCTATGTCAACACACAAAGGATGATAAAAAGCCCTCAGGAAATTGACAACATTCAAAAAGCAACTGAAATAGCTCAAAAATCATTTTTGGAGTTGGATATCTTAAATAGGAATGATTTTGAAAGTGTTGTTGCATTTGATTTGGTCAAGTCAATGATTGAAAACGGAGCCAGTAGGGAATCATTCGACACAATTGTAACTAGTGGTGCTAATTCAAGCCTTCCTCATGCAGTTCCTGAGCATAAATCATTGGAACAACCTATTTTGATTGATTGGGGAGCAATTTATAATGGATATTGCTCTGATAATACTCGTACAATGGTTTATACGGAATTTCAACATGAAATCTGGGATATTGTTGCTGAAGCCCATGACAAAGCAATCAAAGCCATTAAACCGGGACTCAAATGCTGCGAGGTTGATAAGGTTGCCAGGGACATTATTTCAGAATATGGTTATAGGGATAAATTCATCCACTCAACAGGCCACAGTTTAGGACTTGATATTCATGAAACTCCAGGATTTTCCCCCCGTGATGAAACAATAATTGAAAAAGGAATGGTTATAACAGTTGAACCAGGAGTATATCTTGAAGGGGAATTTGGAGTTCGCCTGGAGGATACCGTTTCAATAGATAAACGGGCAAGTGTCATTGGTGATTTGCCTTTGTCAATATAATAAAAAAAGTTAAAAAAGTTTATTTTCATAAACTTTTTTTTTAAAATTATCCTTCTTTCTTTGGAACGAATGGAATTATTGCTTCAGCTAATTTGCTTATTGGCATAGTCTGTATCCATACTTTTCCAGGTCCGGTTACTTTTGAAAAGAACAGTCCTTCTCCGAACAGTATGTTTTTAGCGCCTTTCACCATTTCAATATCAAAATCAACTGTATCTTCCATTGCAGCGATATGTCCTGGGTCCACTAATAATGTTTCTCCAGCTGCCAAATACTTTTCAATTATTTCACCGTCAATTTCTAAAAATACGACTCCATTTCCTGTAAATTTTTGAAGAACGAATCCTTCGCCACCGAACAGTCCTGCTCCGAGTTTCTTTTTAAAGTATATGTCAACATCAACACTATTTTCAGCAGCTAGAAATGCATTTTTCTGGCCGATGATTGTATTTGACCCGTTTAATCTTATTGGTAAGATTTTTCCAGGTGTACATGCTGAAAATCCAATTTGTGCACCGTCAGATTCTGCGGTAAAGTAGTTTAAAAATACTGTATCTCCAGACAGGGCCCTTCCAAGACCTTTCATAAGGCCTCCACCAGTGGAAGTTTCCATTTTCATATTGGATGTCATATATGCCATTGCGCCAGTTTCATTTTTGAGGGTTTCTCCTTTTTTCAAGGTACATATTACAATAGGAAATGACCCTCCTTCTATTTTAAAATCCATGATATCACCTAATATGTGTTATATAATATCTTAGATGTTAAAGTATATAAAAGGTGTTTGTTTAATTCTTTAGAATAGATGTAAATAATAAAAAAGAGATTATTTTTTGGACATGCATTGCAGTTCAAGTAATTGATTTTTTTAAATTCACATTAAAATAGAAATTAGAGGTAATGCTGGTGGACAGTACATTACCCGTCTAATTCGTTAAGGTGGGTTCCTTTGGTTTCAGGGAATACCCAAATCCAGATACCGACCATTAGGGCAAATATTGCAGCAATAAATATGCCATAGCTTAAATCGTAATATGTTCCAACGAGAGTTATGATTACTGGAGTGACGAATTGCGCTCCCCGTGCAAGATTGAATACTGTTCCAACACCTGTGTTTCTTATTTTTGTTGGGAATAACTCGGAAAATAGTGCTCCGAATCCGCCAAAGAATCCTGTACCAAATCCTGTTAAAAACATAAATACATATATCAGTTCATGAAATGCATTAATCTGATTCCAGAAGAGCGTTATCATTGCTATGCTTATGCCCATTATAAAACTGTAGATTGTAAATGCAGGGCGTCTTCCAAGCTTTTCGGATACGAAACCGAAAGTCGTATAACCTGTAAAATCACCTAATTGGATGATTATGATTCCGATTGTAGTACCTAATAATGCAAGACCTCTTTCCTGCTCGAGGTAGGTGGGTAACCATGAATATGTGTACCAGTAGGCGGACATACCAAATATGCACAATATCAAAGAGATAAGAAATATTTTTCTGTATTCTTTTGAAAGTAATTCTTTGAACTCCTGAAAAATGTTTTTATTTACATATTCGTCTTTATTTTGGAGCCAGATATCGGATTCTTTAAGATACTTCCTTATTAAAACAACTGTAAGTGCGGGGATTATTGAAATCATAAAGGTCAGTCTCCAACCTATGATTGGACTTACTATTCCTCCGACTATTGAAGCTAAAATAACACCCACTGGTGCTCCGGATTGCATGAAACCTCCAAATTTTGCTCTTAAATTGTCTGGAAATGTTTCATTGATATAAATTTGTCCGGTAGCCCATTCTCCACCAACGCCTAAACCTGTGATGAATCTGAATATCATCAGTGAATAGAATGACCATGAAAAAGCGGATAAGAATGTGCCTATGGAATAAATAATGATTGTCCATTGCAGTACTTTCTTACGGCCATACTTATCTCCTAATGCTCCAAAAACAATTCCTCCCAGACCGGTAGCTAATAAGGACATTCCCAAACATAAGGAAAGCATTTCGGCTGAGAAATGCAGGTCGGCCTGAAGTTGAGTTACTAAAAAGGTGAATAAGATTAGGTCATAGAAATCAAAAACCCAACCTGCCCAACTCAAAGCGAAAATCCTGTAATGGTCTTTGGTTAATTTAGTTTCTTCATTCATTAACATGATTATAACATCCTGATTATTGTTCGGATTTAAATAAACTTTTAATCAATATATAAGTATTGCATGTTATATATTACTTTTTGAGCAATGTTATTTTTTAAGAGGGCAATATTTGTAATTTCTAAAAAAAGCATTCAGATTGAATTTACTGTTTTTTTTGAATATTTGGACATTGGTGACTACGGAATGTTATCATCTTTTTGGATTGTGTCTAAAATAGGTCCTATCATATTTAGAAAAAACTGCCAATTGATATGACTTTAATTTTAAATAGGATAAATTATTAAATATATAATGTCTTTTAAAAAGATGAAATTTTAATAATATAATTTTTATAGTCGAAATGAAGATTTTTCTATTGAAATATTCAAATCTAAAGGGAAAAGATGATATTACTGAGTTTTGATATTGAGGAGTTTGACGGACCCCGCGAACATGGTGTGGATTATTCGCTGGAAGAGGGCATTAAGGTATCGGTAGAGGGTACAAACCGTATTCTTGATGTACTCAAGGCGAATGATGTGTGCGCCACTTTCTTCTGCACAGGCAACTTCGCAGAGCATGCAGCGGATGTAATGCAGCGCATTGTAAATGAAGGTCATGAAGTGGCATGCCATGGTGTGGATCACTGGCAGCCAAAAGAAACAGACTTTGCACTCTCAAAAGAGATTGTCGAGCGTGTTGCAGGCGTTACGGTAACAGGTTATCGCCAACCCCGCATGTTTCCAGTAGTTGAATCAGAAATCAGAAAGGCAGGCTATCGTTATAATTCATCCCTCAATCCGGCATTTATTCCCGGTCGTTATATGCATCTGACAACTCCCCGCACCTGGTTCATGAAAGATGGTGTGATGCAGATTCCTGCATCGGTTACACCCAGGATACGCTTTCCGTTATTCTGGCTGTCATTGCATAACCTGCCTGAGAGAATATATCACTGGATGGTGCGCAGAGTCCTTCGCCATGACGGATACTTCGTGACTTATTTCCACCCCTGGGAATTTTACGAACTTAAAGAGCATCCCGAATTTAACATGCCGTTTATCATCCGCAATCACAGCGGCCAAGAGATGGTCGACCGTTTAGACCGCCTTGTGAAAATGTTAAAAAGCCAAGGCCATCAGTTCATAACATACAATGAATTTGTCAATATCCATGCGCAATCCACACAAAAAACTGAATAACAGTTTTTAAATAATATCTTCTTTAAAAATATCTCCATGTATGAAAAAAGGGATTGGTTAGGCATATTGTTTTTTGGTGCGGCAATTTTAATATTGCTTTACATGTTCATTTCTCCATTAACCCATACAATCATTAATATTGATGAGTATTGGACTTATTCTTTGGTAAATCTTCCGTTTATGGAAGGAATGGCTGTAGCTATTCATGATGTTCATCCGCCGTTGTATTATTGGATATTGTATCTGTTCACTCCATTTGGTTTAGGCAATCTTTATCTTTTAAAAGTTGTTTCAATAATTCCATATATTCTTATAATGGCAGTTTCAGCAACCAAAATTCGAGAGGATTACGGCTGGCTGACTGCAGGATTATTCGTATTTTGCTTAGGGGTCATGACAGACTTTTTTGTGGAGTTTTTAACAATTAGAATGTATTCATGGGGATTATTCTTCCTTTTGATGGTATTCATTTATTATAAGGAGGTCATTACCCGGTGGGATAAGAAATCCTGGGCGCTGCTGACTTTGTTTACTCTATTATCTGTTTCCACACAATACTTTTTAGCGCTTACCTGCGGATTAGTGTATCTGCTGATTTTGGCGGAAATTTTAACTGAACATAAAGATAAAATAAGGCAGTTCGCCAAATCTGTTTTGGCACTGATTGTTTTGTATGCTCCGTGGGGAATCGTTTTCATCCATCAGATTCAAACCCATGCTAATGATGCCAAGGAAGGTTTTGAATTGGTCAATGTCATACACTATTTTACGGCCTTTGCGATTAAAAGCCAGAATTTCAGGTTAGACATGGTCATTTTTAAGATTATTGCAATAATATTTTTAATATTTATTCTGGTTTTAATATATAAGAAGAAAGACAAATTTTCAGCCGCAGGCGTATTTTTGATGTATGCAACACTGGCAATAGGCATTCTTTCTTTGATGTCCTCATTTACAAATTCCATGAGGGTGAGATATTTAGTTCCTGTATTTGGGATTTTTTGGCTTTCAGCTTCAATCGTAATCGGCAAAATTAAGGATTATAAGGTTTTAGCCATTGCGCTTGTTTTAGTTTTGCTTTTGGCAGGTGCAAGTTTGGCCATAACCAACGAGGATATCAATTCCAGATTAGCATTCAATGAAAAAAAAGCCAGCTTTCTGGATGGCATCAACAATAATGACAGCGTCATTGTTTATAATACTGATTATGGATATAAGGTGTTGCATAATGATTTAAACAATACCTCCAAACAATATACATTATCCGATAGCTATTTCTATAGCGGGGATGTGGAAGTCTGCAAGGATTTCGATAAGATTCTAAAGGAAAATCCAGATAAGAATATCTATCTGGTTAATTGGAAACTCAAGGAATCCAATAAGAAATTTGAAGACAATTACAATTTAACCAAGGTATATGACGCAGACCACTATAGCTTCAATTTAGTTAAGATTTAAGTGCATATGCACTTTTTTAATTTTTAATCTTTAAAAACAATCAGTTTTGAAAATATGTAATTTAAAATAATCACAATTACTTGAACAACGATTTTTGATATAAAATCTCCAATGACCAGGACGTCAATGAAAAGATACATCAAAACGGTGTCAACCACTCCTGAAAATATTCTTCCTCCAAAAAACAGTGACATCTCTTTTAAGATTTCAGGGCTTTTGCTTTCGAATACCCAAATTCTATTGGTGATATATGCAAATAATACTGAGAAAAACCATGCTATGATGTTTGAAATCAGATAATTCACGCCCAGCAGGTCTTCAAAAACGAAATAAACGATAACGTTAACAAAAAATGTAAAAGCTCCAAAAACGACATATAAAATGAGTTCCCTATCCAAAAATTTCATTTAAATCACATGCTTATTTATCATCAATGTTTGTTTCTTTGACTATGAAAATCGGTCTGTTTTTAGTTTCAACATAGGTTTTTTCCAAATATTTTCCCAAAACTCCTATGGACAGTAATTGTATTCCTCCTAAAAGGAGTATGGTACACATTATTGTAGCGAAACCTTGAACGGGATCAGAATAAAGTAAATATCTGGCTATGATGATTATCATATAGATAAATGCGATTACTGAGATTATGGTTCCTAATAATGTGGATACTGATAGGGGGGCTGTTGTAAATGCAACAATGCCTTCTATTGAGTATTTGACCAATCCCCAAAAGGACCAGGTTGTCTTACCTGCAACCCTTTCAATATTTTCATAAGGAATCCATTTGGTATTGAAACCGACCCATTGGAACAATCCCTTTGAAAAACGATTGAATTCAGTCAATTCCAATATTGAATCAACAACCTGTCTTGTCATCACACGATAATCGGTTGCACCTTCAACCAGGTTCATTTCAGAAATCCTGTTAAATAATTTATAGAATAATCTGGAGAAAAATGATTTGATTTTGGATTCGCCTTTTCTTGTAGTTCTTCTTGCAGCAGCAACGTCATAGCCTTCATCAGTTATTGCTTCAATCATCTCCGGAAGCAAACTTGGAGGATGCTGCAAATCGGCATCCATGACACATATCAAATCTCCGGTAGCATTTTTCAAACCCGCATAAATTGCAGATTCTTTACCAAAATTCCTAGAAAAAGAAATATATTTGACACTTGAAGTTGTATTTGCCAAATTTTTAATTTTTCTTAGAGTATCGTCACTGGAACCGTCATTAATGAATATGATTTCGAAAGGGGAGTCACCCATTACTTTTTGAATTTCTTTTAAAAAAATCTCCACTGTTTCTTCTTCATTAAAACACGGAACAACAATACTCAAAAGATTCATGATGAGATATTTATTTGAAATATTATAAATAATTAACATTAATATGTTTTGCCTTGTTTTTTTCAAGGAATGTATGAATCATCTCCTAAAGATTTCAAAAAATGCCCTTAATGTGATTAGCACAGGATAGATTTCCAGTCTTCCGGTCCACATATTGAATATGCCGATAACTTTTAATGGCCATTCTAATACAGAGGAGATTTGTCCGATTTCCAAACCAACGTTACCCTGCATAGATATGGTGAAAAACAATGAATGGATTGGGTCGTGACCATATAAGCATATTAATGACCAGCTAAATAGAATTAATAAAAAATAAAGGGTTATGTATGTTCCGCTTTGCGCTGCAACTTTTTCCAGATTTTTGCCGCCGGGAAGTTGTATTGGAATAACAGCGCCTTCAGGAGACCATATTCGACGTAAATTTTGATAAATTCCTTTTGAATATGTAATTACTCGCATTAATTTAATTGCACCTACTGTTGATCCGGTAGAACCCCCAATAAGCATCAATGTCATTATGATAAAGAGTGTAAATGATGGCCATCCAACCATTACCGTTGAACTTTGAATACTTGCTCCTGTTGTTGTAATCGCGGACACTACAGTAAATAGGATATCCATCGGGACAATTTTGGATGTGAAATATATTAGTAAAGATGAAATCACTATCAGACAGATCATCACTTTAAACTGCAAATCCTGGATTATTGATTTTCCACGTGTCTTGATAATTTGATAATGGACTAAAAAGCTTGTTGCACCCAGTATCATTAAAAGAATTGTAATGAAGTAAATCACATCATTGTTGTAAAATCCGATATTTGCATTTTTTACGCTCATGCCTCCGGTTGAGATGATGCAGAATGTATTGCAGATGGAATCAAAAAGGGGCATTCCTGCAAGACAATATAATGCAATTCCAAAAGCAGTATAAATCCCATAAATTTTGATAGTTTCTTTGATTGTGGCTGTTGTGGATGGTCTAATGCGGTCTTCACGAGCTTCGGACTGATATAATGTGGAGGATGCGGAACTTGAGGTCACTAAAAAAGATATTATCAACACTATAATTCCCAAACCTCCAATCCACTGTTGGAATGCTCTGAAAAATAATATGCTATAGGGTAAGGATTCTACATCACCATATATTGTGATTCCACTTCCGGTTAATGCGGACATGCTTTCAAAAATAGCATCCACGATGCTGATGCCAGTTACAAAGTATAATACTAAACCGCAGATGATGCCTGCCCATAGCCAAGATAATGAGGAAATTATCATTCCATGTTTTTGGCGTATTTTGTAGGAAGAGTACTTTTCCAAGGCTTTTGTGCAAATCAAACCAATTGCTATGGATATTGATGAAGGTATAATATAGAATATCACATTATTTTCTTGATATATTAAATCGATGAGTATTGGAATTAAACAGATTATTCCAATTCCAATCATTAATTTGCCGGAATTTCTTATAATAATCAACAAATCAGTCTTATTAATATATCTCATGATAATCCACCAAGGATTTATAATAATCATTTAATTATTAGGATAAAAGTGCATATAAAT
Organism: uncultured Methanobrevibacter sp.; assembly: GCA_902789505.1. GTDB lineage: Archaea > Methanobacteriota > Methanobacteria > Methanobacteriales > Methanobacteriaceae > Methanocatella. The sequence goes on along the minus strand of CADAOO010000005.1, from coordinate 3,615 downwards.
ATATGGTAGTAAAAATTTTTTACATCAATCTATTTATCTGATTTCTGCGTTTTGAATTTAAATAATGTTGCATTTCTCTATTTAAAATGGATATAATTCACATTTTTTGGAATTTAAGTGGATGAATTTACAATATACAAAATATTATAGGTAACATTTTACATATTATATATTTGTCTAAAAAGAGAATGGGGCGAAAAAAATTATGAAGTACAAAATGAGCATGATTATATTAATCATAACTATTTTTCTGTTCTCCATTGCAAGCGCATGCGCAAGCGATGCCAACACCACAGCAACGGCAATGGTGGACGAGCAGACAACAGAAGAAGTTAATGAAATTGAAGTAAATAATCCCTCATCCGATTATTCTCAAATTTTGGGTTCATCTGCAAGCAATGAAATACTTAAAGAAGAATCTATAACAATAACAAACCACACTTTTGAGGCGATTGAAAGTGCAATAGATGCGGGTTATGATATCATCTATCTTGAACCGGGCACATACAACGGAACAGATACAATAGGTATTATGCAAATGGAGAATGTCAAGATTATCGGGAATTCTACAATACTGGATGGACAGGGGATGACGGAAATATTTTTCATTGAAAACTCAGCAAACATAATGATGCAGGATATCACATTCATAAACAGTAACTTTAGGATGGTGGAGCAGTAATTGCGACCTATAGTAGCAATGTGCAAATCATCGACTGCACATTCATAAACAACACTGCATCATTGATGGGTGGAGCAATAATGCTCACTCTTGTTGATGCAGAAGTCATCAACTCCACATTCGAAAACAACAAAGCAATCGCTGATGGCGGAGCAATAGGATTTATAGGAGGTAATGTGAAAATTGAAGGATGCATTTTCACAAACAACACTTCAGAGGGTTCTTCTATTGTAGGCGGGCAGGCTGCTACAGTGAATATCTCTACCAGCATTTTTACAGACAACAGTGCTGCTGCTATTGTATCTGGGCGTGCAGGTAACTACATGACAGTCAACAATAATATTTTCATAAACAACAATGGAACCGCCATTGATTTTGAAGATCCGGATTCTAATGTGGACTACAATTGGTTTGGACACAATCAAAGCAACTATAAAGACGAACCAGGAATAAAAGGCTGCAGCAAATGGCTATTTTTAAACGCAACAGTTAATCCAACTGAAATTTCAATAGACCAAAATTCAATAATTGCCTTCAAATTAGATTCATACGACAATTCTTCAGGAGATGTTGATCCATTTGATGCTTCAAAGTTGAACCTCATTTTAGATTTGACTCAAACATTGGGAGAATTGGATAAAACTACTGCTTTAATTGGTGAAAATATAACCTATACTGCTAAACAAGGCGGAAATGCCCGCATAACCGGTAAATATGAAACCTCATCATATACCATTGAATTGAACAATGTTAAACTGCCTACGGAAATTAGTATTGCTAACTCCACCATTGCTTTAAAAGCCAATGAAGAAGCTGATGCTGGCGCTACTTTAAATCCGGATGGTGCAGGTAACTTAACATACACTTCAAACAATTCAAAAGTGGCAATAGTTGAAAACGGAAAAATAAAAGCTCTTTCCAATGGCACTGCTACAATTACCGTATCATTTGAGGGTAATGATCAATATGATGCAGCTGCAAACAAGACTATTGATGTTACTGTTAGTTTGAATGATGCTAGTGTCAGTGTAAATAACTCTACTTTGGATTTATTTGTTGGCGATACTTTCACTATTGTTGCAACTACTGTTCCTGATGATTTGAATGTGACTTATGTTCCAGATAATGCTGGTGTTGTCAGCGTTGATGAAAATGGTGTTGTCACTGCTTTAAAAAATGGTACTGCCACTATTGTTGTTAAAGTCGGTGACGGCAAAGTTTATGCTGAAAATTCAACTATTGTTAGTGTAACTGTAAACAAGATACCTACTGAAATCATTGTTGAACAAGGCACTGCTGATTTGAATGTTGGTGATGAATTTAATCCCGTTGTCAGCCTGATGCCATCCAATGTAGGTAATTTATCTTTCCAATCTGACGATGCCGATGTTGCACTAGTGAACGGATACGGAATCATTACTGCTGTTGGCGAAGGTGAAGCAACAATTACAGTTTCATTCAGTGGCAATAAAAAGTATGCTGCTGCAGAAAGCAAAAACATTACTGTTACTGTAAGTAAGGTTCCTACTGAGATTTCTGCGGAAGGCTGTGAGTTGTTTGTTGATGATAATGCTACTATTTCTTATGTGTTGATTCCTGAGGATGCTGAGGGTGATGTCAGATTTATGAGTAATGATTCTAGTGTTGTTTATGCTGATGCTGAGACTGGTGTTGTTGTTGGTCGTGGTGCAGGTACAGCTACCGTTACAGTTACATACTTCGGAAATGACAAGTATGAATCTTCTACTACTAATGTGACTGTTACTGTTAGTAAGGTTCCTACTGAGATTTCTGCGGAAGGTTGTGAGTTGTTTGTTGATGATAATGTTACTATTTCTTATGTGTTGATTCCTGAGGATGCTGAGGGTGATGTCAGATTCATGAGCAATGACACAGGCATTGTCTATGCTGATGCTGAGACTGGAGTTGTTGTTGCTCGCGGTGCTGGTACTGCGACTGTTTCTGTAACTTATTTCGGAAATGATAAATATGAATCTTCTACTACTAATGTGACTGTTACTGTAAGTAAGATACCTACCGAAATCGCTGCGGAAGGTTGTGAGTTGTTTGTTGATGATAATGTTACTATTTCTTATGTGTTGATTCCTGAGGATGCTGAGGGTGATGTTAGGTTTATGAGTAATGATTCTAGTGTTGTTTATGCTGATGCTGAAACAGGTATTATCGTAGGTCGTGCTGTAGGTACTGCAACTGTTTCAATTTCATTCTTTGGTGATGATAGGTATGAGTCATCTAGTACTAATGTGACTGTTACTGTTAGTTTGAAAGATGCTAGTGTTGTTGCTGACCCTGACTCTTTGGAGTTGTTTGTTGGTGAGACCGGCAAGTTCTATACAACTACTACTCCTGAAGATTTAGATATTGAGGTTTCATCCAGCAATGAATCTGTAGCAACAGTTGAACTGGTCAATCGTGTTCCTACAGTCACTGCCGTCGGTGAAGGGTCTGCAGTAATTACAGTTACCATTAATGAGAAGGTTTATGTAAAAAATTCAACTACCGTTGATGTTACTGTAAGGAAGATTCCTACTGAAATCACTGCGGAAGGCTGTGAATTATATGTTGATGATAATGCTACCATCTCTTATAAGTTGATTCCTGAAGACGCGGAAGGTGATGTCAGATTTATGAGTAATGATTCTAGTGTTGTTTATGCTGATGCTGAAACAGGTATTATCGTAGGTCGTGGTGAAGGTACTGCAACTGTTTCTGTAACCTATTTCGGAGATGACAAATATGCATCATCCAGTACTAATGTGACTGTTACTGTAAATAAAATTCCTACTGAGATTTCTGCGGAAGGCTGTGAATTATATGTTGATGATAATGCAACCATTTCATATGTATTAATTCCTGAGGATGCTGAGGGTGATGTTAGGTTTATGAGTAATGATTCTAGTGTTGTTTATGCT
>CADAOO010000004.1 GCA_902789505.1 uncultured Methanobrevibacter sp. | reverse complement strand
CTGGCACATCTCACTTGAAGGGATACTTGGTGTAATCATTTCCATCGTAATCATAAAGGCAAGTATCGACATGCTCAGGGAAACTCTCGACAGCATGATCGGTGCAAGGGTCGATTCAGAACTTTCCCACAAAATAAAAGAATCAATATGTGAGTTTCCTGAAGTCTATGGTGCATATGACCTCAGCCTTCACAACTACGGACCTGAAGACATGCAGGGATCAGTTCACGTTGAGGTTGACGACACAATGACCGCCCTTGAAATCCACAACTTGTCCCGTGAAATATCCCTTAAGATTTTCAGTGAGTTTTCAATAATACTTACAGTCGGAATATATGCAAGGAATGACGAACACTCCGTGAGGAAGTGATTGAAGTTCACGGATTCATCGTATATGAGGACAAAAAACTCATAACCTTCGACATCATCGTTGACTTTGATGCCGACAGGGAAAAGGTAAAAGGGGAAATCCAGTCAAGAATCAAGGAAAAATATCCCGAATACAATTACATCCTTATCGACGACTATGACATTAGCGATTAAATACTAAAAGAACAAATATAATTAATAGGTGAAAAATAATGGAATCTAAAAATATAATACTGATTGCCATTGCAGTTCTCGTTATTATTCTGGTTGGCGTTGGCATTTACTCTATGGGTAGCGGACATAGTGACAACAACATGACCTCTTTAAACGATGCCAACAGTACAAACAACACAACCGCTTTAAACAAAACTGCTGACAATTCCACAAACAAGACAGTTGGAGACAACTCTCCAAGGAAAAACGATACAAAAATAAATGCTACATATAAGATATATAACCCTCAGTCAGACTCATATGTGACTGTAATCGGTGAAAAATACGATTCAGGTGTCAACAGATGGTACACATATGACAAGGACGGCGTTAGATATTACAACACAAGAATTAATCATTAATTCTTCTTTTTTTCTTTTTTTTAATCCTTCAGAAATACCGCATTGACCAGATTGTCCCTGTATGTTGTCTCATCTTTTAGGGATTCAATGTGATGAATGACATTCAGCTTCAAGTCCTCAAGCCTTATTCTGGTTTCGATATCATTGAAATCAACGTTGAAGTGAATGTGAGAGATGATTTCCATGTCATAGTCATAGATTACCCAGTCCGGTCCGTTGATGTCAAGCATCTGAACCGACCATCTGGACATGACGGCACTGATTTTTTGCGTCAGCTCATCAACGTCAAACTCATCATCGACAGCAATTTCCTTCATTGGTACAGACTCTCAGGTTCGATTTCTTGAGATATTGCACTGAATTCCGCCAGATTTTTTTCGTTGAGGATGCCGAAGCTTACTATTTCATCCTTTCTAAGTGACATGATCTGGCTTTCAAAGTTTTCATCCGGAGGAACTATCAGAAATGTAATCCAATCCTCATCCTCTGATATGTATCTGCACGGTTCAAAGACCTGAAATTTAAAAATAAAAGTAAGGGATAAATCTCCAACGTTTTCACAGGCATCGCGTGAGGATTCCTTAGCAAATGCCCTTTCCATATCTAAAATCTTTTCCTCGAAGTTCATAATATCAACTATAAATCTACTGTTTGAAAAACTTTTTTGTTAGCTTCCGTATTCTTCCATGTATCTGTTGACGACTTCCATGTCGATGTTTTCAAATCCGTCGGTTAGAATCAGCCATATCGCCTTTAGAAAACCTTCATCGGAAAGTTTGTTGCAGCTTTCAAAGCTGAGCTGGGAGTAGTTCGGCCTTTCGATGGTGTCTGCCAGGAACTGGTCCTTGATTTCCTTTCTCAAATCCCAGTCAAGAAAACCTTCCATAAGCTCCTTGATATAGATTGAGAATGTGTTTCCGATTGTCTTTGCAATGTCCACATGTTCGCCGTCAAGGTCATCCTGAAGGGCCAGAAATGAAGAGTAATCCTGATATCCGAATATTGTAAATCTTCCCTCGACACTGTGGGCTGCATATTCATCGATGAGATTGTTGAAAACAGAGCTGGTCAATATATATGTAATTACAGATTCGACATGACTGTTTTTGGTGCAGTCAAGGATTAAGCATACTATCCTTGTGAGAATCTCCTTTATGAGAAAGTGTGTAAGCTCATGAATCAGGGTTGTGATTTGAAGGGAGTTTCTCTGACGGTCGTCGACATAAATCTTGTCGAATTCAAAATATCCGAGCTGTCCTCCGTATGACTTGTATTCAACAAATACGAATGATTTTGCAAAGAGAATGACCTTGTCGAGGACATCCAGTTCGTAAAGGTCAATTCCGTTATTCTTAATCAGACTGTCCAGATTCCTGAATGCCTGGGCCTTGATTGAGTGTGTGACCTTGTTGAAGTCATCCATGTTAAAGTCGAATTCGTTTATAAGATTGATGTTTTCCTGTGTCAGTATGTTGTCCTGTGAGTTTTTCCGGACATATTCAAGATTTGGATTGAACTCTATTCTCTTGATGTCAACCGTATCGGTGATGGCCTTAAGCGTTACAAGGCATTCGGGACAGAAGTTTTCCTCCTCGCTGAACTGACTGCCGCATTTTGGACAGTATTTTGAAGGAGCAATGTCCATCATTGAATCATTACACTCACACACTTCCATTTTTTGAGCCATTAGAATTTTATCATATTCTATATCCTTTAACTTGGCATCAGTGCGTGTATTCAGGATGGAAGCATTGACTTCCCGCATAATCGGCTGCTTTAGGCTTTTCAGCAGCTTTGACTTTTCGCTGTCCCGCTCTACAAAATCCCTCAGTAAATCATACTCTGACATGAATATCACTTGATAATTATATAAATCTGCTTAAAATTGAAATTGCCATTATCAAAATCGCCACAATCAGCACATACTTTCCTTGGTGTTGGCAGTTTCGGAGTCCTTTCTTGTCATAAGGTAAATTCCCAATATCAGTCCAAGCAACGGAAAGATAATGTCCAATATGTAGCCCACTATGATATGGCCAGTATATGACTTTTCATATACTGGAGGTTCGGGGACACCTGCCGCCTGAGCATTGCCTTTGAACGTTGCTCCGCATTTTTTGCAGAACTTGGCATCGTCCATATGCTTTTCTCCACAATTCGGACAGTATTTCACCATTCAATCACCTTTCTTGAAGACCTTTTCAATCAGGTGTTCATCGTTTTTATAAAAGTCAAGCTTCATGAGTGTCATCAGAGTATCGGGAGCGCCAACCAGCTGTGTCATTGAATACCAGGGAATATAAACTTTTTTGGCTCTGATTTCATAGCATATCTTCAATGTTTCCGGCAATTCCATTGACTGTTCAGTGTTTAGTATAACTGTTGCGGGTCCGATTGGCTCGTTCAGTGCGATGGATTCATTTGCTATCATTTCCTGTTCGGCAAAATTGCATGCATCATGTGAACCTGTTAAATTATCGATTGAAGTTTCATTATTTTTGACTGTAAGTCTGAAGACATCATTTTCCTCTATGAAATAGACTTCACCTACATCACTTTCACCGCTAAAGGCGAATGACATTTCGGGAGGTGCATTCTGCTTGGGTGCAACATATGGTATTGTCATCTCACCGTCGTTTTCCTCCCCGGCAATCTTTTTGAGAAGGCGGATGATTTCATCATTCTGCCTTTCTATGTTTCTGTTTATTTCAATTAACTCGGATAATTCTGACATATTTAATAGTATCTATATTGTGGTTATTATAATTTTACTCTTCAACCGGAAAAATGTAGAATATTGATGTTGAAAGTCTTTCGTCATTTGCATACTTCTCAAAGCCCAGCGAATATTTAAGAAGCTCTGATCTTGGTATGAGGACATTGTCGCTGTCCGGATTGATTACGATGCCGTCCATGTCCTCGGTCAAAACGAAATTTACCAGCGTTGCAAGGTTTACAATCTGTGAGTAGCGATATAAGTCCGTCCTGACATGGCCCATCTTTTCTTCTGAGGTGAATAAGGTTGCATATTCTCCTCCTATCCTGTCGACATGCATCCTTGCAAGCGGTCCTGTTGACTGCATGGATATGATTCCATCCTCTGCGTAAGGTGTGAGGTCATGGTTTGAAAGCATCAACGCAAGAAGGGTTGAAGATGAAAGCTTTTCAAACAGCCCTTCAAAATAGCCGACATTGGATGGGACGGTGATGAAATCCTCAAGATCACCGTTGTCAATATTGTTTCTGATGTCTTTGAGCTCACTTTCAGTATATGGGTTTGATGAGTAAAAATTAGTCTTCGGAAGGTTGGTGATCGATAAAATGAACTCTGAGGAGAAAAGATACTTTTCTGAAGCCGGATTGAGAATATAACCTTCAATTTCTGTTGTCTTTATGACGTTCTGATACAGCTCAAAGGTATTTTCCAGAACCTGGATGTCATCATCGCTGTAGAATTTCCTGAACTCGTCGCGGTCTGTAAAGAGTGGTGTGATTTTTGCATCCTCATCCTCATAGATTATGAAATTCAAAGTGCCGTTTTCCTTTTTTGCAGGAATCAGCAGGTTTGAGTATTTGAATTCATTGATCAGTTTAAAAAGAAGGTCCTCTGTGAGCTTGTCGTCGTTTGCGTGAATATCTTCAATAACAGTTCTCAAATGTTTGTGGTTTGACATTGGTTAAATATTGTATCGGATATTATTTAAAAGTAGATGTGCCGTCAAAGCATTTCTCAAGGCTTTTGCCGTCTTCAATGAACTCGACATATACATTGTCATCCTTCAAAAGCAGTGCTTTGAATTCACATTCATCAGATGTGACTTCATTAATTGCATCATAGAGGTTCTGCATGGTTATATGGATGTCTGTGCCATACTGCTCAAGCCTGCCGTAGACCTGCTCATCGATAGGTCCGATTCTCGGATTTGATACGCCTTTCCCCCTTGACTCCTGCATCACCTTAAGTCTTGACTCTTCAATGCGTGAGCGTATCTCCATCTTTTCGTCAATTGAGCATGGCTTGTTGTCGACAAATTCCATTGCATTGTAATAGCATTTTATGGCTTCAAATCCGTCTCCAAGCTGCCATAATACAGCTGCCTTCCATTCATAGGCTCCTGAAATATTGGAAAATCTGTAAAATGAGTTTTTATATTCGGTGATGTATTCGTCAAAGCATTCCAGTGAATCAGTAAATCTGTTCATGTAATACAGGGACTTTCCACGTGCAAAGGAAAGCTCCGCATCGGATCCTATACCCAAATTCAACGCTTCGGTAGAATAATCAAATGACTTTTCAAAATCTCCTTCATCAAACGCCTCAAGGCATTTGGCTTTCAAATCTCTGAACTTTTCGACCTTTTGTGCTTCAATAGTCAATAAATGCTCCAATTCGTCATCGCTTGAAACAACTATTGTTGTACCACATGAGCATGTCGTAGTTCCCTCTTTCAGCACAGCACCACATATCGGACATACAGGCAAAAGCATCACCTATATAAAGTATTGGTTCACCCCATATTTAAAATTGTATGTAAGTTATATTGAATATTATATTGGAGATTAAATTATGAATGCATAGTCAATCGCTTTTTTGAAGTCCGGATTTGAATAGGTGAGAGCGCCATATGCCTCAAGTATATAGCTTCTTGGAATCATATAATCTTCCAGACCGGGGTTTATGATGATTCCATCCATATCGCTGCATAATACATATTCAAAGAACTCGTCAAGCAGTGCAAGCTGACAGTAGCAGTGCATGTCATCGCTTTTGGTTTTGCTGATTGCATCGATGTCTGTAAATAGTATCGCGAATTCCCCACCTTCAACATTTGCTGTGCAAAGCTCAAAGTCTCCGACCTCATCAGCACTGATTATTCCGTTTTCGCCAAATTCATCAAGGCTTTCCTCGCTTGCAACCACATTCAGCGGACTGGATTTTTGAAGCTCAAGCATCAGCGCTTCGAACTGGGTGTCGCCGCTTCTTATGAATTCAAGAAGGGAATCGTTTTTTGTGCTTTTTGCAATGTCTTTGAGTTTTTCGGCTCCAAATCCTTCGTCTTCGCCATCATCTTCAACAAACTGGATGAAAGGATACTCTAAAAGGAGTTCTGATTCAATGAGAAACTCATCGCTTGCGCAGTTAATCAGGATTCCGTCGATTGCAACGTTTTCAATCAGGTCAAGATAGTAGTCGAAGTCACATGCAATCGGATCCAGTTCGTAGTCTTCGCCGTTTTGCCTGATGAACTCTTCGTCATCAGTAAAGAGAGGCAGTACGGTTATGTCATCCTCTTCTGAGGACAGGTTTTCGAAGTTGAGGCTGTCACCTTCAATTTTTCCGGGAATCAGGAGGTTGGATACCTTCAGCTCATTCATCATTTCGATGAACACGTCCTGAGGAGGTTCTTCATCCTTGTCCATATATTTCTGGAATTCTTGAACGGCTGATTTCAAATGATTGTTTGTAATATAGGTTCTTTCCATATCATCACCATTTTTTAAAGGAATATTGATTTAGATATATTTTGTCTTTGATTATAATTAAATCCTTTTATATGTTTATTTTCAATCTCATCTTTTATAAATATTATATATCTAACTTGTTATTAAAGAGGGTAAACATTTACAAAAAACTTGAAATCACTTTATAACCGTGTAAATAAGCTAGTCTTTTATGTGAAATAAATGAAATAGCATGGCTCAGGAAGTAAATGAAGAAAAGATATGGGAGCTAATCGGATTTATCAAGGTTTCACCAACAAGATACAAAACACTGAAAACCCTGAAGAGAGATTTTTTGATGCCCTCAGAAATTGCCAAAACCACAGGACTTAGAACAACACAGATATCCAACGCCCTTTCAGACATGAAGGAAAAGAATCTGGTTGTCTGCATGAACGAATCCGCTCACAAAGGCAGACTATATCAGAACACGGAGCTGGGCTTGGAAATACTTGAAAGACTGGACAGGTAAGAGTAGTCTTCAGCCTGTAATCCATTTACGTTTTTTAGATTTAAAAAAAAGATTTCGGTTTGAAGAATTGATTCAGCTCTTCAAACATTCGCAGCGAAAAAATAATTTGATTTGCATACACTTTATGCTTTTTTTATTTCCATATTGATTTCACCGCAGACCCTGTGCCGTCAGTAGTTTTCACCAATCCATCCCTGATTGATGTCCTCATCATAGTCACAGCAGCTGCACACGGTTTCGTCGTCGTCATTCAATGTTCCACAGTAGGGACATTCCCATGCCATATTATCACCCGTTTTCATCTTGCCGTTCCCGAGTAAAATCAGTCCGGCAGCATTCAATCATAATCATCAAAAAAGTCATCCTCATCGAAAAAATCCGGACTGTCTGAGAGATCAGACCCGCATTCCGCACATACTACTGCTGAAGGATCGTTGAGGTGTCCGCAAACGCCGCATGTAATCATTGGGAATTCCTCCTGTTTAAAATGTTTCTGGTCATGGCTATCATCTCCTAAAATAGTTTGGTTATATCAATATTGTGGGTAGTCTATTAATAAACCTTTTCATTTTTATCGAAATCCTTGAACGTAATAATGTAGGTGCCCTTTGATTGCCAAATATTTCGCTTGACTTTCTATATTTGACACCCTATTATTAGATAAATATCTCGATTAATTAAATAAAATAAATAATAATTATCTTGTTTCAACACTGAATTAATCGTTTTGCATTTTCCATTCCATGAACTCATAATAAAGCTGCCTGTCCTTGATCTTCAAGTCTTCAAGGAATTCCTTCTGCTTTTCTTCGCTGAACTTTGAGAGAACTTCTTCGATGGCTAAAAATGGTCCTGCCTTTGGCTTTGATTCCTTTTTCTGCATCTTGATTTTAATCAGGTCGCATATTTCCTTGAGGTAGTCAATATTGGTAAGATAGACCACTTCCGGACTTGGGTCACGTTCATAGTACTTTACAGGCAATCTCTTGTTTTCAAAGTCCTGCATGAACTGGATGATTCTGTCTCTTTCCTGCAAAATCTTATCAAGGCTTGCTACTTCGAATTCTTTTCTGTAACTTTTAGGATCCATCATCATGTTATCACATTAAACTATGTAACCCGGCCATATAAAATTCTTTATGTTGATGATATTTAAACAACACATTTTATGATTTTTATCCAATCAGCAATCTCAACTGTGCAACCGGAGTCTGCCTTAAGAAATTGTTTTCAAATACCTTTTTACAGGTATCTCCGTAGATATGTGGGCTGTCATAGGTAAAACAGTCATATCCGTATAGCTGTTCCATGAAATTGGGTGATTCGGATAGGATATCATCTATCCTGCCCACCATCAGTTCCAATGTTTCACCTTCATAATCTTCAAGTAACAACTCCACCACCCGTTTTTCATATTCCTTATATGTCATCGGATAGTTTTCTTCATTCAGCATTTATATCACTCCATTTTGCAGCAGATTAATTAAGAAATACTATGTATTTGAGAAATTCATTATATTCCAGTTGATCCTCTCTTCGTTTTTGCGACGGTTCATAGTTTTATACAATAAATTATGTGTATAGATTGATAATAAAATGTTAGTAATAAGTTGCTTATAAATGTTGCGGATGGAAAAAATATGGTAATATTTTGTATTGCTAAAAAAGAAAAAGAAGTTAGAGATTATTAAAAATCCCTATGATACTGTAATTTTTATATCTCGGCTAACAGCATTGAAAGCGCTGTTTCCTGCAAACATTGCCTGTGCATTGAAGACACCGGTAGAAGTGAGTTTGATTTCAATGCTTGCAATTCCGGATTCATCAGTGAATCCGGTATAGGTCTGTCCGTTTATCTTGAATACGATTTTGGAATTAACCGGAAGCGGTTGGCTTTCCCTGTCCCAGAGATATACCTTGACGATTTTATGTTCATCGCTTTTCTTGAATTGGGTGTCAGTTCCGCGAACCATCACTGAAGGGGTTCCCTTGATTACCCTGACATTTCCATTCTTGTCGGATGAGAAATAATCGTCATCACCGGCGAAGCTGACGGTGGCATCGTGAACGCCGAATCCAATACCTATCCTGATGTATGCATCACCGTTTTCGTCAGTCACACCGTTGTATCTGGATTCACCCACTTTGATATAGACAGTTTTGCCTGCAATAGGATTGTTGGCACTGTCCCAAAGGGTGACTTTTACTATCTTGGTTTCGGTAACGAAGTACAGTGCATTTCTCAGAAATATTTTGGTCGGTTGCTTGCCCACAGAAACTGAAAGCCTTACCTTATTGGAATCAGCATATATTCCATCGCCGAAAACCCTTACGGTTACTTCATAGATATTGTCAGGCAGGTCTTTTGTGTAATATGTTGCCTTTCCGTTTGAATCGGTAGTGACATATTTCACGCCGTCTGCGATTGCAAATCCGACCTTAAGTCCTTTTACAGCATTGCCGTTTGCATCAGTTGCAGTGGCAACAATTTTATCGTTTTTATATTCGGCTTCCAGTTTTATGCTTTTCTTGACTGTCACGTAATTCGGCATGGCTCCATTGTCATTATAGTATGCCAGTATGCGTGAAAATGCATCAATCAGTTCAGGATATCCGATCTTTCCAAGGTCGCTTGTGAGATAACCAGGAACGCGGTTATTGTCTGAAACGTATTTCACCAGTTGTGATGCAACACTGAGATATTTGCTTTTTTGAAGCTGGCCGCTTGCAGTATTTTCATAGGATGAAGCACCTGCCGCCTTTATGACATTGATTTTTGTGCCGGTTTTACCTGAATTGATAAGATCGGTTGCCTTAGCCATAAGATATAGGAATTGGGGAGTTGAATGGGTTTCTCCACCAACAGTTACTGTGCTCGGGTAGTATCCGGATTCAATATTCTTCTTTAAATTTGAAGCCGCCTTTACAATATCTGAAACTGAAATCGTGCCGACATCCTCTTTTTCGCCGTGATATCTGTAGTATCCTCCGGCCAGGAACTGGTCGATGATGCCCTGAACGGTAGGATATGCGCAGTAGTCGACGTCGTAGAATCTGAAGAACTCATCCACATCATCAATTGAAGGGTCAAGGACACTGAAGTCATCGTCCCATGCCCTTTTGGCAGAGTATCCGCTGAAGTCTCCATAGCGGTATGGCTTCATTCCTTCTGTCCATCCGCTGGTGTCCCATATAGGAACGCATACAACATGCTTGGTATCCAACAGATTTTGAATCCAAGTAGATGTCACCATTTCCCTCATGGTTCCTGCACAAAAGCCGTTGTATATGTTTATGAGCACATAACCAGGTTTTGCATTGTGATAATCTTCCCAGTGGGCATTCGGATCGGTTTCACCGACATAAACGTTCCATCCTTCTGCCTTAAGGGCCTCGGCTATTTTCCATTTTATTGCATCTGAACCTCCGTCGGCATCAATCCATACGTTTTTGCCGTATAGGCCGAAGGGATTCAGTTCGCCCTTTTGCTCATAATGGACCTTGGACGGGTCATTGGAATAGTATGTCACATAGTTAGGCAGTTCCCTACTATTATAATAGAAAGCCAACACTCTGGCAACCATTGAGACATAATCCTCATAGGCAATTTTGCCTGCCACTGCGTCAACGTAATTTGCAACCTGCCTGTTTTTTGAGATGTAACTTACAGCCTGACTGGCAATAGATATGTAATTTTCATCTGTTACTGCAGCGCAATAAACCGTATCTGTGCATTTTGATGATGGGCCTTTAACACCCATTATCGGCTCGACCATTGAATAATCGGACTTTGCCAACAGTGTTGTTGCCTTGCTCATCAGGTAATAGAATTCATGAATTGTGAATGTGGTTCCGCCGACATTGACTGTGTTCGGCAGAACGCCATTTTGATCATAATATCTTTTAACATTATTTGCACTTACAATGATATTGTTGATTGTGACCTTACCTGCTGAAAGAGGCAATTCACTTGAATCGGATTCCAATAATTCCCCTTCCGTTGCCGAAAGCAGGATTGAATCCTCATTTAAATCTGTAAAGTTTAATTGTAAAATCTCGGATGAATCTTCGCTTTCTTCAGGCATTTCCGATACATCCAAAGATTCCTCTTCGATGTCTGCAGCACCAGCGTCCGTAGCGTTCGCATCGACTGCGGAAACTGCACTGACAGAAAACATCACGAAGAGCACCATAAATATGGTGATAAATATTCGTTTGTTCAAAATTATCTACTCCATTTAAATTTTTTTGAAACATAATATGGGTTTAAAAACCCTTTTTAAGTAATATGTATATGATATTATTATATAAACCTTGTTATTTAGAAAATTGGATTAAAATCAGTAATTTTTAAAAAATAAGCCTAAATATTGTTCATATATAAAATTTAATCAATAAAATTAATGATTATACGATATTAAAGCAACGATAATGCTTTAATGATGTCTGAGCATATAGGGATTATTGATGATGTTATCGACCTTTAAAATAATGCCGATGATAAAAAGGAAGTTATTATTACCAAATATTCTGAAAATATCCAATTTAAATTAAATTCAGACCATTCCAACTCCAATAGGATTTTTATCATAAAATAATCGTTGAAATAGGTCAAATTGAAAAAATTGTATAAATGAAGCTGATGCAACATTAAATTTCTTAAAAAAATAGGTGAACTGAAATGTAAAAAAATCAGCTGTTGCATCACCTGCTTTTCCAAACCTGCATCTTTTCCCTTTTATCGAAATATCTGTTTTGATCTTGAAAGCCGTCAACAGTCATATTCGGAGAAAACAGGGGACAGGTATCGTTCGGATTTGTGTGGCCGTTGCCTCTTGTGCAGATTACGCCGTTGGCCGCACCCCTGAGCTGAACATCCACAACCCAGTATCTGCAGTTCAGGCATACCCTGTCATAATTCAAATCACCAATATTGATATCGTCTATATTATACATAACGTCTCCCATCCATATAATAAATTCATGAATCTTGAGATGAATCCCCAATACTTTCAGACAAAATCTTTCCCTTATCGGTATGCCTGTAGAGCCTGCCTTTTCTGGCTTCCGGATTGATGCATTCGATAAGCTCCTGTGCTTTCAGCTCGCTTAGAGTCTTGGATATATGATTTGGCTTCAGGCCTGTGTCTCTTGCTATCTGGGAAGGTATCTTGGTTTCGCCGTCAAGGGATTTCAATGCCTTTGTCCTGTATGAGGATGCTGTGACATAACCGTATTTTTCCCACATCTCTTTTGTAAGTTCCATTTTAATCAGATTATAATAACTCGGTTTAAATATTTAAGGTTATCCATAACCGGAAAAGTCTTTTCCACAGTTTTCACATACTTCGTACGTGACATTTGGATAATTAAATGCATACAAGAGCTGCGACATCTACATGATATTGCACAATTTATCCTGTCAGCACCATAAGTATGAGCAGATTGAATAATTGGTGAAAAAAATTCATCCTAAAAGAAAAATCAGTTAATATAATGAGTCGTTATTTCAATAATTTCAACAGAAGATTTTGATGAAAAATATCTGAAAAAAAGCAATTCACCATAATCCCGAATACGTTTCAAAACCCGCTAATCAAAGGTTATATCCTTAACTTCAATCAGGAGATCTGAATCAATTTCATTAACTTTTTCAAATACAATTTCTATCATTTTTTTGAGATTTTCTGCTGAGTCCGAAAAGACATAAACGGTTTCAGCTTCAATAGGAGTGTTTTCAAGCGGTTTGTTTTCAAGGGGCCTGAAATTCGGGTTATAGGTTTTGCATACTCCAAATTCATTTTTCAAATGATTCAGCATGTCAATCTTTTCATATGTGCCCTCTTTTATAATTTTAACATTGTCAAATTTGATGTCAAAAATCTCCATATGCTCAATTTCCACAAGAACCTCATGAGTTTCCTCAACCAGAAGGAAATACAGTGTATCTAACCTGCTCAATTCCTCCATAAGGTCATTCAATTTTTTATCCAAAGCGGATTCGTCTTCGCCATTCAGCTGAAAAATGGTTATGTCCTGATTGAAGTCCTCGGAATTCATAGGCCTCAAATTGAAATAATAATATGAGGAGTACTTTTGGGCGAAGGTTGCATATTTGAATATGATATTATTGATTTCTTCAGTTTTTTCGATATCCGCAATTACAATTGTGAACTTTCTTTCAACAGCCATAATTATAATTATGTTTTTAATATAATAAAAGTTTTTATTAAATGATATAATTTTTAACCTGATTGACTTCAAAAGTGAAATATCATTTTGAAAATCTTAAGCATTGTGTGAAGGTTATCCCTATCAAAAAAAAGCAGTCATTTAGAAAATCATTAGTCTATAAACATGAACGGCATATTCTCTATTTTGAGATTGGGGTCGATTTGCCTAACCCTTTCACAGACATATTCCCTTAATTTTGAAAGATTTTCCGCAGAGTCGGAAAAGAGATAAATGGATTCGGGTTTAACTGTCGTGTTTTCAATTGGCCTGTTTTCAATCGGCCGGAAATCCGGGTTATAGCTTTTGCATATTCCAAATTCGGTCTTCAAATGATTGAAGTCGTCAATTTTTTCATATGTTCCCTCTTTTATAACTTTTACATTGTCAAATTTAATGAGAACGGCTATTACATGGTCAATTTCTTTAATCATCTCATGTGTGTCCTCATCCCTGATGGCATAAAGCGTATTCAGCTGATTCAATTCTTCAATCAGATCATTCAATTTTTTATCCAATTCGGATTCGCTTTCGCCGTCCAGCTGAAAAAGGGTAATGTCACTCTTGATTTCTTTACCTCGCATGGGTCTTAAATTAAAATAATAATATGAGGAATACTCCTTGACATAGGTTGCATATTTGAATATGACCTTATTGATGTCATCAATTTTTTCAACATCAACAATCGCAACGGATAAGTTTTTTTCAACAGCCATATTAATAATTATATCTTTAATATAATAAACCTTTTTAAATAATGTATATTATTTTTAACTTTATTGACTGCAAAATTCACCGTTTTTATGATTTATTCAATAATTGGAGAATAGAATATTAAAAATCCAAAAGATTTTGTTTAACAGGGCATTTTTAATCATAAATGATGTAAATAGAAAATTTAAAGATAAAATGAAATTAAAAAAAGAAAAAATAGCAAATGCATTAACATCTACTCTATTTAATCATGCCTTCCCGGTTTTATTGGATAAATATTACATTCATCAAATCATACCATGTTCCCGTTTATACGCTCTTTCTTCTTCAACAATATCATGATTGTATTTTCTTACCTGCTCTCTTGTTTGACCGTCAGCTTGACCACCCACATATTTACCTGTATATGTATCAAATTTGCCTGCTTCATCATAGACATATCTTGAAGATGAACTGCCAGAATTGGATGAACCACCATTTTCAGATTCAACAACTTCTTTTTCAATATTTATTTTTTTAGTTGCAGTACAACCATTATACTTATCATTACCACCATAACTAATGGTTACATTATACTCTCCAGCAATTTTATCAAGCTTTAAAGCACCAAAACCACTTTCGTTAGTAACAACTGAATAAGAAGAACTTGCATTATTGTTATCTTTGATAGTTACATTAACTGTTTGATTAACCAATAAATTTCCATCTGCATCAGTCAATTTTATTTCAATAGAGTCCCCTTCATTAAGTGTATCATTGCTTATAATTGTTAAATTTGTATTTTGTTTGTTCATATTTGGCATTGCTGCAAATATCCCAATTAAAAACGCAATAATAACTACAATTAACGCTATTAATATAATTTTATTTTTGTCCATGAATATCTCCCCATATTGTTTTAAAGATATCTATAAGATGGATCTTGCGTAGGGTCTATGAAAAATTCTCCAGATTTACTATAAACCCCTCTCACACCATCTCTATAAGATATTGTATGCGCATCATAAACAGGTTCGGTAGTGTAACCTGAACTTGATGAGTCACCAATGCTTTCAGTAACCGCTTCTTTAATTGTCAATTATTGTGTTGCATTACTTCCTGTGAAATTATTGTTTCCATTAAAAGTAACATTAACTGTATATTCTCCTTTTTCCAAATCCAAATCGAAATTGGCTAGACCTTTAGAATTGGTACTGACAGTCCCAGTAACAACAACCGCACCATCAGTATTTTTTATTACAATACTGACATTTTCAGAAATTGCTGTTTTATTCAAATCAGTTAATTGAATCGTCAGACTGTCTCCTTTATTTAAAGTTTCATTGCTGGTTATTCTTATTTCAGTCGGTTTTGCAGCTGTTGTTTTTAAATACATTAATCCAACAGCACCTGCAAGAATGACAGCTATTACAACCAATATTATGATTATGTTTTCATTTTCCATGAAATCCCCCATATATAATAATATCTCCTATTAGAAAGCTGCATGAGGGTCACCATTAACGCTAACAACAGTAGATCCATCAGCACTCATTTCCACAACATCTCCTGACGGCATAACTTCCAAATATGTTCCAGATCGTGTCCTATATTTCTCAATACTATCTTCAGTTGTTGTTAGTTCTGTTTGAGTTGCTTTTTCTTTAATGGTTATTTTTTGAGTTTCATTGCAACTCTTATAACCATTATTGCCATCATAACTAAGGGTTACGTTATATTCACCAGCACTTTTATCCAATTTCAAAGTGCCAATACCATTGTCATCAGTAACGACAGAATAATAATAATTTGCTTTATTGCCATCAGTTATTGTAACATTTACAGTCTGATTGGCTAATGCTGTTCCATTGGCATCAGTCAACTTAATCTGTATTGAATCACCTTCGCTAAATTCATGTCCATTTTCAAAGGTCAAAATTGTTTTTTGTTTATTTGCCTGAGGTATTATTGCAGCTAAAGCCACTAAAAGAACTATAACAATCGCAACTAAAACGCAAATAATCATTTTATTCTTATCCATCAAATCACCCAGAAATAAATATTAATATAATTTAATATTGTGTTAAATATGTATATAACAATTCCTAAATCCACACAAAACTAAAAAAAAATTGCCTTGTCGGCAAATAGGGCATTACAAATACTGAAAAACTGATTCAAATAATTGCACAAAAAATAGAAATAACATAATAAGCTATGCCCAAATCAAGAATCTGACATAAAAAATAGTATCAAATAATAAAAAAAGGTAGAGATTGTAAAAATCTCTATGTTATTCTAATTTTAATATCTCTTGTTACCGCATTGAAAGCACTGTTGCCTCCGTACATTGCCTGGGCGGTGAATATGCCTACAGTGTTTATGCTGATTTCAATGCTTGCAACACCGTTGATGTCGGTAAATCCGATGTAAGTCTTGCCGTTTAGCTTGAAGACTATTTTTGAGTTGGCAATGAGCGGCTGGTTATATCTGTCTCTCAAGTGGACTTTAACGACTTTGTTGCTGTCACCTGCCTTGAACTGGCTGTCGGCACCTCTCACCATCACGGAAGGAGTCTGCTTGATGACCCTGATGTAACCCGCTCTGGTTGATGAATTGTAATCATCGTCCCCCTCAAAGCCGACTGTGGCATCGTGCACTCCGAAACCGATACCCACCCTGACGTATGCATCACCGTTTTCATCGGTTACGCCATGCCATATTGAATCATATGCTCTGATATAAACGGTTTTATTTGAAAGGGGGTGGTTGTTTGCATCCCACAGGGTAACCCGAACCAGTTTTGTCTGTGTAACGAAATAGAGTGCGTTACGCAAAAAGATTTTTGTCTGAGTCTTGTTTCCAACTTTAACGGTTTCCTGATTTGAATCATTATATATATCATTGCCGTATACCATCACTTTTACATTGTGAACCTTATCTCCCAGGCCTTTGGTGGAATACCTTGCCTGACCCTTTGCATCGGTGGTTACATATTTCACGCCGTCAACGGCAAAGCCTACCTCAAGCCCTCTGACGGGATTTCCCTTCAAATCCTTTACGGTAGCGACAATGTTTTCACTGCCGACATCATACTCTGCAGTTAATTTAGTTTCCAGTTTGTTTATTGTGACATTTGCCTGTGCGGAAGATTCCACATACCCGCTATCTCCGGCAAAAGAGATGTCTGCAGAGTAATTTCCAGGAAGCAGACTGTCTAACGGAATAATGACCTGACCTTTGATGTCGGTTGTGTAGTTTTTATCCTCTCCATTAAGGGTAACGGAAAGCCTTTCATTGGCAAGAGCCATATCATCAGGTCCGTGGAGGTAAATATTCAGGGTTTTGCCGTCCTTATATGTGGCGTTGACATTTCCCGCATAAATGAAAGTCGGTTTTTTAATGATTCCGGTAATGTTGATGGAGTTGATGTCATAGGCATTATCCTTTACGCTGGCGATTAAGCTGTATCGTCCTGCTGGCAGATTAATGAATATGTTATACCCTGTTTGTGCATCACCATAAGTTTTAACAAGAGTATTGTTTTCATTATATATATTGACTGTTATTATTTCCCCGTCAACGAAATAGCCCGGAGAGTCATACATCTTTACAATAATGTTTGTGCCGAATCCTTCCACAGCTTCAAAGTCCGGACAGTAGAGAGTATATTTCGGCAGCTTTCCGTCATAGGTACAGTTGAAAACATATGAATCGAACTTGTTGCTGCCGCTGGTCCTTGCAGTATTGCTTACAAAAGCCGAATTTGAAGCTGATGAATGTGATGAGATTGCTCCTCCGAAGTTTGCGGAATTAAGTGTGAATGTGCAGTTGTTTGCATATGTTCCGTAAAGGGCTCCCCCGTATTCATCTGCGGAGTTGTTTGTGAAAATGCAGTGTGCAGTACCGTCCGGACCGTTATAAATGGCACCTCCACTTTTTGCATGATTTCCTGTGAAATTACATCTCTCGGCATAACTTTCAAATATTGCTCCTCCATATTCAGTGGCGTAATTGTTTTCGAAACTGCAGTTGGAAACCTGAACATTGCCCAACAGGGCTCCTCCCCGAATTGCATGGTTTTCAATGAAAACTGATTCATTCGCATCACCGGCAAACATTGCTCCTCCTTCATCGGCATGATTGCTTTTGAAGATGCATGAATCGGCAGTGCCGAACCCAAAAGCACCTGCATGATTTGCGTGATTGTCAGTGAATGTGGAGTTTGAAGCATAACCAAAACCGAAAGCGCCCGAATGATTATTCGCATAATTTCCGGTGAAAGTGCAGTTTGCCGCAGAGTTGTTAAACATGGCTCCGCATGAATCATCCGCATGATTTCTGAGAAATGTGGAGTTTACGGCATACACATTATAGACCGCCCCGGCATAATAAGCGGAATTGTCCTCAAAAGTACTGTTATCCGCAGCACCTATATAAATTGCTCCTCCATACTCGGCAGTGTTGTTTTTAAAACTGCAGTTGATTGCATGGCCGTTATATAAGGCTCCGCCTAATGAATCTGCATGATTGTTGGTGAAATTGGAGTTATAAACAGCAAAGCTATCATCTCTGCTGCCCATAATGGCACCGCCCATATCGGATTTGGCATTTATGAAATTCATATCATGAAAACTTGAATATATGAATACATTAAAAATTCTTGCCTGATTGGACCCGTCGATGGTAGCTCCGTTACCGAAAATATTAATGCCATTACGGATTTCTATTCCATTCACGTATTTGGAATCTGCATCCGTAAACCTATAGTTTTTAGCTAACGTTAAGTTAATATCAGCATCATTTATCAAATTAGCCAAATCTGTAAATGTTCCATAATCATCATTTTCACTTAAAATCTCCTGATTTTCCTCAATTACCACAGCCTCATCAGCTCTTATTTCTTCATCTGCAATATCACCTGTTGCATTGTCCGCGGCGCCTACGGCTGAAACCGCCAGCAGACCTGCAAGCAGTATTGCAAGCATCATTAATCTTTTATTTATCAAAAATTCTGCCCCCATACATAATATTCAATTGATAATTATTTGTGTTTAAATTACTATATATTCGTTTTGAAAAAAATATATTACTGAATAATATGTAGAAAAATAAGAATAATATGAACATGATTTATTAAAAAAATAAGTGTCGGTTAATCATCTGCTGCAACCCATTTTTCAGGGCCATTTAATATATCTGAAAAAAAGAGTAGGGAGGTGCTGTGTGCATCTCCAGTTTTGTTTCTATTTGAATGTCAATGAACGAATCATTTTTGATGTTTCATTTGCATCAGGAGAGCTTATCTCAACCAGGGTTTTCAAATCCTTGTTTTGAACGTAACCCACATATCTTGGCTGGCCGGCATGGCTTCCTGAATCAGCGGATATGGTGTATATGACTGCCCCGCTGATTGTCTGGGACGGTGACTTGTCAAACTTGGTGAGATAATCCTGAATGAAATCAGTAGCGGCGTTTGACTCGATTCCACTGCAGTTTATTATGTGCACGTTATATCCTGTATCCTTATCATCAACATATGCGCTTGCATGTACGCCTGAAACGTTTGTTTCATTTGACAGCTTGAATGATGTCACATTTGTTGTATTGAATTTGATGTTTTCTATTTCCACGACATTGTCCTTGTGCTGCACTCCAAAGAGATCTTCCAGAAATCCCGCACTGACTACAGCCGCGGACAATAAAACGGCCACTATAACCAGTGCCACTATCACTATCCTTTTCATTTTCATTTCATTTACCCCCTATTTTCTTATTTAACTATTATGTTAAAGGAGATATTTACATTTTTTTCATTTTCTATGGTATCATAGGCAAT
Organism: uncultured Methanobrevibacter sp.; assembly: GCA_902789505.1. GTDB lineage: Archaea > Methanobacteriota > Methanobacteria > Methanobacteriales > Methanobacteriaceae > Methanocatella. Next base: position 50,239 of record CADAOO010000004.1, on the reverse strand, counting down.
GAAATCATAACTTGATTTTAAATCAGAAACTATGGTAATGCAGTCTTTTGGTTGAATACTGTTTTTTAAAAAATATTTTGTAGTTTTTGAATCTTCTTTTTTAGCCAACAGTTCCGCTATTGGCATTTTATTAACAATATGAAAGAGAACATGTCAATAATGCCATTTTCTATTGATATTAAATACATTATATGGCTTTTTGACAGTCACGATAAACTCATTTTAAATAATTCTCAATGAAATTATTGAATGCAACATTATCGACAAAGCCTGCGCTATAGACTATTCCCGCCCTTTCATATCTTCTGTGATAGGTCTCCAGGCTTGATTCATATGATGAGTCCAGTTCACGGTCACGCCTTTCATGGGCAAGTCTTTTGCAGATTGATGGAATCATATTGGAGCACCGGTAGGACTTTCCCCTTGAACGCTGGCGGTTCGGCTCGTATTTATCTGAAATGGAAACGACACGATAAATAATTCTTGATTTATTAAGAAATTCCCTGATATCTAAATATTCAACATCATCCTTGTTTTTCTCATAATACTCTTCATAGATTAACGGCAATGCAATTGTCACAGTTTCCAACGGTTTTGCAGCAAGTCCATTCAGCATCCTGTCGGAATACTTGTCGATAACCGTATCAAGTTTGGCTATGTCTTTTGAAAATTCGTTGTTGAATCTTTCGTTTTTGACTTTTAAATCATCAACAGCACTGACAAGCAGGCATTTCGTTGAATTTCTGCAAAGAAAGTCTCCCTTGAATTCAATTAAAAAAATAAAGAATTTATCATTTTTCTTTTTGTACCATATTGCATCGGTTGTCTTCGGAGTGATTAAAAGATTTCCTTCCCTGAATATCTGACATGAGTGACATATTTCATCAAGGGAATACATCCTGAACTCGTTTTTGCCGTCTTCCATCGGCAGAATTGATATCCCCTTAGAGTTTTCAGCTATCTCATGGGCCTTTTTGTAGAATTGATGGAATGAATCCAGAAAGTCCACAAATAATGTTTCCTCCTTTGTTAAAGACATGAAAATCACCCCTTGAAAATGATTTCGGCTTTTATCTTGTCAAGCTCATCATAGGGTCTTGTCAAATCTTCATAGACATCACCCATGTTCTTTGGATTGATTTTTCTGAAGTCGTATTTGCCGTTATCCTGCTTTTGGGTCAGGTAGAATGAAGTTTCATCGAGCAGATCGTAGAATTGTACATAAAGACTGACCGCTTCGATAAATATGGGACTGTGGGAGTTGAGATATATGTAAATGCCCATTTCCTTTGAAAGAACTGTTAAGATTTGGGCAAACCTGATTTGCCATTGAGGATGCAGGTTGCTTTCAGGCTCATCAATGATTAAAAATGAGTTCTCCCTAAGTGAGTTGTTCTGAAGCAGGATTTCAATGATTCCAATCTGTTTTATTCCTGCCGCTGACAGATCGGTGCAGTCATTTTTTAAGATTTCCTGTATTATGGAAGGCCTTGAGGAATACTCCTCATTTTCCAGAGCTTCCTTGATATGGATTATATGATCCACCCTTAAAATGTCGAGGTTCTTTAAATCCAGGATTGAAATGTTGTCAATATAAAAGACTTCAGAGATATCTGAATCTGATTTGAAAGTTATATTGGAATCTTTCAGATTTGAAAGTCCTTCACTGTCCATTAAAAATTCAAGTGATTCATCGTCCTTTTCTGATTTCAGATAACAGTACAGAAGTTTGGACACTATTGATTTTCCGCTTGAGTTGACGCCGCCCACAACATTGATTTTTGAAATGTCAATATCCGCATTGTTGATGGAACATACATCATTGAGTTTGATTTTCATATTAACACCCCGTTATTAAATACTATGTTTATGGATTTCTTCAAATAATTCTTTTGCCTTTTTCATGACCCCAATCATTGCAAGTTTAGAACATTTCAAGCAACATTTTTTCATATGATTTGGATGCAAAATACTTAATGCCAGCACCAATATAATTGATAGTTAGATTTTTTCATTTGATTTAACGAATCATTTCTGACATTAACATTACTGTTTTGGAAAATCAAAACCAAATCGGAATCATGATAATTATTCAAAACGCTTTTGAAAAGTGATTTTAAAACAACTTTTGGCAAAGGTTAATGTTAATCCTCACCTGTAACTTCCCTGAACTTTTCCCATATCTTTACCATGGCATAAGTATCAAGCTCACAGTATCTAAGCAGGGCTTCCCTAGTTTTTTTCCGCTCTTTTGGAGCCATATCCCTTAGACTTAAGAATGCCTGTGATGCCTCATCACCTTTATGTATCAAATTTAAATTTCCATAATCCAATTCAGGATCATCCGGATATAATGCAGGCAAAACCTTTTTGATTGAATATGAGCCTTCCATCTCTTTGGTGTAATAGTTTCTTCTGCTGAACGGCACCATTATATCAACTATATTGCCGTTGATTCTTTCGATTTCATCGGCTAAATCAGGATACATCAAAGCAATCTTTTTATTTACGAGACTTTCTTCAAAAGTCTTGTTATAGACAATAACACTGCCGTTTTCCGGCAAATCACCAATCATGCTCTCTGCAAAGTTTCTGATAATGTTTTCATCATCGGCTTGCGCCAGATATTCCTTATGTTCCAAAGGTGCACCCTCATGCGGAATTATATGCAATGAGTACTGGAAAGGTATCTGCTGATAGGGTTTTGTTCCCTCATATTCAGGTATTGCGCACTGGAAAGCCTCATAGTCAATGAAATATAGGGGATATTTAAGAGAATCCAATAATTCTTTTATTGCTTCTCGTTCTATTTTCGGTTCCCTGTCATTCAGGGTGAAATCAATCTGTTCAAGGTATTTTGGATTGAGGTCTTCGTTTTCCAAATCTTCAAATGAAATTTTTCCTTCATAATACTTGTCGAATTTTGCAGATTTTCGCATTCCGCCCATTATATCGAAAACGTTTGGTTTTGGCAAATCTCTGGTACAGTAATCCCAGAAATCACAGTCATAGGGGTCAAGACAGTAGACTCCAATATCCTTTACAGGCTCATCGTCACTTCCGTGCATTTCCATGAAGCTGTTGGCCATGTCAATGTTGGTTTTTACCTCATCCTGCTTTTGAACTGCAATATCGGTAATGTCTTCAATATTGAACAGCTGATTCATATCCAGTTCTTTTTGTAATACGTAATCCTTGTTTATGTAAACGATTGTTGCCTTTTTCACGTTCAAACCAAGATTTGATAGGACAAAGTACTGGTATGCAACGTCATCAAGGTAGATGTCCTTGATTTTTGTAGAGCTTTTCACCTCATAGATTTCCACACCGTCTGTGTCATTTTTAAGGATATCCACCCTGCAGAAATTGTTATCATAGGAAAATGACGCTTCGGTAATGACATTAGGCTTTTTTTCCATAAGCTCTTTGGTTTTTTCTAACATTGCACTTTGACTGTTATCATATGGGACGTCTTCATAGTCTCCGAAAAGGCCCTTTGCAAACTCGCCCACCTTTTTTCCTGCTTCCAGAATGGCATCACTGCTTTTTTCCTCTTTAACTTTTGGTTTATATTCATTCAGCCATAAAATCTTTTCACACTGCACGCAGCTGCAGTAACTTGATTTTGACAAATTTAATTTATTCATGATATTACCTTTATCCAATCCATATTTTAATCTTGCGTGTTTGTTTAATCATCAAAAAATGGTTGATTGCCACACATCCAGAGATTTTGAGTCTCATCCAGCACATCCTCAAGCTTGAATTCGGTTCCCGGTGCGATTATAATATCCAATTCTTCTTCAGAACCTAGCGGAAGGAACTTTTTGGATTTTGGCATCAGCAATATGTTGGTATACTTCAAATCCTCACCCTGATGAGGATTGCTGCTTACATATAAAGGCAACTGAGGTGTGAAAACGCCGTCAACGGCCGCATCAACCATTATGTTTTCATCGCTTCTTAAGAAAAATGTGGAATTTTCATCGAGTTCGATTGAATGCTTCTTTATGATTTTCAATACTTTATCTAAAGCTTCAATCGCTTTTATTTCCTCTTCAGTCGGTTTGTAAAACAGATTCAAAAACACATCCATTGGTATGTCAATCTCCATTTTCGTAAATGGATTTACAGCAACTGCGGAATATCTGTCAGTCTGTTTGAGCATGTCTGCAAGATCGCTCATGAACAATATGTTTGCTGAGCTTTGAACGCCTGCCTTTTCCATTATTTCACTGCTTGTAAAAAGAGGCACAGCCTTTGTGCCGTTCTCGCCTGTCAGATAGTTTATGTCAAATCCTACCCGACCTTCAGGTTCGAATATGTCCCCCTCTTTTGCGTTTTCAATTCCTTCAAACATGTTTTCTGACCATGTAACTGGCATGAACAGCTGTGAATCCTTGAATAATCTTAAAAATTCGTTTTGGCTTTCAACTGTCAGTTCTTTACTCATCAGCTCTTCCAATTGTGAATTGTCCACCAGTGTTGTTTCTTTAATCACGTTTTCCAAATCTTTCTTATCCATTTTATCACCTATAAATGATTTACATATTTGGTGAATCCTGCAAGCTCATTGAAAATGTTTTTGAAGTATTCGACAGCTCCAGGCATGTTCTTTTGTTCGTGAACCTCAATTAGATACATCAGCATCATGAATATCTCACGATTGGCTCCGAGCTGAATGTTGTTTTCCTTGAAATATTTCACATCATCCCCTACCGGTTTCTGCTCTTCACCGGATCTTAAAAACAGATAGAAATTTAATAGATGGTCATACAGATCCATATTCTTGTTTGTATGGAAGAGATAATCTGCAAGCTTGAAATAGTTGGAGGTCAGAATGTCAACGTCATATGCATATCTGAAGATGTCACATGAGAGATCCTTTAATTTCTCTTCCTCGTGTTTTTCCTGGTAAAGCTCACATAATCTCATAAGTATCTGCGCTGATACCGGATTGATTTGATTGGCAATTTTTAGATACTTTTCTGCCTCTTCCAGCTTGCCCATACCCATATAAGCTATGGAGTATATTGTATAGATTTCCTCCAGTGGCTCATCCAGACTTAACGTTTTAACAGAGTTAATGTCTCCGAGATAATGGTCAAATAGAAGCTCTTCAAGAGGATTTGCGAAATGGTAGTAATCTATAGTCTTATATTCGGGATTTTTATCCAGAAAATCATCAATTTTAGCTATTACTTCTTGAAATTTTGCATCATTCAGCAGGTCTATGATTTCATCTAAAAGTTCCATTATATCACCTTGATTTAATATTTATACTAACAAGTTAATAACAATTATTGTTTTTCATATTGATTACATAAGTTATAATCATCCCAAAAGCATTCTCAAGTTTGCAACTGGTGTTTGTCTTAATCGATTATCTTCGAATCTTTTTTTACAAGAATCTCCGAAAATTTCAGGATGGTCATAACGGAAACAATCTTGCCCATAAAAACTTTCAATGTAATTGGGTTTATCAGATATCTCTGCTTCTACTCGTTCCATTATTAATTCTAATGCTTCACCTTCATAATCTTCAAGAAATAACTCAATTACTCTTTTTTCATATTCTTTATAAGTCATTGGATAATTTTCTTCATTAACCATAATTTTCACACTCTCCTTTTTAGATATTATTTTTTTATTTTCCTTTATTTAAGTCCCTCAAATATAATTTTACTTATCTTTGAAAGGCATAAAATTTACTTGTTAAATCATTACAATTTGAAGTAATTTTTTGAAACACCTGAATGATAACCCTATTTAACATTATCATCTAATTCCACTAAAGATATAATTTTTAAAACATTTTCATCTGTTGGATTAAATTTTAAAAGTTTACGGCAACATTCAACTGCATTTTCATGTAAATCATTATCAACAAAAAATTTTGCCTTATCAACCCAAATCTGATAATTATCCTCGGTTATTTTGAAAAGATTTGTGAAAAAGCTTTGGTAATCCCCTGAAAAGTCAAATAAGCATTTTAATAAAATTTCATCATACCATCGAAAAGATTTTATCCAATCTTTCTTTTTAAAGTCTGTTGCATTTACTAAAATACCATAATAACATTCATAGGATTCCTTAAATTGATTATTTAAGTATAATTCATATGCTGTTCTTTCAATACTGGTGACCTTTTCAACAATTTTATCATAGGCCTTACTTTTGAAATATTCCTTTCGCCATACTTGAAATTCATAATATCTTTGTTCATCTTGATTCTTTAAATCCTGCAGATACTTTTTTTGTTCAATTTCAGACAAATTGTCTAATTTAAGCTGCATTAGATGAAAAAGAAAATTATCACTCATCAAACCATGATATCGAGCCATAATACTCATCACCTGAAATTTATTATATAAATGCGTCTTCATAACCACTCGCAGATATTTTATAAAAATTCATAATTAATCATTCTTCATTACCATATTCTTCATCTAATTTTTTTAATAAATTTTCAATAAATTCTTGCATTCTTTTTTCGTGTTCCACTATGGCTTTGTTGATTTCACTGTCATCAGTAGAAAGGATTATTTTCTCATCTTTCATTTTACTCTCCCTCGTTAACTCGATTCGATTTAAACGAACATCAGACATTTTAAATTATTCCTTCCAAATACTTATCTTATTTTTTCTTATTTTTATCCGATTAGCATTCTTAAGTTTGCAACCGGAGTTTGTTTTAAAAAGTTATCTTCAAAACATTTTTTACAAGTTTCCCCATAGATATGTGGACTGTCATAAGTAAAACAATCATATCCGTATGATTGTTCTAGGAAATTGGGAGATTCTGATAAAATATCATCTATTCTATCCTTCATCAGCTCCAGCATTTCACCTTCATAATCTTCTAGGAATAATTCTATTACGCGTTTTTCATAGTCTTTATAGGTCATCGGATAATCCTCTTCATTTAACATGATATTCTCCTTTCAATCCATTTACTCGAAATTGCCTCCAAGAAGCATATGCAAAGTGTTTACCGCTACAGATTCCAGATGATAATCATCAAATGCATTTTTGCAGTTGTCACCGTACAATTGAGGATTATCAAACACAAAACAGTCATCCACGTACAATTCCTTTATGAAATTAGGATCTTTCTTTAAGAAATTACTTAATCGGGAAATCATTATTTTGCGTTTATCATCTGGATACACCTTAAGGAACAGTTCTATTACCCTTTTCTCGTATTCCTCATAGGCAATCGGATATTCTTTCAATTAAATCACACCAATTTATAACTCCTAAATCTATTTAATCTCCCAGACGAATGAGACATTGTCTGTGATTTCGATAGAATCTGGATGGAACTCCACATATGGAGAATAGTCATTTGTATCATCCATACAGCAATCATAATCGACCCTTGAATAGAAATGGAAATCGCCCCAGTTGTACTCTATTTTAATCAGATCGCCCAGTTCAACTGATGATGCCTCCGCAAGAACTTCGGCATTGAATCTTGCATTTCTTGTTGCATCCAGCATCACATCCTTTTTCATTGAATCCTTATCTTTTACAGAAAACCTCATGTTGAAATCCAAATTATCCCTATAGTTTTTAAGACAGTTCAAAACATCATTGATTTTCTCATTGTCCAAATCAAATTCAATTTTCAAATCATGATTGACTTCAAAACATTTCAGTTTTCTTTCATGCCTCTTATTGACCACTCCAACCTCAAAATACTCATAGACAGGACGAGTATGGAAATTGACAGTCTTCAAATCATTCCTTTCAAATCCCATTGATTCAAAGTCATTTTTCAATTCGCTGATGAGTCTGTTTGATGCATCAACACTATCTTCAAGCTCATTTGCTTGTGCTGTTGTCGAAATGTTAAAGATCACCAAATCAGGGTCCCTTTTCACTTTACCTGTTCCTTTTATTGAAATTGTTCTCATATTATCACTTAAATTGGTCTTTTCGATAATTCAACTAAAATGGCATGGTTTTAGGTGATGGTTCGAATTCCAGTATAATAGTTTGTATATACTTAGATAATAAAATGTTAATAAGAAGTCATATATAAATCTTTTGGTAAAAAACGACACTGGAACAGATGCAAAAATCAGATTTAAAATAATGAAAATAACACATTCAAGAGTTAATTGTAAAAAACAAGGAAAATATATAAAATAAAAAGAGAAAAGGAACGAATTCCAATTATTCAGGAATTCATTTAAGTTAATATATCAGAACTAGTAAAAGCTCTCGCCACCACCACCACCAAGGGCACCGCCAAGAGTAGCGTAGTAAGGAGTGTATTCACCGCCTCCCATGGCACCTCCAAAGGCATCATAGAATGGAGTGTATTCACCGCCACCCATACCACCTTCAAAAGCAGCATAGAATGGAGTGTATTCTCCACCACCCATTGCACCTTCAAAAGTAGCGTAGTAAGGAGTGTATTCACCGCCACCAAGACCTCCTGCAAGAGGAGTGAAGATAGGAACAATAGGATCATCCCACTGGACAATAATGGTTCCGTCAAACTCAGGTCTTTCACTGGAAACAGTTGATTGACTTTCAAACCAAGGACGGTCACCGGAAACAATGGAAGGACCGTTTAAAGTAGGTCTGTCACTGGATACGATAGGTTGACTTTCAAAGCTAGGGGTGTCAGCTTGAAGTTCAGGCTCAACTGAACTTACAGCATCCGCATCAGCAGCGCTGACAAAACTTACGCCAACGATGGCGATTGATATAAAAAGTAAAGCAAATAATATTTTTTTCATGATAACAAATCCTTTTTAGATAATGAAAATGCGAATCACATTTTCCCCAAATTTTATCTAATTAATAATATTAAAACGACCATATATAAATGTTTTCGAATGTAAGTGCCCACTTGCATCTTAAAATTGCTTAAAACAGTTTTAAAATTGTTTAATTAAGATATAAAGTAATTTCATATTCCGACGTTTATCAAACGGTGATTTGAATCAATTATTTTCTATTGCAATTATCCCGTAAAAAAAGTTTATAGCAAAACATACATTTATTTTATAGATGAAAAACATACCTTTACATGTGATTAGCATGGTGTTCTGTTCTAAATGTGGATTTGAAAATAGCGACGACAACAACAACTGTGAAAACTGTGGAGAACTACTTTTTAAAAAGGAACATTTCAAAGTTAAAAGCTATGAAAACTTTGAAGACATTTTCACAAAAGAAAACTATAAAAAACTTGATGAAATAACCCTTGAGGGCTACAATACGGTCATTGAAAACATTGCCAACATGGGGCACCACCACCTTGAGGAATACTATAAAAACACAGATGTGAACAAACGCCACATGAACATCCTTGATAAGATAAAAGCCATTGCCGAAGCCTACAGCAAAATAATCTACAAGTCAAGCGGCGCAGAGCTTGGAAGCTATTCATTCAACATCATCAGAGTCGACGACAGGCTGGACAAGGCAAGCCAGATTTCCACACTGATTCATGAACTGTCACATCATTTGTTCAGCGAGATTTTTGAACAGTTACTGATGTATGTATGGGGTTCATCCAAAAGCGATGCAATTGAAGCCCTTGCATGGTTTACATTGATTGGAAGCCCGCTGACACAGCTTACAAATGAATACTGCGCACACACCTGCGAAGGGAGATTCGTGCCTCACGGCTATCAGAACTACGGTTCATTCAACAATATTCTTATACAGGAATTTGACCCTGAAAAGGACCAAAAAAGCATTACAATCAGTCTTGTTATGGGAAATACAATAGCGCATGACATACTGCATATTCTAGAGGAATTCATTGATTATGATTTAAGGGAAGAAATCAAACAGCAGTTCAAAAAGGATTTCACATATCCTCCGAAATACGACCAGATCATGCTTGAAAATAATGCAATCCTAAGTCCCGAAGACAAGATTGCATCCATCATCAGCATTCTAAAAAGCGGATATGATGCTGCCAAAGACAAGAAAATGCGTGAAATACTGGATACCTTTAAAAACAATTACACTGAAATCAATGAGGATTAGAATAGCTTTCATTGATTTCCGCGGATATCTTATCCAAATCCTCTCCGCCGAATATTTTAAGCAAATAGATTAATGAATCCTCTTTTGTGATTTCAACTTCAAACAGCACTTCATTGTATGCCCTGCCGAACTCCTCTTTAAGATCATCGATTGAAAGAGCCAAATTATGCATCAGTTCCATTAATTTTGACATGTCTTTCTGTTTGAGTTTTGTATTTCTCGGATTCGGCCTTTCGGTGACAATCGAGAAATTGTTGAGGTCAAACAAAAACACCTTCAAACGGACATTCAGGGCATCCTTAAGTTCGCCTTTGTCTTCCATGACTTCGGCGATTGCATTTGCATATATTTTGAAATCAACCCATCTTTCTTGTGTCAACTTTTCATCAAATATCCTTTTGAGGTATTTCAATATGATATCCTGAATTTCTGTTTCAGAGTATTGCTTTTCCTCGAAAATCTTTCCGATTTCAGACGGATAGAATACTCTTGAAATGTCCTTGCTATTGTAGATGTACAGGATGCAACTGTTTTTGGACAGAAATTCCAGTCCAGAATCGCTAATCTGATATGTTTTTGATTTAAAATACTTTTTAAGCTCATCTTCGGACAAGTTTTCGCCCAACCTTTCAATCAGCTCATCCTTTTTGCCTGAAACCTTAAGGTTGTGTTCCTTTAAAATCTCCTTTAAGTCGGACACCTTAAAATCCTTGGCCACATTTAACGGTGGTGCCGGCTCGATGAACTCGTCTTCAAGAGCCTGCCTGTTGAGCTTTTTAGGAGTTGTGTCGTAATGTTTTGCAAGCCTGTCTGAAAATTTCTTTGTGGGATTTTTCCTGAACTCCTCCAGGTACAGGACATAAGCGACCTTGAATGCCGGGGCGTATTTGCTTTGAACAGTCTGTGAATATAGTGCTTCAAGGTCTGTCAGTTCATCCTTTTGATTTGATTCATCCTTTGCAACCAGCTTGCCATCTTTTACTTCAAGATTATCATTTTTGACAGTCTGTTTGGTAAGAACACTCGCTCCGCAGTTGAAGCAGAACGGGTCTGCTTTAAGGAATTTAGTATTGCAGTCAGGACAGGTTTTAAGGTTGAATTCGTAATTTGCCAGAAAGGTGGCCTTACGTTCGGTATCAAGAGCATTCAATAATCTGATTTTTTCTTCTTTTTTCTGTTTTTCAATTTTCTCACGTTCAAATTTATTGAAATCAAATTTACAAAATGGACACATATCCTTGTTTGCCGGAATCATGCGCCCGCAATGACTGCATTCAACCAGCTCTTCACACGGTTCATAGTCAACATCCCGCAGGTCCTGCTTGCAGTTTCTGCAGAACATGTTGGCTGATTTCTGCAATAGATTGCAAGATGGGCATTTTTTAAGCAAGTTCGGTAATTTTTCAGATTCAAAATCATAACCGCAATCGGAACAGGTTTTATTCCGGATATATTGGGACTTGCGGCAATTTGGACATTCCTTTTTTGTGTTTGCGATATTCTTGCTTGCAAAATCGTATCCGCAATTGATGCAGAAAATATTGGAATCTTCCTGTGATGTATCGCATATTGGACAGTTTTTTGTCCGGTTAAACTCATAGCCGCAGTTGATGCAGAATGTATTTTCAAATTCCTGTTTTGTGCTGCATCTTGGACAGGTTTTATCAAGAACTGAATCGGTCTTTTGCTTTTTATATTCAACTATTAACTGATTCAGCCTTATGCCCACATCATCTGCAGGCAATCCCTCTTTGATTTCATCCTTAAGCTGGCTTTGAATCAGACTGCCGTCACGAATCTCCAGGCCGTTATCCTTCAAACGACTAATGAATTCATTATTTAATACAAAACCGCCTGTCAATTCCTTCAGTTTTTTCTCAGAAGGATTTTTTCTAAAAAGACCCATTTACATGCACCTGTTTAATACTTTGATTGTGATTGTTTAAAAAAATTTTCATATTACTTTATCTTCAAGTCCAGTCCAAATTTCAACCAAATCATCTTCCAGTTCCTTTTTGCCATCACCACTTTCAAGCCGAATCAGCTCACATAACATTTCATGCTTTTCTGCATAATCCCGATAATCAACATGCAACAAATAAGCCAGTAATGAATAAAGATTGTACTTCATATCCTGCGGATCGTCCTTAAGCGCACCTTTCAGGGCATACTTCAGGCTGTCATCTTCAAACTGCAGGAAATAATAGTTTTCAGCCATCTCATGATAGACATACCATTCATCCAAACTGATTTTGTTCAGGTACTTCAGAGCCTTTGTATACTCTCCGATTTGCCTTAGTGATTTGGCGTTCTCCACTCAAACCAAATTCCGTTGTCTGCTGTGAACTTGGTAAGTGAATTCAGTGCCTTGGCGGATATGGCGATACACTTTTCATATTCCATAAGTTTAAAATAGGTAACCGAAGAGTAGATGTAATAGCTTTCCCTGTTTGAAGGATAGATTTCACCGTCTCTTGTAAATCTGACCTCATCAAGAAAATCAGGGTTGATTTTATCCAGCCAGTAGGGCAGGCTTTCATACTCGTTATTATGATACAACAACTTAAAAACCTTAAAAACGCTCATTGTGTAGACGCATAACTTGGTTCGATTTAAATCATTCTGCTTTGTGAGATTTGTTATTAAATCAACATCCTCGAATAATTGGCTTTCGGAAGCGTAATTTCTGACTTTTGCTTGATAGACCGCCCAGGCATAGGAATATTTGGCGGAATTGTCAAAGGGAATTTCATTATACAGTCTAGTGTAAATTTTACAGGATTTTGCATAATTTTTAGCCTTATATTGCCTTTTTGCTTCAAGCAGGTCGTTTCTGTAGTTTGACATTTGAATCACATTATCTGTTTAACATACTAATTTCTTGAGAAATAACTTCCATTTTAATGTCTAATTTTTGAACCAGAACATGTGTTGCATCTCCATATTCCACAATATTATATTTTTCGCCTGATTTATTAAGAAATATCCTGATTTCAGATTCTGGCGGGAAAACTTCATAGGAATTTGAAAGGATGTATTTGGGGTCAAGTTCATAGGTGTAATTATCAAAATAGTCACTCAATTTATTTGTGGTCCGACAAAAGTTTTTAAATTCAAGATAGCCCCACTTATCTTTTTCCCATAGCTTCAACAGATAGTCGTCCCTATCTCTTTGATTGAATCCCTCTAAAACATCAGCAGTCCTGAAACATTCATCTTTTCCAAAGGATTTATGAACCAGAGAATCGACGGGATATAAAATTACATAAAACGAGTATTCCAAATCCAAATAATCGTAACATTCACATAATCTGGAAATGATGGCCTCTTTTAAATCATATAGATTCTCCCCATAAACGGAATCGAATTCAAATATGAACTCTGTATTTTTCCATAAATATCCCGGAAAGCATTTAATATGAAAATCTATTAAGGGAGTAACTTTTAAAACTATTTCCGAGAGGATAAAATCCTTTATAAAATTATTAGTCATCAGCTCAACAAATTCCTGTTTATTCCTTAAGGCAATTTCTGATATCTTTTCAAATTCATCGACTTCGATATAATTAAAGACTTCAATTTCCCTAAATCCCATGCCTTTAAGGATTTCAGAATTTACTCTTACGTCATATAATGTATTCAATTTGGGAATTTTAGGAACGCGAACTCTGATTTTATCTGCCCCCACATTTTCAAGCAGATATTTTAAATTTGACAAAAACAAATCATAATCGCCTTTAGTATACAACTCATATCTGTTCTTATCCATGTCCTTTGTATCCACTATGAAATAATCAATATATGGAATTATATCTTTTAGACACTCCTGTTTTGTACTGAGGGATGTTTCAAGCGTGAATTTCCAGCCAGTTGGCCTGTATTTTTCAATGAATTCCTTAATAAAATCATGGTAGAGCAACGGTTCTCCGCCGCCGAAAACCAATCCTCCTCCTGTGGCTAGAAAGTAGATATTGTCCTTTTTAACCTCATCGTATAATTCATCAACAGTGTATCTTTTAGGTTTGATGGATTCATCCCAACTGAAAGGATTGAAACAATAGGCGCATCTTAAAGGACATCCCATGCAGCCAATCAAGGTTGAAACCCCGTCACCGTCACTGTAGGTTCTTAATCGTGAAATCTTTGAAACGCTAATCATTTTTATCATTTAATGAAGAAGGAGGAATAGCTCCAGTTATACTAATTTCTTCTGAAAGTGCATCATCTTCATCATCAATTTGTGCCGGAACATCTCCAGTCAGTCATTCTTCAAAACTAAGCTTTCCCAAAAGTTCATCATCTTCATCATCAGTTTGTGCCGGAACATCTCCAGTCAGTCTTTCTTCAAAAATAAGATCTCCCAAAAGTTCATCATCTTCATCATCAGTTTGTGCCGGAACATCTCCAGTCAGTCTTTCTTCAAAAATAAGATTTCCCAAAAGTGCATCATTTTCTTCGCCGGAATCCTCTGCTAATTTCTCAATTACCCCAATTGGATCATAGTTATAATCTTTTGAATCCTCATTTAATGCGAATATATTTCTGATGTTTATTTCCTCACCGGCATCCTGCTTTTTCTTGAGTTCCGAATCCAAATATTCCCTTTCAGATTCACATTTCGGACAGGTCCCGGTACAGTCCCCTTCAAAAGTACACTCTTCAGTTTCAAATTCAATGCTGTTATCCTCAGCTATCTTATGCCGGATTTCATTAAGCAAATTACACTTGTCTCTTCCTTTCATTTTAATCACTATTCTCATTTAATGGCTTTTTTAAAACAAAATGGTCAGGATCACCTCTCGGCATGCCATTTCCAAAGAGATGGCCCAAAGAAGCAGTTGGCCTTGATGAAGGTTTTCTGACTAGATATACATCATCATATGGAATCTCAATTATTTTTTCTTCAGGCTTCAATTTAAAAACACCTTTTAAATTGATTTTTTCACCAGCATTCTGCTTTTTTTCAAGCTCCCGCTCCAAATATTCCCTTTCAGCCTCACATTTAGGGCAAGTTCCACTACATTCACCTTCGAAAGTACATTCATAAACAGTGAATTCAATATCGTTTGCATCGGCAATATTTTGCCTGATTTCATTGAGCAGTTCGCACTTTTCTTTTCCCATCATAAGCTCACTATTCATATATTGTGACAACTATGTTAATAAATTTTTAGAAAAAAATATTTTCACATCATATAATCAAATACCAATTTCATCAGCTATCTAATCGCCCTAACATTCGTCTTCAGTTTTGAAATGAATCATATCTTCATTCACAAGCCCATACAAAACAGATAATCATCATCTTCCCGATAAGTTGTCAATAAAAATATTTAACTTACATTATTTTAAATTTTACCTGATGTGAACTATTCGCTCGAACATATTACAAAGCAAAAATTTCATAAATAAGATAAATTTTATAACTCTCAAATAAAAAAAATATAAATCAGTGATTGGAATGAAAATGAAACTGGCTTTGATTTTGGCAATCCTTCTTGTTGGCCTGCCATGCATATATGCACTGGATACGAGTAACTGGCATGAGATCACTGTAAATAAGGTGAACTTCAAGATTCCGGACAAATATTTCAATGAAAGCAGAAATCCAAATTATGAAAAATCATATTCTTATAATAATTTATTAATTGTATCCTGTGTTGATTACAATACATTAAAACACAACTACGGTTCCGATTCAACAGGAAAGGGAATTGTTGATATCGAACAAAGCTCACTTTCAGGCCATGACCTAATTCATATCTATGATGATTATCACTCCCCATGGAATAAAGACAGTACCGGTTTGAACAGATCATATGTCTTCTTTTCAACCGGCAACAAAATATTTGAAATTTCATTTAAAGGCGACAAACTGACAGAAGAAATTCAGGAAATCATCGAAAGCGCCCCCGAATCAAAAATGTCCGAAGAAACATTTCTAAATAAGCTGGACAATGCCCAAAGGGATTACATCCGTGAAGACTATGAGAAAAATCTTGAACTGGATTTGGAAGACTACTACAGAACATATAACGATAAGCACAATCGTGAAAGTTTCTATTACTTCGGAAGCAACGGATTTGGTGCCGGCGGCAGTACAAGATTGTGAAATCTGGTTTGAATGGATGTTTATCTAAATATCCATTTCCTTAATTTTTTTGAAAAAGTAAGCGTTTTCCTCACCGAAACCTTTTGATCCCCACTCATACCAGTACTGAACGGTATCATGGCTTACGTCTGCAATTTTTGAAGCTTCCTTCAGGGAATCTGTTTTTCTGTAGGCCTCAATGACATCATCCATCTGTTTTTTGAGCTTTTGGACTTTTTTATCATTGAGCTGATTGTCGATTTCTGTTATTTTTGTGTAAAAATAGGAATATGTTTCATTGAAATCGCCTTTGCCCCATTCATACCACTGCTCAACATAGTCATGGCTGATGTTTGAACTGACTGCAGCTTCCTTTAGATTTTGGGTTTTCCTATAATTATTTAAGACTTGTTCCATTCTGGCTTTGATTTCATTGTTTCTTTTGATTTTATCCTCTTCGAGCTTGATTTGTTTTTCCAAATCTGTTTTTTGTTGGTTGAGTTTGAATAAATCGCCTTTTAAAAGAGAATATTTGTTCCATTGAGCATCAATCTTGAATTTGAGATTACTTTCCTTTCTTCTGCAGTTTTGGACTGATTCAAAATCGTTTTTTGATGCATAATTTCTTTTGTCTTGCTTAACTTGATCCAATTCTATTTTCAATGGTTTGATGTTGTCTTCAGCTTCCTCTTTCGCTTCTTGAATTCGATTTTCCAATTCACGAATGGAGTTATTTAAATCATTTAACTCTTGTTTTAATTTATCCATTGAATTATCTCCAATTAATAACCTCAAAGATGAAATACCATTAATAAATTATAATAACTCTTTTTTCTTCATTTCGAGTTCTTCTTTTGTAATTATACCCTTTTCATATAATTCACCATATTTCAGTAAATCATCAACATTTCCTGGAGATTTTTTATTTGAGTTATACTTTTGAATATATTCTTCAATAACTATTTTTAAAGCTAATGCATCATCTGTTTTAAATTCAAGACCTTGATTTTGAAGTGTGAATACAATAACATCACTGGATTTATATTTTCCTACAGATATAAGTTTAATTTCGTCAAACGAAAGTGAATATTTTCCCGAAATTATTATTTCATCATCTGCAATATAAAGTTGAGCAGTATTCCAACGAATTCCATCATCCGATGCAGCTGCAAGACCTCCTATAAGAGATCCAACGCCACCAAGAATTAATCCTGCATTTACAGTACTTGATAAAGAATTATTATCTCCAAATAATCCTTCCATAGCTCTTCCAGCAGCACTTCCCATCATTTCACCCTTAATTGATCCATGCATAACATCATCAGTGGGCACATGATAAGGAATTTCAATCGAAACTGTTCTAGTGGCTCTTATTTTAATTATATTATTTTGATGGGTTTCTTCTTTTAAAATTTGATTCTGTTTTTCCTTTTCAGCTCTTTCTTTTTCACGTAGCTCTTTATCTTCATCCATTTTGACTTTTTTGATTTCATTTTCAACTTCACGTTCTTCCCGTTTTTGCTGTTTAACTTTACTTCTATGAGCTTGAATATTTGAAAATACTTCACCTGCATTACCCAAGAAGTTTTTAGTTGACTTTGAAAAATTATTAGCACAAGATTTTATTTTATCTTGAGATTCATATGATATATTATTGTTAATAAAAGTAGAACTTGATTTTTTAACTGCATCAGAAGCATAGACTACAGAATTTTTAGCATTATTTAAATATTCATTGCTAGAAATAAAATCATCACTAGACTGTTTTATAGTTTCAGATGCATTCATAATACTTTCTTTAGCATTACTTAAATGTTGATTTTCATCTATTTCCCCACTTTCAGGTTCATTTCTTATTTCTTGATAATTTGGAATATTATCTTTAATTTTATCAATATATTCTTCAGGTAAATTGTCATGTATTATTTCAGTACCTTTATCCCTTAGAAAATCACCAACAGAATTAGGAACTTGTTCTTTACCTTCAGGCCAGGTAATTGCATCACCACAATTACTGCAGAACTTAGCATTTCTAATTAAATTTTTACCACATTTATAACAATTTACCATAGTACCACAATCATAATTTTGTTTAAAATTACATAAAAAAATTTCTAAAGATTTAAATCTTCAATTCTCATTTTCTTATTTTCCAAATATAACCGGTTCATTTCACCTGCGGGAAGCATTATAACCTGAATATTTTCAAGCCCTAAATCATGCAGTATTTTAATTTCAACATAACCCTTATTTTCTACTTCACCATCATATGTCGGCATCAAAAATGCATTTTTAACCCCTTTAAAGTTATTTTCATCAATGAAATCCCGGTAAGCCAACTGATATAAATACTGTTTTGAAACATCACTCAAACCAGGCTGCTTTTCTAACTTTTGAGTGATTTTAAGTTTATAATATTTGGCATCGAAAATGATAAAGTAATCATTCCAGAATGTAATCAAATCAGGTCTGAATGTGTCAACCTTAAATTCACCTTCATTTAAATACCAAACAGGCTTTTTAATGATGTTGATTAGTTTGGTGTTGGAATTAGAATCAGTTATTTCCCTTAGAGGCTTATCCAGTTTATCCCTAAATACTCTCTTGCAGATATCTTCCCAGATTACATGATAAGTGGTTGTTCCATAAACGGTCAGGTAGTTTTCATTTGAAAATGAATTTTTCTCCTTTAAAAATGCATGCATGGACTTCAATAGCTTTTGTTTGTGTGAATTGAACTCAACATGCAATTCCTTTTCCAGATTTTCTAAAATGACATCCAATTCGCCAAAGTCATTTTGTTCTTTATCAGACAATTCAACCGGAGTCAAATCAAACAGTTCCAGCAAATCTGCACATTCCAAACGCTTTGAACATTCAGTGATGATGTATTCATGAAGCAGTCTGAAGTAATCGAATAAATCATCGATTTTATATTTGGTATATAATTCAGCATAATAAGGTTTATTATCTTTAATAATTGGATCAGTGTAATTGATTGTTCGATTCCAATCTATTTCTCCATTGCCGTTGATTTCCAGGATATTTTGAATGTTATTATAAATTCCATGTTCAAAATAATCCTCCAGAAAGAATATCATCATTGAAAGCAGATTAAATGAAATGTCTTCCAGACTTTCATTTTGATACTCAACTTCCTCATACAGATT
Organism: uncultured Methanobrevibacter sp.; assembly: GCA_902789505.1. Lineage (GTDB taxonomy): Archaea > Methanobacteriota > Methanobacteria > Methanobacteriales > Methanobacteriaceae > Methanocatella. The sequence continues at coordinate 30,961 of CADAOO010000004.1, read as the reverse complement.
ATTGTACTTTTTAACAACGTTTATAACCTGTTTAAAATCGTTTTTAATATTATCTTCATTCGGAATGTATTTCGGATAGCAGTTAATGACAATGTTGTCTATAATGATAACTCCAACAAACTTAAATAAGAAGCTGTCGTCCTCTTTATTGATGATGTCATTTTTTATAAGAGTATTGAATGATTTTTCATCATCCTCAAGAATTTTAAGAATCTCTGATTTAGAATAATACTTCAATTCCCGAATATAGATTGTTTTCATTATCTATTCCTCTTCATCCCTGATAAATCTGGATTTGATATTGTCACAGAATATTTCCAAACCGCTTTCATCAAACATTTTACAGATTTGTGAATATGTGACATATTTCTTGTTGGCTTTTGCTCCCTGGAACAAATCATTTCTTTTGGAGCGGGCGGCATCTTCGAACAAATACATGATAATTTTATTTTTGAATATATCTTTGAAGGTTTCAGTTGGTATTTCCTGATTCATGAATTCATTAAATGCAAAGAACGGTCCAAGAAGTTTATCCTCATTGATTTTATATGATAATAATTCATCGTTTATTGCTTTTCTTAAGTCGTTCCAGTTGACTTCCATATTGTTTAAAGTGGTTTTAGTATTTTCAATCAATTTTTCATCATTGTTGATGCTGAAGTATTTGAAGTCCCACCGTCTTTTGAAGGCTGTGTCCATTGGAAAAACACCTTGATCTGCTGAGTTCATGGTTGCCCATATGAACATGTTTTGAGGGATTTTGATTTTATCCTGATTTATGTATGCTTTCATATCCTCCGATGCGCCGATTGAATAGAGAGATTCATTGTTTTCTCTGTCTAAAAGTTGAAAAACATCACCGAAAACAGCTGCAACATTTGCTCTGTTTATTTCCTCAATGATTAGAATATAAGGTTCAATTGGATTTTCCATTGCCTTTTTTAAAACTCTCATGAATGGACCTGGAACGTATTTGTATGTGATTGAATCGTTTTCCGGAACAGGCTTATATGTTCCAACAAAATTTGCATATGAATAATCTGGATGGAAAGTTACTCTTTCATAGTTATTTTCATAGTTTTCTAAAAGATTATCTTTATCCTTGTTTAGATTATATGATTTTCCTGTTCCCGGTGCTCCAAAGTAAATTATATTCCTTTTTAATGAACTTAAAAATGGTCTTGGAGGTTTTACCCCATCATCAAATAACTTTAAAATTTCATTATTAAATAATGAATAACCTTTAATACCTGATTTTTTAGTCAGCAATTGTAACTGACCATCTAAAGCATAATACCAATCATATGGAGTTAAATTAAATATTTTAAGAAAATCCTTTTTCATATCCTGCCAATGGACAATTGGAAATTTATCCGGAAATATTAATACATAATATTTATGAATCCACTGATTTCTATGAGAAGTGTTGCAACTAGAAAATATTTTACCCAATTCTATTTCAAGATTCATATAATCACTAATTGAATCTGAATCAAAATTTCTGATTAGGTTTGCTCCTTCAACAATTGCATTTCTTATTTTTTCACCAATTTCTATTGCTTCAGCCTCACTAACATTTCTTGACTTTCTAGATGAACCAGTAGTCCATTGATTAGTTTTTGAATGTTTGAATAAACCGAATTTATATGCAGATCCTCCAGCAATGCTTCCTGCAAAATTATAATCTTTATCAAACTCTAAATGATAACATAAATTATTTTTATCACCATCATGTGAAAACATGTAATTTAAAATATCAACACCTGATAAATTTTTTAGCTGTTCTGGAGAAAATGACTGTCTAAATTTAATATATGCTTCTTCATGTTCCTTTTTTTCAAAATTACCTAAATTATTTTCATCCAAATAATTTCTGATGATTCTAGCTGAATTTTCAATAGAATCTTTATTATCACTGCAAACTTTTAAAATATCCTGTTTTGCATCTTCTTCAATAATATAAACCGTATCATACTTATTTAAGTCAGTTTTAGTCGATTTTTTAAGAAAATCTCTTGAAACTTCCCCTATCCATTTAACCTCACGAACATCAAAATAATTATCACCTGATGAATCCATTTCATTAATAACATCTGATCTATGGTAATCAGAGGTAATCTCACCTATAAAATAAGTTTTAGTTTCACCATTTGAAGAAAGTACATAATCACCAACTTTAATTTCATTTTTAAATCGAAGCACTTGTTTAAGTGCCTTGATGTGTCCATATTTGTTTTTTAATAATTCAGCAATTTCTTCATCAGATTTATCAGTTAAATTGCCCACATTCCAACCGATAGCAACCATATTGGTTTCTCTAAATTCATCTATTAAAAATGAATCAGGACCTGCCCTTACCATCCACATATTTGTCATAATCTACACCTCTTAATTATCCTCATCATTTATGATAAATTTTGATTTAATATTGTCACAGAAGATTTCTAAACCTCTTTCATCAAACATTTCACAGATTTCTGAATATGTAACGTATTTATTGTTTCCTTTTGCTCCCTGGAACAAATCATTTCTTTTTGAGCGGGCAGCATCTTCAAAAAGATACATTATAATCTTATTTTTGAAAATTTCTTTGAATGTATCTTCTGGGATTTCTTGATTTAAATACTCATTATATACAAAAAACGGACCTAAAAGTTTATCTTCATTGATTTTATAAGATAACAATTCTTCATTAATCTCTTTTCTTATGTCATTCCAGTAGATTTCTTTGTTATTTAAAACGACTCTTGAGTTTTTAATATTATCTTCGCCTTCATCGATTCCAAAGTATTTAAAGTCCCATCGTCTTTTGAAGGCTGTATCCATTGGGAAAACTCCCTGATCTGCTGAGTTCATTGTCGCCCAGATAAACATGTTTTGTGGGATTTTGATTTTATCTTGATTAATGTATGCTTTCATATCCTCTGTTGCATCTATTGGATAAACAGATTCGTTATTTTCAGCCCTGTCTAAAAGTTGAAAAACATCCCCAAAAACAGCTGCAACATTAGCACGATTGATTTCCTCAATGATTAAAAGATAAGGTTCATTTGGATTTTCTAAAGCTTTTTTAAGGACTGTCATGAAGGGGCCTGGAACATACTTGTAAGTGATTGAACTATTTTCTGGAACGGGTTTATATGTTCCAACAAAATTAGCATATGAGTAATCCGGATGGAAAGTGACTCTTTCATAGTTATTTTCATAGTTTTCTAAAAGTTTGTCTTTATCTTTGTTTAAATTGTATGATTTACCTGTTCCAGGAGCTCCAAAATAAATTATGTTTCGTTTTTCATTTGATGCAATATTTGTATTTAGTGAAGTTCCCCTTTCATTATTTTCATCATTTTTTCCAGCCTCTTTTCTAATTTTTGATAGATTACTTTTAATATTTTTAGCCAATGGATGATAATTCTTCTGAATATTTAAAATATACAAATTCTTTTCAAGACAACTATCGACAAGATTTCCTAGCTCTTTTTTTGCTTCTTCAGATTTGACTGGTAAATCTATTGGAAAAATTTCAATTTTCAATTTATCTAAGAAATCATCAACTACTTGCCTATTGTTTTGGCTGGATGAAAGAATACTACTAATGGTCAACCTATAAGTTGAATTTTCATTGAATTGCATTTTCAAATACCCAACAACTGATCTATTCGTTGGACGACCAATAAAAATGCAATACAAATCATCTTTAATATCTAAAGCTTCTTTAATATCATCATAATTTACATCTAATTTATCTAATAACAAATCAAATTCCTTTCGTTTAGCCCACCATTTAACATATGCTGGCTTATCATCTAATTTTTTAAGATTATTTCTTAAATCTGGAACATCCCACATCATCTAATCACCACTACGGAAATTATTCACCAATATTAAAATAATCACTATCAATACGTTTTATCTCATAAGTATGACTAGTAAAAGTTCCAACATTATATTCTATCATTAACTCAGCTAATTTATCACCATCGATTAAAATTATAGACTGATTTTTAGCATAATCAATAGCTCCTTTGGTAAATGATGAAGTTGTGATGAAAACTCCTTTTGTAACACCTTTTCCCATCAATGCACCGACAAAACTTTGAAGTAGAGGTGTTCCAATTTTATTTGCCTTATCAAATCTTTTAGCCTGAATAGCTATTTTATTAAGGCCTAATCTGTCTTCATTAATTATACCATCAATTCCACCATCATTGGTTGGTGAAGTTGCTTTACCAGCTTCAGGTCTAAATTCTCCGTAACCCATTTTTAAAAGCAAATCAACCACAAGTCTTTCAAAAAAGATTGGGTCTTTATTTAAGATGTTTTCAAGAATCTGATCTGAAAGCGAATCATTAATCCTTTTATATGCCTCATCAATTTCCTCTTCAGGTGTTGATTCACCTTTAGGAGGTTCTGTGGATTCTCCTTTAAACCATGCATAAACTTTAGGGATTTTCATCAAATCATCAATTGTGATATTCGGATTTTTTTCGTGTGCTTTTAAACCCTCTTCAGTGATATTCGCACTACCCCACTTTTTAGATTCAACATAACCTGCTTTTTTAAGAGTAGTTATTGACCAACCAATACGGTTTTGAATTATTGGCTCAGAACCTGAGGGCAGTAATTCATGGCGTTCTTCATCTGTTAAATCTAATTTTTTTGAGAGTTCTTCTTTAACAAATCTAGTTTTGTATTCTTGTTTATCTGAAAGGAATTCTAATACATCATTGAATAATTCATCGAATTTTGGAATTGGCATAAACTCACCATATAAAATATTGTTATTAATTTATGTAAAAAGTAATTAAAAAAATTAACCAATAAACTTCCTATGAGCAATTTTCACATTACTCTGATTTACCATAGCATATTGCATTGTCGTATCAATCTGCACATGCCCTAATAATTTCTGAACTTGTTCAATTGGCATTCCTTTATCTATTGCATTAGTTGCCATCGTTCTTCTGAATTTATGTGGATGTACTTTTTTAATATTTGCCTCATTACCCAATTCTCGAATTCTACGTTCCACACCATTAATACCTAACCTTTTATATGGTCTTTTAAAAGATACAAAAAGTGCTGGATTTGAATCTCTTCTAGACTCTAAATATTTCAATAAGTGAATTTTTGTTTTTGCATCAAAGTAAACAATACGTTCCGAATCTCCTTTACCCAATACTACACACTCCCTTTCATTAAATAAAACATCATCAATATTTAAATTAACAAGTTCACCTACACGTATACCAGTTGATGCTAAAAGTTCAATCATAGCAAGATCCCTTATATTATCACAGTTATCTCTTAAAACTTCAAAATTCTCATCCGATAAAACTTCTTTTACAACTTTTTTAGTTTTAATTTTATGAATTCTCCTAACAGGATTTTTCAAAATATAATCCTCATCTTCAAGCCAACTAAAAAAACTTGATAAAACTCTCCTAATATTATCTATTGTCGTTTTTGATGCATTTGTTTTATTTTTATAATTTGAAAGATATTTTCTTAAATCATCAGTAGTGATTGATTCAATTTTAAGTTTTACACAATCCAGCATTCTTATGATTGTTGTTTTATAATAACTAATAGTTCTATCTGAACATCCCTCAACTTGTTTTGCTGAAAGAAAATTTTTTACTAATTCTTGATTTTCCTTAGATTCTAAAAATGTTAATTTTTCATCTTTTTTGATTACTTCAAAATCTCTTAAAATGCTTTTTAAAGTTAAATTAAGTTCTTCAATTTGATTATCATTCAAAAAAGGTTTCATTTTTATCTTAATTGAATTAATTAATTTTGTTTTCATCCTATCACCATATTAAAATATTGTCTCAAAAAAATATGAAACTATAATATAATCAATAAATTATTGATTAAGCCGGAAGTTTACGATTTAGTGGATTTACAGAAGATTGGAAAGAAGTTACTTTAAATGATATTGCAACTTTTTCAAAAGGTAAGGGGATTTCTAAAAATGATATATCAGATTATGGTATTGAATGTGTAAGGTATGGTGAGTTATACACAAAATATGGTGAAATTATTTATAATGTTGACTCTAAAACAAATTTAGATAAGAATGAACTCATATTATCCGAAAAGAATGATATTTTAATACCTTGCTCTGGTGAAACTGCAATTGATTTAGCAACTGCATCTTGCATTCAAAAAGATCAAGTAGCTATTGGTGGGGACATTACAGTCATTAAAACTAATCAATATGCTCCATTTATTACATATTATTTAAATCAAAAGAAAACTGAAATTGCTAAATATGCTCAAGGAGTATCTATTGTTCATTTGTATCCTAAGGATTTTAAAGTAATGAATATGAAAATTCCTCTAATTAATGAACAAAAAAAGATTATTGCACTTCTTGAAGAAATTACTAAAAAAGAACAATTATTGGAATCAAAATATCAGGAATACCAGAAATTTAAAAATTATTTAATGCAACAGATTTTCGCACAGAAATTAAGATTTAATTTTAATGATGAATGGAAAATTGTAAAAATTAAAGATATCTTTGATGAAAGAAGCGAAAAAGGTTTTTTAGACTTAGAATTATTATCAGTCACATTAAATGATGGGGTGTTAAAAAGATCTGAAATAGAATCTAAAGATAATTCTAATGAAAATAAATCCAATTATAAACATGTTCTTCCAGGAGATATTGTTTACAATTCAATGAGGATGTGGCAAGGAGCTAGTGGTGTTTCCCCATATGAGGGTATTGTAAGTCCAGCATACACAATTTTAATTCCGAAAAATGTTTATTCAAAATATTTTGGATATTATTTCAAGACAAATGAAATGATTTATCTATTTAAAAAATATTCTCAAGGATTAACATCTGACACATGGAATCTTAAATATCCATTAATTTCTGAAATTAAGATAAAAATACTTGATGAAAAAATTAAAATATTACATAATAATATTGATGAATTAACAATGTTTAAGAAAGGCTTACTCCAACAAATGTTTAGTTATATGCACATAATTCCCAGTTTTCACGACCAATTTCCTTATTCCAAGTGTAGATTAACCTGCAGGTCTTTTCAGATATCAGCCCTTCTTTCAAACCCTCTTCAAGATCATCGAATTCATCCACTGCAAAAAGATAGTTTTTACCTGCATAAATGCCGTATTCTTGAACTCTTGCTTTTTTGGGAATGCGATTTATGAAACTTAACGCTTCCTTATTTGTACTCCCCCATGTCAAACATGAAGTGTCATCTTCAGCTGTGAAGTCAACTACATGTTTATAAATCCAATTTAATAAACTAGTGTCTGTCTTGCTTATCATTTATATGCACCTTCAATATGTGTGGGTAAATAATATGTTTATTATGGAAGGTATTTAAGCAAAGAGTGAGAGCATTTGATAACTATTCATTTCATGAAAAATTCATGAGAAAAATTAGTTTTAATTCGTTATATTTTATTATACAGTTTTAAAAAGTTAGTTCTGAATGGATTAATGTGATTATTAATGTAAAAAAGAAAATAAGTTAACATTAACAGTTAACTTGAATATAAATCTGTGAAATCCATACAGGATTATAGGATATACTATAACCATCAGCACCCTATATGGGTTTAACAAATAACATTTAATCTAAACAAATGTGCAAACTAGCATTATTAAAAGTACTTATTATTCTTTATAAATTCAATGAACTGCTCTGAGCTTGAAATTTTATTCTTAATCAGATATGGATAAATTTTCAACTCTATATCCTTTTTATAACAATTTAAATTTTTGAATTTAAAATATCTTTTATTACATGTAGGGCATTTTAATTCATAAAATAAGAATCTATTTTTTATTTTAAGTGGTGTTAAACATATATCCTCCTCAAAACTATTTGAACAAAAAGGACCATTTAAATTATATGTGAAATTAGGTAAACCTTGTGAAATAAAATTATCCTGAATATTAACTTGCCACATTAAATCATATGCGCAAATAAAGTCTAATGCAACAAACGGCAGTATCCTCTGAAATTTATTAACATTACACCATTTAATTATTCTTAATCTTTGAAAAATGATTAATGCCATTACTACAAATATTATCATCAGAACAAGCCAATTTTTAATGAGAACCATTAAAAATGAAGTAATGCTTAAATCATTACTATTATTCATAACTCCAAAAAATACTAAAATAATACTATAAATAAATGAAGATATAATTCCACCTAATACACTCAAAACAAACTGTTTTAACTCGCCCATAAAACATTATATAATTTATGTTAGTATATATAATTTATCCAATCGTCATTAAACTTAAAAATACAATTAAATCTCATTAGCAACCATCATTAAAAAAATAAAATAGTTAAAAATACTCTTAACTACTGTACAAATCTGTAAATATCCAAGATGGATCGTAAGCTATGAGGTACCCATCATCACACCAGATTGACCTTACATTACCTGAAGTTGTATCAGCAACTGCAGCAGGATCACGGTTAATCCAATTTCCTTCAGTATGCTTTTTATGCTTCAGCCTCAATCTGATATGACCAGTTCCTGAAACCCTGCATTTGACATGGACAAACTGAACATCATAGCCTAAGCTTTTGGCAATACGATAATAGACCTGTCCCCAGTACACACAGTTAGAACCCTTACCTGCCTTAGCATCAGTTATGGTTTTCTTGTCTGTTTTTTGTGAATCGAAGTATTTCAGGTACAATTTGATTTTAGCTATTACTGCTAAAGCCTCATCTATGGTGTTTCCCTTGAAGTTGAATGTCTTGACAAAGAGCTTCATTGTGGAATCATTGTAATCGGGTAATGTTGATTTTCTGTATACGATTGCAGGAAGTCTTCCGTTTGCCCTGATGTATGCTTCCACCCTTATGGCCATGTCCACATATTCCGCTTTATCGATTTTGGTTCCGTCTTTTAGTGTTACATAGTTTGGAAGGAAATCTAAAGATTTATTATCTTTGATTAAATCCATCACATATATTGCAACCAGTTTATTATTACCCAATTTTCTGGCTTTCTTTTCTATATCTGTGCAGCTGCCTTTCAATGTTAGTATCTGATAAAAGTCACGTTTTTTGTATTTCTTTTTATTGTGAATCAGCCAGTAACATATTGAGTTCATGGCCTGACAAAAGCTTGTCCAACTAATATTATCTTTTTTATTATCTGACATATTATATTATTTATATATAATAGCTAATATATTTATTGCAAACTTATTAAAACTATTCAAAATTCATGCAGAAATTTTTAATTTTTGTTCTTAATTCATATAATCAATATAGAACCCAATTTCTAAAAAAATAAAAGAAAATTATTAATCATATCAACTTATTGATTTTAATAAGTCCTCACCACATTCAATAGTATTCCTGATTTGATTTTCAAAAGATTCAAAAGCTCCGATAGTAATTTCATAATCTTCAGGTTCCAATTCATATAACAAAAATGCACTATAAGTAACTTCAGGCATTCCCTTTTCAGATAATCTTTTACATTCATCAAATAAATTATCTAATTTACTATTAAATTCAATGACTTTTTTGATTTGAAAATCATCATAAACATCAGGTACAAAGTTTATTAACCTATCCCAATTTTCATGATTTATTATGGGAAACTTGGTTAAATAATAATAAAAATTTGATATATCTTCTAAAGTCCCTGAATCATACAATTCTTTTGTAGTAACATTCAAATATGATTTTTTAAAGTTTTTTATATTGGTAAGATTCAATTCAATTTCAGATTTTAGAATAATTGATGCTCCTTTCTTTTTCTTATAAATTTTATATTCTTCTGTGAAATACGTCAAAGCCCATGCTGAAAAAGCACCTACTAATGCTGCAATAATTGTGGAATCTATTGAAAACATAACAATCAAGATTCTTTTTGAGATTTATAATTTAAAACTCTTTTGTAACAATCAATTGAAAAATATTATAATATTTATCAAATTTATCAAAATTACTTATTTTAATGACACCAACCATTCATTTAATCTAAATGCATCATTGGAACCATTTTTAATTAAAAAATCTAAAATTAAGGAAAGATCATTCTGAATTTTAATATCTTTCATTATATTTTGTGAATTTAAACTAACATATTTTTTAACAAAATGCTCCAAGTTACTAATTGTTCCTTTTTCTACATTATTAAATTCATTTTTACCCAATATAATTTTTATCCATGTTAAACCTGATAAAATGAACTTATCTTTAATTACTATTTTAGAAATGGAATTTAAAATAAACTCATACTCTCCAAGTTCTTTGCAAACTCTCCTGTAAAACTGTTTTTCTATCTCAACAATATCCTCACTCAACTCAAAATCATATTCTAGTTGATAATTTATAACAAATTTGGTCAATACCTTTTCTAAATAATATTTCCCCTTATTTTCATGATTCTCCAATATCTTTTCTAAAAACATCCACCAAATATCCCAGAATTCAACAATAACATCATCTCTAACAACACTTACAAATGAATTAAATAATTCATATGCACCTTCACTTATTCTAAACTGATTTAAAAAGGGAGAAATATATTCCTTCAAATTCGATTTATTCATTAGGATTACATTGCAGAATCTCATTAAAAAATCATATCTAACAAAATAATATTTAGAACTATCTAAATGAGAATCCTTATCAAACAAATCATTTGCAAAAAGTTGGGAAACAAACTTAAACAACTCCAAATGCAATTCATCATTTGAGTTTTCAGGAATTGTTTGAAAAATTACATTTGATGAAATTAAATTTAAATTATCAAACTCAAATTCATTATAATCCATAATGAGTTCTAATTCATTTTCATATTTATCTAAAAATTTCTCTACAGCCCATGCAAAAAGATTATGAATATTTGAATTCCTATTTTCTCGTATTATTTTAATATAAATATCATCAAAATCTTTTTTAAACTTAGAGTAACAACATAAAATACTGTTAACACAATTTGAGTGTTGAATGTATAATTTTCTCAAGGCAATAACTGAAAAAGATGAAAAATAATTACTTGCATCAATTTTATTATCATTTAATAAAATAAACTTAAATGAACTTAAAGCAGGAATTAGTACAGAATACTTTAACATCCATACTATATAATATAATTTTATCTAATTATTAATATATACTTTCCCATTACTCAATCATGCTTGATTTTATTAAAATTTGCAAAATCACCAACCTCCAATAAATTTCTTGCAAAAAAGATAACAGAAATTTTTAAAACATCTCAAAGAAATTATAAGTTCAAATAATTCTTAAATAATCATTCAAAGATTAAAAAATTCAAATAAGCTAATTTAAATGCCCTTTTAAAAAATCAAGTTCACTGGTATTGAACGTGAAATCCAAAAAAATAATTGGATTATCCACTCGTTTAACACAACTTAGATTGGACTATTTTTTTCAATTAACTAAAATCAACTAAAGACGCTAAATCCACTAGTTTAAAGATAAAATCACCCAATTAATAAACTTTCCAATTTTTTAAGCCATTCTTTAAAATCAGCCAGAAAACACGCTAAAAAAATCAAGGTAACCAAAAGGTTACAATCACCTAAATCAGCAAAAACAACCTAAAACACAAAATTATCCAAATCAACTAAAACTCTTTAAAGTAAAATAAAAACCACGAACTTAAAATATGAATTTTAAATTTTAAAGCAAAAATCAAAAAGTAATTATTATTGGTAAAATCTGAGAGATTGATATAATCTCTCAGATACAACCTTTTTCAATCAAGTGATTGAATGAAGATTTTTTTGGAAAAATTATAATGAGGCAGAACTATTATAACCTATCCAATATTTTGAAATTAAATAAGATCTGTAAAATAACTAATGCAATTATTTTACAATTCTACTTTTTTACGCTTTTAGTATAAATAGCTACCCTTATTTTTAAAGTGAGGATTACCATGACAACAGAAGATGAATGGATTGACATTGAAAAAAGCAAAAACATTGATGAAGTGAGAAACACAAAAGAGTATAAGGACTGGGTTAAGGATGTAAAAAACGGGACGATGATCGCTGCGTTTTATGCGGAGCCGACCAGCACCTGGAAGTCCATCACGTGTTCTCGTTTAAGAATTTCATACCTCTTAGACTGGATTTGGATAACGGAATAACCCTCTGTCACTGGTGTCATAAAAAGTATCATGCCTTTTATAATCTGGAAAATACCAATCCGGTGACGCTCCTGAAATTCTTTAAAGAGTTTAGGTTTTAGTGAGCCATACGAATATAATTAATATATAATTAGACTGTCACTATTAATTACAAATTAAATTTTTCTTTTGACAGTTCAATAGATTTCATTAAATTATCTAAATTAAAATGAATATGTTTCTGATATATTTTTAAACTATTTATCAAATATTTAGCATGATTTTTATATAAATTACCCCTTAAATTTTTATTTACTTTAAATTTTGAAGTGGTAATTGCAATTACATAAAATGTGTCATTTTTATTTGAAATTAAAATATAACCTGAATTATGAGATATTCCATATTCTTCATCAAATTCCTCATTAATGACATGAGTTATTTTATTAATATAACCAAAATCTAATTTTAACTCATTAATTTTGACATTCTTTTTAAAAATTTCAAATGAAAATTTAGAAATGTTTTCAATAGCATCTATGGTGAAAACTTGATATATAATATCATTATTTATATCAAAATAATATTTAACATCCTCTTCTTCAGTTTCTATTTCATTTATTACTCCCACTAGAGATGCAGATAATTCTTTAAAACTTATTTCTTTAAAAATATTTAATTTACCTTCAAGTTTAGAATCTTTATAGTAATAAATCCCTGAAAAATCTAAAAATTGATTAAAATCATCATGAGAATATCTTTTGTTCCCTAAAACCATGAATACTATATCTAGATTATTTTCATTAGCATAACTCTGCAATAATTCTTTATCAAAGATTAATAAAGATCCAGGATTACCTATCTCAGAAAAATCAAATCCAACAACATCATCTTCATGGTAAATAAAACTATCAAAATCATTATAGTATAAATTAAAATAATTAAATAGCTTTTTATTTACTTTTAAGTAATGATTATTATTTATTGAATCCCATTCCATTGCACTAGAATTTATCACAGGAAATTCGACTTTTAAATTTAACGGTCTTATCATTCTATCCTCATCATACTCATTTTCATACAACCAATTAAAAGGTGATGAATTTGGAATTTCTTTGTTAAAAATATTATGTAAATCATAAGATTCCGGTATTAATTTCCATTCAATCCTACAATATCTAAAATAATCTATAATTTCTTTAGATTTACTATTAGGAATTAAATAACATTTAATTTGAAGACTAACATCTTTATCTGGGAATTGATATCTGTCTTTTAGTAACGGCAATTCCTCTTTCCAATTAAAATATCCTTCTAAAATTAAAGCATTTAATTTTGAATCCCCAATATTAAATGTTGCATCAATAAAATTTATAGGATTAGGTAAATCATCAATTGTTAACATATAATCCTCTTTATCAAAATTAGCAACATCATATAAATTAATAAAAGGATTTTCAATTTCTAGATTACAATCCAAATTTAAAATAGTTGGGTCAATATCTCTAATAAATAATTGCCAAGCCCCAACAAAATCTATTTTATCATCATCAACAAAATAATTTCGATCAATTTGTTCATATTTATCAGAAACTTTAGCTAAAATTTCATAAAGTACAATCCATTGATATTTTTTACCAATTCTTTCAACAACTGGTTTGTCACGATTTTGAAACCTAATAAATGTATCAAAATCACCATGCAATCTTGCATCATAACCTAATTCAAAAATTCTTTTTAAAGCTAATTTCATTAAATCATAATATGAAATATCATCTTCGTTTAATTGATCTTTCCAAATAGCTAAATTTGATTGAAACACATATTTACCAAAATCACCTAATCCATAAAAATTCCCTTCATTATCATGTTCAACACCCATTGAAAAAAAGATTTTTCTGATAGCTTTATGTTCATCCTTTAACAATCTTATTTCATCATCAGATGGAATTTCTGGAAAATTATCTTTAAAATAAGGAGATTTTATTTTATCTAAATTAATTTCAGGAATATCCATTAAATTCAAAATATACTCTATTGTATTTTTAGCATAATCTCTAAGTAAAATATTTGGATAAATTTCCCCTTCAACATTGAAAATTACTTCATAAACATAAATAGCTAACCTATCAAGATTTGAATTGTTTGTATTTAATAAAGTACAACCATATGCAACTGCAAACAATCTTTCATAAACATAAGGATCATTGACATTTTCAAATTGTTTTAGAATTTCAATCAAGACATCAATTCTATTCTTCAAAATATAAACTAATGCTTTTGTCGAATAATCTCTTAATTTCCTATGGGAACTTGTTAAAAACCATGACAATATAATTGAATATAATTTGACTGAATTATCACTGTACTTTGTAAAACTACTTGTGAAACAAAATTTCACGATAGTTTCCAAATCATCAGATTCCATATAGTCTTTATTAATAAATATTGTCCATAAGTAATCCCTATCGGACAAACTCATATTGAATAAAAATTTATGAGTGAACTCTGCATTCAATAAATGATTTTCAATTGGAGCTAGATATATTAAAGTTTTTAAAAAATCATCAGCAGTCCCATGATACTTTAAAACATTATTTTTAATATAATCCAAAATATTATCATTTATTGAATAACATCTCCATTTTAAACTATAAACAAAAGATTCAATAATATTATAATCTTCTTTTAGGTTTTCGGGAATTATTGAATAGAATTCCTTTCCAAATTTCTCAGGAATATAAATTGAAAGCATGTTTAAAATTTCTTCATCTGAAAATTCAATATCCGGATGTAGAATTACTCCACTTTCCGGATATTTACTGAATAAACTGCAAAATTCTTCCAAATTTTTATTATTTAATAAATATTCCACATTTAAATAATCAGCAAGCAATTGAAAAGTGATATAAACACCCTCAAGATTCCTCCACTTTAATCTGATTAATAAACCTTCATCAATTAGTGAATTTAAAAAATTAGTTGCGAAATTATAATCTTTTAAGAAATTAAATACAATATCATATGCCTCTTCAAATTTTAATCCGCCATATATTCCTTTTTCAATTAATTTTAATAATGACTTTTTCACTAAGTTTATTTCATTAGGGTAATTATAAATACTTGATAAATTCTTGTTTATCGATTTAAAATATGCTTCAAATAAGTTTATCAATCCATTTAAATCTTTAATTGTTCTATCATTTGAAATTGTTTCACAATATAATTTCAAAAAAAGAGGATTGTAAAATTCGTGGCGAAATAACTGACTATTATTTACAGGTAAATTATAATAATCAAAATATTTTAAAATAGCTTCTTGGGTATTGTACTTAAATCCTTCTAATGTAACATTAGAAACTATTTCATTAAACTTTTCATGAAGTTCCAAATCATCAAAGTATTCTTTTCTAATTGATAATGCACAACCAATCCATTTTCGTTTAGATATTGAATTTAAAATTTGAGTTAAATAATTATTCCATAAATTTATGCTTTGACTTTCATTTAAAGCATCGATTAATATTAAAATGCGGCTTTTTTGAATTTGAGCTTTGCATTCTAATGCATCTAGAAAATTTTCGAAGTTAAAATTCCTTAAATCTAATTCATCCATGATTGTGATTCTAGGATTTTGATTGTTTGAAAATTGATGGCCGAAAAGTAAAATACAATTTTCATTATTTTTAATTTTTTCATCTAATGTTTGTACAAATAAAAATGTTTTTCCAATACCTGCATCCCCATTAAATATAATAAATGGATTATTAATAACATTTACTTCTTCTGATTCTAAAAAAGTTTTAAATTGATTTAAAGAGTTTTTAAAACGAATATTAGAAAAATATAAATTTTTCAGTAATTTTTCATCATCTTTTTTAGCATTATCCTGTAATGAATCTATTATTTTTTCTAAATTTAAACTGAGATTGGATATATTTTCTATATGGCGGTTAATTTTAACAATATCTAACTTATCCATTTGAAAATATCTTTCTTCAAAGTTTAATAAAATCTGTTTAATCTCTTCCATATTTGTTTCAAAATTTGAATTGAAATTTAGATTATTTAATTCTTCGAGATTTAATCTATTTATTTTATCATTACAGCTCCAAGAATAATCTCGCAAAGAATATAAATATTGATTGATTTCATTGAAAAAATATTGCCTGAATGATTCGTTTCTTGATAATGAATTAAAATATTTTTCATTACCTGTTTTAATACTTAAATCAGGATTATATTTATTTTTAAAACTTAAAATTGTATTTTCGGCTTGTTCTTTAAACCAATGACTTGGCAGTTCTAATTCACCAAACCAAAATGATTTAAAACCCTCCATTTCAGGAGTGCTGATACGTTCAATAATTTCAGATTCACCCCAAAATTCTATTTCTAAATCATCATGAGCATTTTCAAATTCTTTCCATTTTTTAATTTTATCTTTCAGGGTTTTATTCATCTTAAAAGGAGCATCAGTTGGAACTGCAACTATAATTTTTTTAAGATTAAATTTTTTAAAATTATTTACTGCATCTTCAATTGATTTTTCAATCTGATTCCATTGACTAGTGCCAAAAGCTGTCATGAAATATTTAGCTTGCCAACCTACAATCGAATCATCATCTAATTGCCAATAACACTCTAATCCCCCATCAGGATTTCCTAAACGAGTGAATTCTATAAATTTAGGATTTTTTTCTTTTCTAGCTAATTGACAAATAAACTCTTCAAATCCTGCTCTTTGATCTCCATCAATAGGTAAAATATTATTAAAGTTAACCATTTTAACACCCTTATTTATAATCTTCTTTTCCTGTGTCCGCATCATAATAAACGTTATCTCCATACTGTATCAAAGTCATTGAATCGATTTTGCAAGGTAATTTTCTTTTAGAAATTAATATGCTCGAATGATTATTTATTACAGCATTATAAATATTATATTTAAAAAAACCTAAAATAGGATTAATAGCAAAAATAGGACTATTAATATAAATAGCAATTATAAAAATAAACATTACACCCGTTGGAATTAAATCAACCCATGAAAAATTTACGAAAATAAATGGAACTAAATAAGTTACAATGAAAATCCCATAATCTGAATTTGAAGAATTATTTATTTTGCATTCAAATTCCATTAAATCTTCAGTTTCCCCAGGATTTAAAATCCATAATAATAACCATGTCAAAAAAATGCAAACTACAATAACTATCACACTAATAATAACAATACTATTATATTTAATTAAAGGATTGGGCTCAGTAAAAAGATTTAAAATAAATTTTAATAGTAATACTAAAAATAAAGGTGAAAACGCCACAATAGACCATAAAATTTTCCCTCTACTATTTAATTTCATTTGAAATTTTTTTGAATCAGACATTAATTTAAACCATTATTACTTTATATTTTTAATTTTAATTTCATCTATTGTAAACTTTTCCAAATTAATATAATGAAAGTTTGTATGTGATTGATTTGAATAAATAATTTAATTTATTAAATTCATTTTTAAATGTAAAATTCTTAAAAAAATATATAAATTAAACTGCATCTTATTTTAGAGTTTAATCAATATAACATGATTAAACATAATTCTATTAATAATACTATGATGAAATTTTTTTAAATATTTTAAAATTACAAATTCATATAAAATATTACTCTATTTAAATTTTAATCATCAGAAAATTATAGTTATAACAAAAATACTATAAAACAAGAAAAACAGAACTAAGATTAATTATTTATCCAAGGTGGAAAATATGAACAAATATGTAGAATTTGTTTCAGATGAGGACTTTCTAGAATGTGTCAGAAAAGTTGTAGACTCATATCAAACCCTAGATGAAAATATAACTCCCACATCAATATTGACCGAAAGCAAAAACACCATTGATGAATTCAAAACTATTTTTGATGTTTGTGTAAACCAGATTAGCTTTGATGAATGGTCAAAAATAGAATTGACAAGACAGCAAGACAAAACTATCAACAATAAGATTGGAGAATTTCATCAGGAACTTTTAGGAAAAGTCAATGGATGGGTGGATTTAGGTGTTGGTGATGAAACAGAAATTGATCTTAAAAAAGAAGACAACACAGTATTCATTGAACTGAAAAACAAATACAATACCATGAACTCTTCATCTGAAAAGACATGTCGTGAAAAGCTTGAAAAAGTTATTGAAAAATATCCTGATGCTACTGCATACTGGGCATATGTTATAAGCAAGAATTACAAATCAGAATGTAGAGTTTGGAAATATCAACAAAGAGAAGATGAAAGAATAAAAAGAATAAGTGGAGATAGACTATATGCAATGATAACTGGAGATTCTCAAGCACTTGAAAAAACATTTGATGCAATACCAAAAGCGATAGTTGAAATATTGAGCGAAGATTACAGACTAAGCAAAGATGATGAAAAACTTAAAATGGAATACAACAATATAATATTCAAAAATGAGGATGATTAAATGACAAATAAATATGTTGATTTTGTTTCAGATGATGTGTTTCTTGAAGAAGTTAAAAGAGTTATGGATTCTTATCCAAATGATGCTCAAGAAATACCATCAGCAATAGACTTACTAAAAAAATCTAAATATGGACTTGATGAATTTAAGATAATGTTTGATTTATGTGTGAATGATATTAGCTTTGAAGAATGGGTTAAAGCAGAACGAATAAGACAAAATGGTAAAAGCATTGAAAACAAAATGGGTGAATTCCATCAAAGATTGTTAGGTAGAGTAGAAGGTTGGCAAGATTTAGGAACCGGTGACAATAGCCACGTTGATTTAAAAAATGATGATGGAACCATATACATTGAATTGAAAAATAAATATAATACAATCAATAGTGGATCAGGAAAAACTGTGAGAGAAAACCTTGAAAAAATTGTACAGGAAAATGAAAATGCAACTGCTTACTGGGCATATATCATACATAAAAATTACAAATCAGATGACGTAATCTGGGAAAAGAAGAATTATGAAAATAATGAAAGGATAAGAAGAATTAGTTGTGATAAAGTATATGAATTAGTTACCTGTGACCCTCATGCTTTGAAAAAAACTTTCAGAGCAATCCCCATTGCAATTAATGACATATTAGGAACTGAGAGAGAATTTTCAAAGGAAGATAAAAAGATAATTAAAGAATATGAAGACCACATCTTTGATGATTAAAACAAAGTTGTTTGACCTTCTTTTCTTTTATTTTCACCGGTTAACGCTTTAATCACTTCACGTCCAACTGCTTCAGCTACTTTTACAGGCACTGCATTTCCAATCTGTTTATATTTAGAGGTTATTCCACCTTCAAACTCCCATTCATCAGGAAATGACTGTATTCTTGCATATTCCCTTACAGTAAATGGTCTTACCTCATCAGGGTGGCATCTTTCTGTTTGTTTTTGGCATGGTGAAGTTGTCAGTGTCAAACATGGCTCATCCCATGATATTCTTCTTGCCATTCCACGTTTTCCACCACCGGAATAAAAGCTTTTGCCCATGTATTCCTTTTGGACTTCTTCAGGAAGATCTATCCAGCATCCACCAGGAGGTACGAGTTCAAGCACTTCCTTTTTCTTATCGGAGTATTCTGTTCCTTCAGATTCGGGAACATCTTTTAGGGCATCGCGCAGCACTGGATTTCCTTTGACTTTTTTAGGATAGTTGAATATCAGTCCTTTTTTGGTTCCGACAAGAAACATTCTTTTTCTTTTTTGTGCTACACCATAATCCACTGCATTCAGGACTTTGTATTGGACATCATATCCGAGTTCGTTTTCCAATACATTTACGATTGTGTCCATGGTTCGTCCTTTGTCATGTCTAACTAAACCTTCCACATTTTCGATTATGCACATTTTCGGATTGGTTTCTTTTATGCATCTTGCAAAATCAAAGAATAGTGTTCCTCTTGTATCATCGAATCCTCGTTTTTTTCCGGCATATGAAAATGGCTGGCATGGAAGTCCTGCCACAACTATATCCGGATGATATTGAGTAAAGTCAACTTCTTTTATGTCTGCGTGAAGCACATTCCAGTCAGGTCTGTTTTTGTGGAGTGTTGCCACACAATCCTTGTCTATTTCCACAAGTAGTTCGTGTTCCAGGCCTGCTTTTTCAAATCCGAGTGCCAATCCTCCTGCACCTGCACATAATTCTACAACTTTTATCATGGTTATCACATCTATGCAAATTATATTTTGTATTAACTAGTATATAATATCTACCCAATGATATTTAAATGTTACTTTTTAAACTATTAAAACAAATCAAAAATGTTATTTAAGATAAAGAATATAATATTGACTATGAAAATCAATGAAGAGACAAAAGTGAGAAACCAAGGTGAAATTTCCTTGATTACAACAATACCGAAAACCTATGTAAAGGCTTTGAAAATAGAATCCGGAGATACCTTAGAGTGGATACTGGATACAGAAACAGAAAGACTTGAATTGAATATAATAAGAAGTTAAATAGATAAAAAAATTAATTAAAGAAGGTTTTTATAATGTTACAATATTTAACTGGAAAATATTATCTTGAAGAACATCAAACTAAAAAAATAACTGATAAAGACATATTTTATTCCAATACATTATTAATCGAACTTGTTAAAAATAAAGAAAAACTTGAAACCCCCATTGGCACTTTAGAAATAATTAATTTAAATGATTTATATCATGGTTCAACATCATATCTTCTCACATTAGATGGAGAAATTCCTAAAACCAATCATTCTTATGAATTTCCATCTGCCACTAATCAATTTAGAATATTACTATCATTTTGGTTTAAAAGTGTGTTTGAATTTGAAAAAATAGATGCTGAAAGACGTTGCAGACAAAATAACACTAGTTTAAAAGATCAGATATTACCCTGTAATATTTTACCAGAATATTTTGAAATGAATAAAGTTTCTAAAGACATCTCTTCTTTTAATGATTTTTTAAATAGCTTATTTAAACTAACTAGACTTGAATATGAATCCGTCATTACAAGCATAACTGCATTTATCTATGCACTTGAATCTATAGATTACAATTTAGAATTATCCTATTCATTAATGGTTTTTTCAATTGAATCACTATGTCAAAAATTTGATAAATTTGAAAATACATGGGCAGATTATCCGGGTGATGTTCGTGACAAGATAGATAAATTAAATAAAGAATATAATGTGCCTAACGATTATTCTATTAACTTACAAAATATTTTACTAGAAAAAGAACATCTAAAATTAAAAAATAGATTTATTGAATTTGTAAAACTTTATTTAGACGATGATTTCTTTAAAGAAGAAGCAAAGAATGTTAAAGATCCAGTGAGAAAATCTGAACTAGACCAAGTATTAGAAAATGTATATTCAACTAGGTCAGGTTATGTTCACAGTTTAGAAGAATTTGATGATATTCAAGTTTTTATGATGCAGAAAGTGGATAAAGAAACAATGAATTATGATAACGGTAAATTTTTAACATTAAGTGGATTAGCTAGACTAGTTCATAATGTATTAAAAAATTTCGTATTTCAAAATGCTAAATTAGAAAAGAATGAAGAAAATCCTTTACAAAAAGAGCCACGTAATAATAATTATCCGGAAAATGGAATATATAATGAAGACTCATTTAAAAAAGAAGAAATCCGACAATATTTTAAAAGATTTCTCCTTCATTTTGAAAAATATTCCAAAAAAGATAATTTAAAGGAACTAAAAGATTTTATAATAAATTTAGAAAATAACATGTATGGGGTTTCTAATAGATTCAAATCATCAGCATTTGCACTTTATTACCTTTGCAATAAATTATATGATGAAGAAGGTTTATCTCCAAAATTTAAAGAAATATTTACTAAAACATCTTTTAATCAAATTTTAAATGAATTAACAATTGAAACGTTAGTTACTAAATTAATACTTAATGAAGAAGTTAACTGGGAATTAGATGATATAATTGAATGTTATGAAAAATATATGAAAGATAAATCTAAAAAGAAGAAATTTATTTTACCCCAATATTTTGAAAATCTCATTCAGATATATATAATTAATGTAAATTATGATAAAAACATTGCGATATTTAAAGATAGAACAAATGAATTAATTCTAGATATCCCATCACAAGTTGATTGTCAAGAATACCTCCAGAAATGCATAGATAATGAAGAAAAGATTGAAATTGAAAAGTATTATGAATTATTTGAAATGAAAATAATATAAATATACTTAACGAATACAAATACAACTTAATATCCTAAAACAATCAATATTTGAAAATATTGTCTTTAACTTCAATATCTTTAAATCGTTTGAAAAAATCAATATCCATAAAATTTACATCAATATTATACTCATCAAAGTTAGTATCTTTTCCAATTAACAAAAATGACACTATAATATCTTGAGGAAACAAATTTAAATTTTTTGAGACTTCAACGCAAAAATTAAAATAATCAAACAAATTTATATTAACAACAATTGAATTTTCAAATCTAATCATGTTTAAATCATGCAAAGTATCGTTAAATTTTGATTCTCCAAAGTAATAATTGATAAAATACTTTTTAATTTCATTTATGGAAAATGTATCCAGATTCAATAAAATTTCTTGGAATTCAGATGCAAATGAATCAAGTAAATATTCTTCACCCAATATATGATATGCATATTCATAAGCAATTTTTATTGCTTCAAAAAATAAATCCTCACGAGAAGAGCCATATCTTAAATCTAAATTATGATTTAGAATAACGGTTGTTGCTGTTATTCTTCTTTTTATATTTTTATTTAGAAAATAGCTATTTGTTCTTATTTTTCAAATCCAACATTGATTTGGGCTTTATTCACATCAATAATAACACGGTTATATTGATATTTTATAAAATTGTTACAAAACTAAATAATAATTTACCCAATAAATTTTCTATGAGCTAATTTAACATTACTCTGATTAACCATCGCATATTGCATAGTTGTATCAATCTGTACATGACCTAATAACTTCTGAACTTGTTCAATCGGCATACCTTTATCAATTGCATTAGTAGCCATTGTCCTTCTAAATTTATGTGGATGAACTTTATTAATATTACATTTTTTCCTAGTTCTCTAAGTCTTGTTTCAACACCACTAATTCCAAGCCTTTCATAAGGACTATTAAGCGATACAAATAGTGCAGGATTATTGTCAATTCGTGACTGTAGATATTCAATCAGATGTATTTTTGTTCTTGCATCAAAATAAACCACCCTTTCACTTTCACCTTTGCCGAATACAACACATTCTCGTTCATAAAAATCAATATCCTCAATATTTAATCTTACTAACTCACCAACTCTTATTCCGGTTGAAGTTAATAATTCTATCATTGCAAGATCTCTAATTTCCTCACAATTGTCTCTTAATACTTCGACATGTTCATCAGTTAAAACTTCTTTAACTACTCTTCCAGTTTTTACTCTGTGAATTCTTCTAACAGGATTTTTTAAAATATAATCTTCATCTTCAAGCCAAGAAAAGAAACTAGAGAATATTCTTCTAATATTGTCAATTGTTGTTTTTGAAGAGTGTTTTTCGTTTTTGTGATCAAAAAGGTATTTTCTTAAATCATCAGTATTAATATTATAAACTTGTTTTTTATTTTTCATCAGCATTTTTTCGATTGTGGATTTGTAATATATGATTGTTTTATCTGAACAACCTTCCACTTGTTTAGCAGATAAAAAGAGATTAAGTAATTTAAAATTATCTACTTCACTCATTTCATTATTGTTATCAATCACATCTATATCTTGAAGTGAATTTAACAATGTATTTGTTAATTTAATGTATTGTCCTTGATTTAGATAAGGTTTCATTTGATTTTGAATCTTTGAAATAATTTTTGTTTTCATGAAATCACCTCTATTAAATTATTTTGAAGTGTTAATGTAAACTTATTATCACAATTTTTTCTTGATGTTTGTAGCATATCATAATTTATCTTTGAAACATCTATTTCACCAGACATTAACCTAGGAAGCAAAGTGTCTCTCAATTTTATTAGGTTGTCTATTTCTATCCGGTTATTTTCTAATTTATCAAAAATAGGTTTTTGAATAGTGTGATATTTTTTTATATCATCTTTTGTGAGAATTCTAACAGGAATTTCTTCTATATCTTTTCTACTTATCCCACTAATAACTGACCCTGTAGCAGCTCTTTTAAAATTTTCTATTGAAGAATTAATTAAATGAAATGCATATTCTTTATATAATGTGTCAATATTTGTTATTCCTGCTACTCCACGACCTAAACAATATTCTTTATCACAAATAACTAGCAATCCTATTGTTGCTCTAATACAAAATATTAAATCATTTTTATCGCATGTCTTTTTTGGATCTGTTGTATATTTTTGAGCTTTCAAATATCCATTTTCATAATCTGCTGCGCCATTTATCAAAGGAAGTCCAATATTATCATAATTATAACTTTCACCCTTAGGAGATTGGCCCATTATAATAGTTCCCAGCTCTTTTACTTCTTTATAATAACAAAAACCATTATTATCTATAGATTTAATAAACTCCTTGTGTAGTACATGACTTAATTCTGTTAAATTTGTATTTATGCAATTAACAAAATCTCCGATGACAATAAATTAACTGATATTGCCCGCCATCACAATAATAAAAAAATTTGCTTTGAAGCAATAAAAAAAATCTCCGACAATAATAGGTTAACTGATATTGCCCGTTACCATAAGAATGATGAAGTTCGTTATGAAGCATTTAAAAAAATTTCAGATGAAGATAACCTACAGACCATCGCTTTATATAGTGATAATAAAGAAATGAGATTTGAAGCAATTAAAAAAATTTCAGATAATCTTAAATTAATTCAAATTGTAAACATATCTCGAATTCATGATACTGATATTCAAAAAGCAGCTATTGACAGAATATCAGATAAAGATTATTTGAAAAGAAGTATAGAGCATAGTTTTATTTACCAAGAGGTTCGTCAATATGCTTATAACAGAATTAGTAAAATGGAGAACTCAACACCACCTACTAAGAAACAAGATAATAAGAAAAAATCTATAAAATACGAAAATAATAATTTAAAACAGAATACATCTAAAATGAAAAAATCTAAGGGTATGAGCAACATGAGCTTAAATGAGGAACAACAAAGAATTGCTGATGAAATGTGTGAAGGTCTTGCACCAATTACTTTTATACAAGGAAAAGCAGGTAGCGGAAAATCATATTTGGTAGAAGAACTCCGTAAAATATTGGGAGTAGATGAAATTTTATGCCCAACTAATTTAGCAAAACAAGTTTATGAAACTGATGCGAAAACAATACATTCTTTCTTTTATGGCGAATTTGATGATATTGATGAAGGATTTCAAAATCCAAAAGAATATGATCATGTTAAAAATGATAATTTTATAAGCAAAATTTATTTTAAAAGAATAATCGTTATTGATGAGGTTTCAATGGTTCGTGTAGATTTATTAGAAATGATACATAAAATTCTTTCTACTGCACTAGGAAATAATTTGCCTTTTGGAGGCATTAAAATGATACTTGTTGGTGATTTATTCCAATTACCTCCCGTTGTTGAATCAGAAGACACCTTCAAATATTTAAAAAGAGAATATGGTGGTGTTTACTTTTTTAATAGCCATGTAATTCAAAATAATCTTTCAGAAATTAAATTTTATGAATTAAATATCTCTGAGAGACACAAAGTCGATCCCGATTGGGAAAATATGTTAGACATGTTTCGTGACCCTCCAAATGTAAATAAAATACTTCCAGTATTAAAACAAATTAATACCCATGTTGTTCCTAAAGACGAAATTCCTGAAAATATTACAGCAATAACCCCCTCCAATGCTGAAGCTAATAGAATTAATAAAAGAGAATTGGATAAAATTCCTGGCGAAACATTCATTTCAAATGCTAATTTCAAAATTAAAGAATTAGATTCTAATGATTATTTAGAATTTGATTACGATGGACGACCTTTAAATTTAGATACTACTGTATATTATCCCATTGATATGCCTTCCAAATTCGATCCCCTTTTAACATATAAAATAGGAGCTTATGTTATGTTTACAGGTTCTGTAAGAGGCGGAGCTAAAAATGGAGATTTTGGATTCATAATAGATAAGGGAATAGATGAAGATACCCATAAAGATACTATTATAGTAGAATTTGAAAAAGATAAAAAGAAAAGGACTGTTGTTGTAAGTCTTAATGAACGAAGCGCAAAAGATTACAAATATGAAATGGTTTATGACCCTTATAAACATATTTTAAAACGTAAAAAACCATTTATTCAAAGTGTAAAGCAATATCCTTTAAAATTAGGTTACGCTTTTACAATACATAAATCTCAAGGCCAAACTTTTCCAACCATGATTCTTGATTTAAAAAGCAATATTTTTGCTTCAGGACAACTATATGTGGCATTAACTCGTGTTAAAACATTAGATGGTTTGTATTTAACAAAACCTGTTGCATTTAGTGATATTATTGTTGATGATGAAATTATTAAATTTTTAGAATTTTTAAGAACCGGAAAACATATTTCGATTGATGCTCAAGAGTTTTTAATAGATTCCAAAGAATCTAAGGATACTCCTTTAAATGATTTATTGAAGGAATTCTCAACTGATGCAAAAAATAATAGTAGTATTGAAAATGATATAAATTATAAAATTAATAGAATACTTAATTGTGCTTATGCTCTTTATCAAGTAGATGAATTTGAAATGATTTTACTTGAAATAAAGAAAATTATTCAGATTATCTCTAAATCATTTGAGATTTCAGATTCTGATGAAATGTTCTTTAAAAGAATTGATGAAATATCTAATGTTGATGAATATATTTGTAATTTAGCATTGTCAAATATCTACAATATCTATAAACGAGTATACAATAATAGAAACCCATTTTTAATTTAAATAAATTATGGAATGTTTCTATATTTTAAATAAACTTTAAGGAGGACATATTATGATTACATGTAGTGTATGCGGTCATTTAAATGATTCATCAAGAGCAACATGTGAAGAATGTGGATCTGATTTGTCAGACAGTCCGGATTGGGGAAATGATTTTGATGATGGTGATGATTTAAACTATGATGATTTCGAAGAATTTGGATATGCCGATGATGGTTACTTTGATTAGAAGAGGATAATATGACAGAATCTAATGATATAGCTTACAGAACACGTAAATTTATAAATAGTTATTATAATGAAGCAAGTTTAGTTTTGGAAGCAATTAATGAAACTGTTGATCAAGAGATATTAATTGAACTTACAAACCCAAGATATTATAGAGACTATCGTGTAAAAGCAATAAAATATATTGATGAAGATTCTGAAGAAAATCAGGAACTTTTTAATAGATTGGCTAATGAAGATTTAGATAAAAGAGTTCGCACTGCAGCTCTTGCTAAAATTAATGCCAACTCCACTGATAATCAATTATTATTTATAGACCTTGCAAAAAGTGGGCATCTTGAAGCTATAAAAAAAATTAAGTCCGAATATGTTCTTGCAGAAATTGCATTTAATACTAGTAGTGACAAAATATTTCAAGAAGCAGTTATTAACATTAATGATGAACAAATTTTAACAGATATAGGTTATAAGTTTCCTGAATCTGAAACCTGTGATTATATTGTTGATAGAATCAGTAATCAAGAAGTTTTAACAAAAATTGTTTGTCATAACCCTTTTTTTAAGATTTGTTATAAAGCATTTCAAAAAATCACGAATTCATCTTCATTTCAACAAATCGCATTTGAATCTGAGTTTTATCAGTTCCGTGCAGCATCTATCGAAAAAATTAATGATAAAAATATTTTGGAATATATTTTCATGAATGATGAAAATGATTATGTGAGATTATGCGCTTTAGAGAAATGCAAGTCTGTAGAATTATTATTAACCATAATCCTTGGAAATGACTATTATAATGATTCAGTTATTCATAAATACGCGCTTAATAATATTGACGATGAATCTATCTTAAAACAATTATTTGAAGAATCTTCTCACCAAAATAAGATACATATTATTCCTAAAATTAAAGATAAATCTTTTATAGCAGAAATTGCATATAATTATGAAAATGAGTACATACGTGAAATAGCATTAAATTCTCTAATGGAAAACTTTGATGAACCCCAAAATTCTGAGAAAGAGAATTTAGATATAAAAACAGAAATGTACATTAGAATATTGGAAAAAAAATTACATCAATTAGAAGATTTTCCAGAATCTTATTTGTCTTTTTCACGTATTGAAAATAATTGTGTTTATGTAAATGTAACTGCATATATTGACCCAATACATTTTAAATATTCAAATACTTATGATGAATCTTGGGATTATTTTAGAGCTAATGATTTAGCAACTAAATATCAACCGTTTGATTTTAACTATGATATTTGTCTAATCTTTAAGTATCATAGCTATTAATGATTAAAAAATAAATTACCTAGTATTTCTCCAATGATATAATTTATTTACAGTATTTCTCCTTGTTTCATCAAATTGGTATTGGCCTTCATTGCCATAACTAGCAAAATAATGGGATTGAACAAAACTACTACAAGAATCACCCGGACCTGATGTTGAATTGCCTCTGCGGCAAATCATTCCATGAGCGGCACCATACGGACTAACACTCCAATAAGTACAATTTAAACAAATATTTTCCCCATTATCAATCATAGAATCATAATCAGGTTCTCCAAAATCATAATCTGATTCTTCAAAATTGTAATCATCATCAGAGCTTATATTTTTACTGTGAATTGCATCCTCTTTACGTACAGACATACTGCATGTAAAACAATAGTAGTCATCACCTAACTCTCCCAATTCATTATTACATGTAGGGCATGTAGCAATTATAACTTCATCTTCACTAAACATTCCTCCACCACATTCATGACACAAGTAACCTCCAATTACTGGAGTTAACTCAGCTCCACATTTTGGACATAACTTCATATTGTTACCCTCTTCAAAATTTTTTTATAGATTATGTTATTTAAATTTCTAAAGAAATATGTTCGTGAATCATTTAATCTCAAGATTTAAATAAAATCGCCTTTAGGTCTTGCTTCAATTCCTAACTTCTTATACATTCTTCTAGTTGCAGGATTAGATTCAATAGCTAAGTATTTATCTACATCATCACCATGTTGTGGTATGACTTCGTTTTCCATCCAGTATTTTTTGACTTGTGGAGGTTGGCCTCCAAAGTTCCAGTAAGATTCGTCAGGTTCAAAACCAGTTTTTTCTTTAATGTCTCTTAAAATTTTATGAGAACGTTTATATGGGCTTGCAGTAATTAGAATAACATAATTGTCTTTAATTAATTCGATTAAATCCAATTCATACTTTTGTGATTTGATTTTCTTCTCAAGCGGATAATTCCAAATTTCTTTTGAGTTAGCTATTAAGGTATAATTCAAATCTAATAATATTATTTTATCTTTAGGAATTTTCAATTTATCCTCATGAGCAACTTCTTCTTCATCATTATCAATTGATAATTTAATTCCACAGGAATCACAGAACTCATTACCATGTTTATTCAAAGTGCCACATACTTGACAGTAATTTAAATCTAAAACAATCGGCACATGATCAGAACCTAATTGATCTTTTAATATGTAGGAATCATTTAGAGTTTTCCTGATAGATTTAGAAACTAAGAAGTAATCTAATCTTAAACCTTTATTTTCAGCTCTTAAGTTTTTATTTGCCCACCAAGAATAATTATCTCCTTCAGAATGGAATTCACGGAAAGCATCAACATAATCATTTAAAATTTCCCTAAACCATTCCTGTTCTTCAGGCATGAATCCGGATTTGTTTTTCATAAGTTCAGGTCTTTTAGCGTCAATTTCTGCTGCTATCCTATTGAAGTCACCGCAGACAATAACCGGCTTTTTAGATTTCTTAAAAAGTTTTGTGAATTCATCATAAAACCTATATTTACGATTTAGATGTTCCTTATCCTTAGCACCTGACGGAACATAAACATCAAACAAGTTAAAGCTTTCAAATTCCAAATTAATTACTCTTCCTTCTGAATCAAACTCTTCATCATTAATTCCTTTATTAACAGAAATCGGTTCTAATTTGGAATAAATAGCTGTACCATACATATTTGACCTTTTAGAACATGGAAAACTATAAAGTACATACCCATCAAGAGTAGGAACTTCAACCGTTTTAATTTCTTGAATACATAAAATATCAGGGTTTTCATTTTTAACAAGTTCTTGTAAATCCCCACTTTGATATGTTGATTTTATTCCATTAACATTCCAGGATATAATTTTCATTGAAATCACTCAGTTATAATATGTTGTTAATAACTTATGTTAGTTTATAGATTTATATAATGTGAAATTATCATCAACACATACCCATCAACTTAATGATTTTGGGTTTTTTATTTTATTTTCATTACAACAATTGTCATGTTCAATATAATTCTTAATTTTTATTATATTGAATAACTAATTGTAACAATTATTAAATAGCTATTTAAATTAACTCTCGTGAACATTTTTCCAAAACATTAAATAACAATGTCCAATAAATTTTATAACAAAGTTGATTGAAAAGTACGTGTAAGTGGTACGACTTTTTCATAAGTTTCAATATAGCTGGGTTCATTAACTTCATATACAACATCACTTTCTTTAACATCACCAATCAGCAAGGGAGAATCTGAATCATGTAATTTTTGGTTCTTT
>CADAOO010000003.1 GCA_902789505.1 uncultured Methanobrevibacter sp. | reverse complement strand
TTTTTTTTAAATCAAGTCAATTAACTTTTTTTCCATATTAAAAAATAAGAATAAGACGAAATTACATTAAATCATGAATTTCATCTTTGATATATAATATTACAATCACTAAAGAGATAACTGCCAAAATAGCCATGATTAATGAAGTCTGTCCAAATGCAGTTACTGAAACACGATTATGAGCCAGTGTTCCTCCTGCAAAAACAGTCATTAACACCACAGCAACAGCAGATCCTATCGCTCCGATAATCTGTCTTACGGTATTGTTGATAGCTGTCGCATCTTCCACATCACCCGATACAACAGCAATGGTCCATGTTACAGCAGGCATCAAACCCAAACCTGCACCGATAGCTCTTATTATTTGAGTAGCAATCATATATTCAACAGTTGTGTTTGGATCATAGGTCATCATTATCAGATAGCCAACAATTGAAAATAGACATGACAGAATCAATACTTTTCTAACACCAATTTTATTGGCCAGTAAAGGCCCTATAAAATTAAACACAATCATGACAAGAGTTGCGGGAAGCAGAATTAAACCGGAAGTTGTTGCATTGTGGGAAGTGACGGTTTGAACAAACAGGGGCATTATAACATTCAATCCACACATTGTGAAATAGAGCAGTGCTGAAAATAATGTTCCAAAAAAGAAATATTTATTTTTTAAAGCATGCAAATCTAGCAATGGTGTTTTAATGCCAAATTGACGACGTACAAATATTATTAAACTTAATGTACCTATAACAATCGGTAAAATCACATAAACCAAATCAAATCCATATCCTGCAATGTTTGAAAATCCAAGCATTATTCCAACACATGCCAAAACACATAAGATTAAGGACAAAATATCCAATGGATATTCTCCGGTTTCAAATTCCAATTTAACAACAACTGATGCAATCAATATTAAAACAAATATCACACCTGCAAAGATTAAAAATATGGATCTCCATCCAACATAATCAATAATCATTCCTCCTGCAGTTGGAGCTAGCGCAGGGGCAATTCCGATTATGAAACCAAATAAACCCATATAAACCTGCCATTTTTCCTCGGGAATAACCTTTAAAAGCACGATTTGAGTGATAGGAAGTAAAATTCCAGAACCGATAGCCTGTATGACTCTGGCTATGATTAATACAAAAATATTCTGGGATACATATGCCAATAAAGATCCAACTAAAAACAAGGTCAAAGAAAACAATAGGATTGTTTTAACTTTAAAACGACGAGTGATATAAGCGGATAATGGTATCATAACTCCTAAAACTAACAGGAATGAAGAATAAATCCATTGGGCAGTAGTCGAAGAAACATGAAAGTCCGCCATAATTCCTGCAATACCTGTTGTTACCACACTTTGCGCAGCACTTAAAATAGCTGCTGCGATAATGAAAACAAGTAATGTTGACATTCCTCTATCAAATTTAACATTCATAATATACACTCTAATAATTATTAAAATAAATTATATTAAAAAGAATATATAAAATTAATTTATATAAATAATTTTTAAAAAAATATATTAAAAATGAACATTATACAATTTAAAAAATTTTTTTGTGCAAAAATTACACTCCAATTGTAATATGGTTAAATGAATATGGTTTGAAAAAAGAAAACGGACAAAAAAAATCATATTTAAAATTATTTGATGTGATTTGAAATAATCAGGTCTTCAAGACCCAAATCAAAAATAAGACGTCTGAGATGTCTTTCAGAATAAACAACTCCAAACTCGTTTTTTATCTCTATTTTAACTTCTTGAATGCTAGATAGTCCTTTTGAGATAATATTTTCTCTTAAAACTTTAAATTGAAGGTCAGACAATTTTTTCATTCCAGTCTTTAACCCATTTATAACCGGTTTGTGCTGTTTTTCCTCTTTTTTCCATGGCAGATTTTACACTATTGTCACAGTAAATTTCCTCAATAAATGTAATTTTTTCATATAAATCAACAAATTTTTGCAAATCCCTTTTAACCTTACGAATTTCAGAGATGGGAACATCTTTATTGATATTGACCTGCCTTGCCATGAAGTATATCTCTTGACAAAATATTATAAAAATTTTTTTGTCATCATTTTCACGACAAAAAATATCATTACATTTACTAAAAATTAATTAGATTCAGCTATATGCAAACATAATGACAATAAATGTTTTGGCATTTCTCTTTTTAATTGTCAAGATTGCTGAATCCTGTTTTCAGTTCACGCAATTCATCTTCCGGAATTTCAAGTATTTCTACTTTTTCGCTGACGATGTTGCTTTGTCCAAACGGATCGAGAATTATTAATGTTGCAGTGCCGTTTCCTTTTTTAAGCTCTTGAATTTGTGCCAATGTCTTTTTTGCATTAGCTTGTGACTCGTCGTCATCGAATAAATTCAAGGCTTTTTTAACTGCACTTTCAAAACGTGTCAGTACACCTTCAACATTTGTCACATACCCTTCGGATTTTGGTCCGGGCTCTACTTTAACGCCGACTTCAGGTATTATGACCGTTGCTGACTGTGACCTGACTACTCTGATGGATAAATTGTTTTTATTTATTTCCAAAACGTATTTTGCAGGGTCGTTCTGTTCAAGTGCAATAACATCACTGTGTCTGAATCCGCAGGATGGACATAGGAGTGTTGTTTCTAAAACCTTACCAAAATGAGGTATTTCAAGCTCTTTCATTATTGATTTGGCAACCCCTTCGATTCCGCATGCAGGACATTTAATAATCATTTCGCCTAATTCTTTTTCACTCATTTAAAACATATCCTTTTTCATTCAATTCATCAATTATTTTATCTAATCTTTCCCGGTTTGAAGCACATATGGTGGTGTTCCGGTAATCTGACAGATCATATAATTTGCTCAGATATTCTTTTTTGTCTTCATCGTCATTGATTTTATTTAGAAATTTCTCGGCTGAGGCAACGTCACTGACATTAATATTTCTAATCAAGGGCTCTTTAAAGCCGGGAATGTTGTATGATACCTTTTCAAGAGACCCGTTGTTTTGAGTGATTATGATGTTTATGACATCCGCCACCTCATCAACGGTGTTGATTAATTTGATTGTTGTGCAGGATTTGTTGATAATTGCCAAAATACTGTCCAGGGTTTTGTCAATGCTTTCAGCTTTAATTACATCAACATCATTCTTTTCGGCCTGCCTTAAAAGGTGGTTGTGGATAATACGATTTTCTTTAAAGAAATCCAGTTGCTTTCCACCCCTTTGGATTTGAATTGCCCTTTTGACAAACCTTTCCTTGTGGGACTCTTCATCGGAACTTAATATGAAGAAATATATGTTGGCATATTCCCTGAACTGGTCTGTGTCAATTAATCCGGGAACCAGATGAACCCCTTCAATTATAATATCATCATAATCTGTGATTGCCCTTTGAATTATTTTTTCCAGAGCGGGAATTACATATGATGCATGTTCGTCAAACCCTGAAGATACCAATTCATTATAATCTTCATAACGGCTCTTATTTCTCAAGTGTTTATATGCATCATAAGAGGAGCTATGAAGTGCTGGAGCATATTCCTTACCAATAATGCCACGTACTACAGCTCTAATGAAGTCACTTTCAATCAAATGTTTAATATGCAGTTGTTTGGCTAGTTCAGCAGCTATTGTTGATTTTCCAATCCCTGATGCACTTCCAATTAAAATAACATAAGGTTTTCTCATGCAAATATTCTCCTTTTGATTTTTTTGATT
Source organism: uncultured Methanobrevibacter sp. (assembly GCA_902789505.1). GTDB lineage: Archaea > Methanobacteriota > Methanobacteria > Methanobacteriales > Methanobacteriaceae > Methanocatella. The sequence goes on along the minus strand of CADAOO010000003.1, from coordinate 45,316 downwards.
AATAATATATTTATTAATTATTCTTCTATAAACATTTACATTTATTAATATGAAAAATTATATTTAATAATATAATATTATTTTTATGATTTTTTTCAAAAATGGTAGGATAATAGATTACAGGGATAATTATAAATTATAAGTTATAGGGGTGAAATTGTTGTATTCAGTAAAATCAGTTAAAGAAATTCAAGACTTAAATCCATTCATTGTAGTTGGTTGCGGTGGAGGTGGAGAAAAATTCTCCAATTTTGAAGGTGTTGAAGCCGTAGGATTCATTGATGATAATGTTAATAAACAGGGAAAGGATTTTTGTGGTCATACAGTTGCAGGCAGTTTAGAAGAGTGTTTGGAAGCTGCACCTGAGGCCAAATCACTTGTCATCATGTTGCCTATTGGTGCTGAAGGGGCTGCACTGAAATATGCAGTTCAGGCTATTGATGCAGGATTGAATGTCATCACTTCATTCAGATCATTATCAGTCAGCGAAAATTTATCATTGAAGAAATTTGCAGATGCAAAAAATGTTGTTATTAAGGAAATAGGTCCAAGATTAGATGTTGTTGAGATGATATCAGGCATAGCTCCTGAAAAGTCATGTGAAGTCTTGCCGAAAATATCATATGTTCCTAATGCTCCGGTGATTTTTGTTGGAGGAACTTCTCAGGAATGCGGTAAAAGAACAACAACCAAAAAATTAGGGATTGCCTCTATGGAAAGAGGCTTGACTCCTGCAATTATTTCAACTGATGAAATGGGTTTGGAAGAACCGACTGATTTTAACTTCAGGGCAGGAAGCTTGTCCGCTATGGATGTTCCTGCAGCAGTATTGTCCGCCATTAAATATGTGGAAGACAACAAAAAGCCAGATATTATTTTTGTTGAAGGCCAATCCAGCTTGACAGAAGATGGAAACCCTCATCCAAGGGGTTTGTCTGCAGCTATTTTAATTGGATGTGCTCCTGATGCAGTTATTGTCGGACACAGGCCAAATCACCCTTACAGAGAACCGAAAGGCATTACTGAAGAAATAAAGGCAATTGAAGCGATTGAACCTACAAAAGTTGTCGGTCTGTCAATCAATCTTAAGAATGCAGATGATGATATGACACTCCAGTCTTTTGAATCAGAATTCGGATTGCCTGCTGAAGACGTTTATAATAACGGTGCAGATAAATTGCTAGATGCCATAATCGAATTTTTAGAGGAGTAATTTAAATGGGCTTTACAGATTCATTAAAAAGAAGTTTAGGTTTTGAAGAAACACAATCCGACAAGAAGGATGCCGGTGAAGGCAGTTTTTCAAATATTATACAGGGACTGGGTGATGAGTTTAAAAGGGAAATCAATAATTTAAGAAACGGTCCAGAAACTTATACTCCGCGCCAGGAATCTCAAAACAGAGATGTTAATCCTCAAAGCACTCCCAATCAGAATCCCAATCCGGAATCAATGCCAAGGCCAACACCGATTTACGATGACTATGATGATTATGTGATTGTTCCGGAACAGTCCTTTTATGAAATTGTTCTAATCCGGCCAAAATCAATTGATGATGTTAACTATGTAATTGACCAGATTCTTGAAGAGAAAAATCCGGTAATTGTAGATTTATCTTTTTTAGAAAGAGAAAGCCCTGCCAATTTCAAATTGGCCGGTGAAAAAGTTAAGCTATTGAGAGAAAGATATGATACTCAAGCATTATTGCTTTCACGTTGTGATGAAAGAAATTTGATTATCCTTTCTCCTAAAAAGGTCAAATTAATTAAAAAAAGTTAAGTAGACTCATTTCTACTTAAAAATTTTATATATTTTACCATAACATATAATACTGCAGCCGTCGCTATAATTGTCTGAAAAGTTAAAACACCGCTTAAGATGATATCTGAACCTATTTTTGAAATCACTCCCCTTGTGGCAAGTCCGCTGATTACAAATGGGAATGTGAATGCTGAAAAGCTAGGATAAAAATCAAGATTTCTGTATTCTATAAATTTCGCCAGTGCAAATATGTAAAATATGCATGCGAATAAATACATTACTTCTAAAAATTCAATTGATATTGTGTTATATGAGTTGAGATATCCTACAATCAGTATGCTCAAAACGGCGGTGAAAATACATATCAGGGGCTTATTCGCATCGGGAATGCTGCTGTATTTAAGGTATCGGTAGATTACGAGTGGTAATGTTATAATCATTGCAGCAAATCCGATCAGAAAGAAAACAAATCCGATTTCATCAAGACCATGTGCATGCGCGGTTATTGCTCCCATGGTGATTCCGATATAGACTATCCAGTAGCTTGGATAGACTGTTAAAATATCAAAGTTACGTATAATGAAATGATGGGTAAAGTAAATTATCAGTAAAATATGAAGGCCTACTCCCAATATCCAAACACCATATGCAATATTAGGTATAAATGATGAGAGATATGTAGATAAAATCATTAAACTCATGGAAAAAGTACCTGAATTGCTCACGATAATGGGGTTTTTGAAATCTTTCCTAATGTTTTCAGGGTATAAAACCAGTTTGGACAGGATTAAAATAAGAAAAATTCCTGCGGTCAATCCGCAAATCACTTTTAAATAAGGATGAGTGTCATTTAAAAGGTTTCCAAGGGAAAGCAGTGCAAGAATTAGTCCGCAAATGGGGATTGGTATTTTTTCAATCATTGATATTATTATGTTTTTAAAAAATAAAAAGGATATGTATTCTGGAAAATACTTGATTATTCCATTTGTGGAAAAATATTGAATCTTAGTATTTCCAAATTGGTGTGCTTCAACCTCCAAAACCGTAAGTTATGACATATCCGTTTTCGTCAACAATTCTAAAGTAGTGATCATCGTAGTGGATTCTCACGGTTCCGTCGCTCAGGCGTTCACGATAGGTTTCGTGTTCCGCAGGGTTCCAGCCGTTGATTACTTCGCTTTCATGGTTTGGTGTGTAACCTTTATAATTAGGGTTATTTTTTGGTCTGTTGGCTTCAATTGGATTTTCGGCGCTTGTTGATTGTGTTGCCTGTGCAACGCTCTTTTCGATGTTAATTTCTTTTGAATCAGAACTTTTCTTGTAGGTATCGTCACCTTCAAATATGCATGTTACATTATATTTTCCAACGTTATCTTCAGAAAGTGCAAGTGTAGCTATTCCGTTTGAGTCTGTTTTGACAGTATATTCTTGAGTGTTATTTTGACCGGTTAATGAAATCTTAATAGATTTTCCTGAAAGCGAACTATTGTTGCGGTCCGTTAGCTGGACGGTCAAATTATCTCCATCATTAAGGGAATCCAAACTGATTATTTCTAATTTTGTATCCTCCTTGTTTAATGATGGAAAAACGACAGTTCCAATCAGAAGAAGTAAAATAGCAATAATGACCACTAAAAGTATAATAATTGTCCTGTTGTTGTCCATAATAATTAGTAGTCATTAATGGTATTTAAACTGTGTTCAAGTTGAAGAATTTTTCAGCGTTTTCGTGGGATACTTTATTAATTTCACTTTCCCTGTATCCGAGTCTTTGAAGTTCACGAATTGTTTTGGCAACGGAAAGGGGATCGGATGGCTTGTTGCTTATATCGCTATTCAATAGAAACTTGTCAAATCCGTACTCATCTAAAATGGCTATTGCTTCTTCCTTTTCCATTTTTTGAGGCTGGACTGTCAGCCCGAGCATGTAATCCGTGTCGATTACGTCTTGGATAACATTCGGATTAATGTGGTCAATGACGGCTTGGGATTCATCTAAATGGTTCGGAACGATATTCATGATTTCCTTTAGAACTTCCCTTTTGTTTTTTCTAGGGGTGTGGATAATTACCTTTGAGTTTGTCTCATCGGCGATGTCCAGTTGCCTTTTGAATATGTCTATTTCGTTTTCTGTCAGATCTTCAAGACCGATTTCGCCGATGGCGACAATTGCTTTGGTTTCAATCCATTTGTATAAATTCTCAAAGATTGTGTCCGGATTGATGTTTGCATTTGCCGGATGGATTCCTAATGCCACTTTCAAATCAAGGCCGTGCTCTTTGGCTCTTGCTGTATCAAGTTTCAAAATTCTGTTCAGATGGTTTAAAAGAATCATTTCATGTTCTATTCTGAAAGGGTAAAAACTGCATGTTATTGCAGTATTGATTCCTGCAAGATACATTTCCCCAAAATCCTCTCCACTTCTTGAATCTGCATGCATATGTGTATCAATCATATTTATCCTCCTTTTGTATTTTTAGTTATTATTAGGTTTGTTTATTCTTCTTTAAAAAAATATATGTCAAATTATTTTGCTTTTATAGTTTTTGCAAGTGTTACTTTCTGCATCTGTTCACTTCAAGAGATTTTATATTTTTTGTAATACTAATTTTAATGTAAGTAATACTATTAGGTGGTTTACCGTGGATGAAAACAACAATTATTTAAAGGACTACGAATCTATTTCAAAAGAAGTAAAATACATAACAAACTCCATATCAAGGTTAAAAATATTGGCCGCTTTATATGAATGCCCCAAAAATATGAAGGAATTAACAGAGAGCACTGGTTTGAGTTACAGTTCTGTATCAAGCACTATGCATAATTTGGAATTAAAAGACTTTGTTTACAGGGAATCCAGCAAATATTACTTGTCAAATTCTATGAAAATTGAAATTGAAAATATTCTGGAGCTAAATGAGATTATGGAAGTGATATCCAAATTTTTCAATATACTGGACAAGCATTTGGTTGACATGATTCCCAATTCTTCAATTGCCGAGTTATATCTTTTAGGCCAGGCAAGCCTGATTGAGTCAGGTGATGTTGATGCATATAGGACTTATAACTATATTGAAAATGCCCTGGCCGAGGCGGGCTGTGTGAAATGTATTCTGCCGTTTTACTATGAAAACTTCAATGAACAACTCAATAAACTTGTCCTGGATAAGAAAAGCGTGGAGGCTATTGTTTCTCAAAACATTCTGCATGTTTTTGAAAAAAAGTCGGATGTAAAAATGATTTACTCATTTAAAAAAGACATTAACTTCCTGTTGATTGTAACGGATAATGCAATGATACTGGGTTTGTTTAAAGATGACGGCAATTTTGATCAGAACAGACTGCTGATTTCTAAAAATAGGGATTCCATTAAATGGGCATATAATCTTTTTAAAAATTTTAAAAAGGAGAATAAATGAGTTTAATACTCATTTATAATATTTTTCCAGATAGTCAGTTAGCTCATCGATAGCGATCCTTTCCTGAGCTTCTGTGTCCCTGTCCCTAACAGTTACCTGATTGTCTTCAAGTGTGTCGAAGTCAACGGTTACGGCAAGAGGGATACCTATCTCATCGGCTCTGGCATATCTTCTGCCTATTGTTCCGGCAGCATCATATTCCACTCTGAATCCTGCCATTCTCAAGTTTTCAGTTAGCTCCTGAGCGATTTCACGAGGGCCTTCTTTATTCACAAGAGGGAACACTCCGATTTGAACCGGGGCCACGGATTTTGCAAATTTGAAGTAATCTTTTTCTTCTGTTTCAGTAAATGAATGCAGTAAAACGGAATAAAGTATACGGTCAATACCGAATGAAGGTTCAATTACATGCGGAATGACTTTTTCACCGGTAATTTCCTCTTCCACATCTTCAAAGATAAGCAGTTCCTCATCAACTTCATAAACCTTGTCCAATTCAACAGTGAATTTGCCGTCGCTTTCAAGAGCGGCTTTGATGTCTTCAGGATTGGCATCTTCAATGGCCTGTTTTACTTTAGGAGAATCTCCTTTAAATATTGGTCCGAATTTGGATAAGTTTGGTTTTACAACTGTTTTTTGTACTTTTTTAGGTTCATCGTATTCTATGAATACATTTAAATCATCATTACTGTACTGGGAGTGTGAAGAAAGGTCATAGTCACCTCTGTCTGCAATTCCGATAATTTCGACCCATCCGTATTTGTCGGTATTCACTTCAACATCCCAGCAGTCGAGAGCATAATGGGCCATTTCTCCGGCAAGGTGTTGTCTGAATCTTAAAACATCTTCAGGAATTCCAATTTCTGTTAGGAATTTGCGTGCCAGGTACAGTTGGTAGATAAGCATTTCATTAGCTACAATGCCTTTTTCCAGAGCTTCGCGGGCGGTGATTTCCAAAGGTTCCAAATCATTTTCCTGAACTTCCTGTGAATTCAAGCGTAAAACTTCATTTTCAATTTGTGCGAATTTTGGATGGGTTTTATCTTTAGGATTTAAAAATATTTCAGCTTCCGCCTGTGTGAATTCCCTGAGTCTGATAACTCCCTGTCTTGGAGAAATTTCATTTCTGTATGCCTTTCCAAGCTGAACCACTCCAAAAGGAAGTTTTCCTCTGAAGAATCTTTCCAAACGTTTAAACAAAATGAATATGCCTTGAGCGGTTTCAGGTCTCATATAACCTACTTTGTCCCCTTTAGCACCGATTTCTGTTTTAAACATCAGGTTATAATTCCAGATGTTGGACAGTTTTCCGCCACACTCGGGACATGCAATACTGTTGTCGATTACGATTTGGTCAAGCTCCTCGTTTTCAAGGCTTTCCACATCTTCTCCAATCACTTCTTCAATAATGTGGTCTGCTCTGAACACTTCCCCACATTTTTCACATTTGCACATTGGGTCTGTGAAGTTATCAACATGCCCTGATGCTTTCAGGACTTCTTTAGGCATTACGGTAGGGCCTTCTATTTCATAAAATCCTTCACCTGAGACATACTGTTTTCTCCATTTCTGCATAATGTTGTTTTTCAAGCTTGCTCCAAGAGGGCCGTAATCGGTAAATCCGGATACTCCTGAATAAATTTCAAAAGACGGCCATAAAAATCCTCTTTTTGCACTGATATTAGTCATTTTATCATGATTCATAAAAATCTGCTCCTATTCTTTCTTTAATTCATAATCTAATTTAACTCTACTGCTTTCAGGACTGGTTTGTCCCATATATTTACTATTTCTGTTGGGATGTCCATATGGCACTTCTGCAGGTGTTGTCATGGTTTCAAATACAATTTGACATACTCTTTGACCTGGATAGAGTGCAACAGGCATTGCACCGATGTTTGAAATTTCCAAAGTAATCTTTCCTTCAAAACCCGGATCGATAAAACCTGCTGTAACGTGCATTGTAACACCTAAACGACCCATACTTGAACGGCCTTCAACTCTAGCCACCAAATCATCAGGTAATTTGACGTATTCCAAGGTTGTGGCAAGTGCAAATTCATTTGGATGAATTATGAATGCTTCGCCTTTTTTAACGGTGGTTGATTCCATATAGGATGCGATATCATCTTTATCTTTCGGATCGATGTAAGGTTTTCTGATTACTTTAAATACTTTAAATTCATCTCCCAATCTCATGTCAACAGAAGATGGCTGTATTTGTTTTTCATCCTGTATAGGTTCAATACCTATTTTTCCATCTTTTAAGTATTCTTTTATAGTTTTATCACTCAAAATTGCCATATTTTCACACAAATGTTTTAATAAGTATTATAATTCTTTTTCAAATAAATTGTCAATTCTATTGACCACATTGTCAATGGTGGCATCGTTGTATTCAACGGTAATTGCATCGAATTTACATGTATTTGCACATAATCCGCATCCTTTGCAGATGTCAGTGTCAATGGTTATTTTGCCGTCTTTCATATCAATTGCTTTAAACATGCAGACATTATCAAGGCATTTTTTGCATTTTTTGCAATTGTCTTCATGTAATTTCACTTTAACGCCGTCTAATCTTTCCAGTTTGTCGCTTATGCTGTCATCCAGATTCGGATAAACCTTCCACAAACAGCAGCATGGGCAGCAATGGCAAATGGTTAAAAGACCTTCCCCCGGCTTTACATTCATCCAAACAGTATCAATTTTATTTCTGCCGATTATATGGCTTAAACCGGCTGCATCTGCTTTATCTACATGTGCAAGCGCTTCTTCAACGGTTGCCTTTTTACCGATATGTGACGGAATCTTTTTACTTGTCGGTCCGAGGAATATGCAGCCTATATCCTGAGGATAATCTTTACAGTTATTTGAAGACCTGCAAAGGCAGCTGTTCATAATTACAATATCGTCGCAGCGACTGATTACTTCTTTAATGATGTCTGTTGGCAGAAATTCGGAACCTTCAGATTCGATTTTCTTGTTGACATTGATAGTATTTGGAATAACAACAATTTCATCATCTTCAAACAGCATCTTGTCAATTATTTTTCTGTATGTCTTTGATTTTTTTGTTATTTCAGCTATCCAAAATCTCCAATTGAAGATGTATTTCAGGACAAAAATGCTGATGTCAACAAATCTAATTCTCCTCATTCTTCACCTAGCTTATTTTTCAGTCGTCTTAATATGCCTTTCAAGGTATGTGCTTCTCTACCGGTAATAAAAGCTCTATTGATAATATTTTTAAATGATTTTAAACCGTTTTTCTTTTTGTGGTCGGGAATGTCCAAACTATCAATCAAGTCGCGCATATCCTTTAATAGATATTCCTTTTCCAAACCGCTGCTTTCTTGTAATCCTTCAACATCATAGTCATGCTTGTTTTTAAACAGTTCATAGAATATGATTGCAGCTGCATGAGATATATTCATTATTGGATAAGTCGGATCTGTTGGAATGGAAACGCAGATATCGCAGTCTCCAATTTCCTTATTTGTAAGCCCATTTCCTTCTCTTCCAAATAGAATCGCTATTTTATTTGAAGCATTCAATGATTTCCCAAGCTCTTCCGGCCTGATGGGAATTCGGGATAGGTTATAACTTCCTCCGGCCATGCCTGTTGAGGCGACTTTGAAGTCAATTCTCTGTGATTGATAGAATTCATCCAAAGTTTTAAATATTTTTGCATTTTCAACAATGTATTTTCCATGTGTTGCCTGATAGTATGCCTCATTAGTCAATTTTGGAGGATTTATAAGTATTAAATTTTTCAATCCGAAGTTTGCCATTGTTCTTGCAAGAAAACCGATATTTCCTGGAGTTTCACACTCCACAAATACAATATAAATGTTTTCTTTAAAGTGATTTATTTCATTTTCTTCATTTTCGCGGGTTAATTTCACCCTGCCTGTTCCTCTGGATTGAGTTTTAGGTTTTGATTTTTTTGTAGAAGTTGATTTTTTCTCTGATTTTGAGCTTTCTTCTTCTTTGGGTGAAGATAATGCAGTAGTGTCCACCACTTTTTCTTCACTTACAGCAGCGTCTCCTATCTTAATCAACTCCAAATTAAATTATTCATAAGCTTTTTTTAATAATTCAAGAATGTGCATGGATTTAACATTTTCACAGCCTATTGCATTCAAACCATCCTGCAGGTTCAGCTCACAAAACGGACATATTGTAATGACTGCTTCAGCACCTGTTTCCTTTATCATTTCAGCCTTTGATTTTGACAAATCAAGTGCAATTTCAGGTTTTCCGGATTTTATTCCACCGCCGGCTCCGCAACATTGGCAAGGGTATTCCATTTCCACAAACTCAACACCAGGAATCATTTCAATAATGTCTCTTGGCGCATCTTTAATGCCCTGTCCTCTTCCCAAATGACATGGGTCATGATAAGTCACTTTCATATTCACTTCATTCATTTTACTTGCATCGAGTTTGTCTACTAAAAATTCACTAACGTCCATCACATTTAATTCGGAACCGAATTCGGGATGATTATTTTTTAAAGTAGATCCGCAGCCTGAACAGACTGTAATTACCGTATCGTAATCTTTGAAGACTTCCTTATTCTTATCGACAAGTTCCTGCACTATGTCAGTTTGCCCGGTTCTTAAAAGCGGAGAACCGCAGCATACCTGACCTTCCGGAACATCAAGGTCAATTCCATTTTTCTTCAACACGTCAACTAACATATGTCCGATTTCAGGGAATTTATAGTCAACCATACATCCGGTAAAGAATGCGACTTTAGATCCGGTATAATTATCAGCCTCTTCGATAAATGAAGTTTTATCAGTTTTGATGGACCTTCCGCTTTCCATTATATTTTCTTTAAAGGCCACATGTTCCGGAAGCGGTCCGGAACCATTTGCAACGGCAATTGCTCTCATTTTTTCAATTGCATCACCAAATGTGTTTATGTTTTTAGGACAGACCGCCAGACATTTTCCGCAGCTTGTACAGTTGTATAAGCCTTCATCCAAAGCTTCTTTTAATCTGTCAAAATTGTCTCTCGGATCGGTTTCAAACTTGTCGATATATCTCATCAGGTAAGGTCCGCCAAATTCTTCGGTGGCTATATTGACAACAGGACATGTTGAAAGACATGAATAACATTCAATACAGCTTCTAACTTTTTTGGTGTCTTTTGTATCCTCTTTTGTAATTGAAGTGTCGAGTTCGCTGCATTTGTGGTCGCATTGAAGGGATAATTCTAAATCTTTTACCTTGGCTTCGATACTTGATTTGTCCACAATCAAATCTTTTATGACAGGAAAATTAAGAGGTTCGATTATTGCCCCGTCCTTGATTTCTTTTTGGCATGCAAGAGCTCCGTTTCCGTTAAACAATATGCCGCAAGACCCGCATTGACCTGCTCTACATGAGCTTCTAAAACTAATGTCAGCATCATATTTCCTGTTAATGGCTTGAAGAGCATCCAGCACTTTCATGTGATGTGTTTTCTCGATTTCATAACATTCCAAATGGGGTTCTGTGTCCATTTCACTATCAAACCTTGAAACATAAACCTTAATCATCATTTCCCTCCAATTTATAAAAGCTTATAAAATATTATAATATAATATTTATACATCAAACTATTATATAATATATTGTATTAATTATTATTTTGAGGAAAACATAATGAATTTAAAAGAATTAGTTACAGGAGTTCAAGGCGAAAAACAGTTTTTGCTTGGTAACGAAGCGGCTGTTAGAGGAGTGATAGAGGCAGGGGTTTCTATTGCAGCGACTTATCCTGGAACTCCATCATCAGAAATTGGAAACGTATTATCTGTATTGGCTAAAGATGCCAATATTTATTTTGAATTCTCCACAAATGAAAAAGTGGCTATGGAAGTCGCGGCTACTGCAGCCGCTTCCGGGTTACGTTCATTTACTTTTATGAAGCATGTCGGTATGAATGTGGCCAGCGACTCATTTATGACAACCGCATATTCCGGCGTTAGGGGTGGAATGGTAATATTGTCTGCAGATGACCCTTCACTTTTCTCATCACAAAATGAGCAGGACACCCGTAATTATGCAAGACTGGCCAACGTTCCGGTTTTGGAACCGTCCAACTGCCAGGAAGTTAAAGACATGGTTAAATATGCATTTGATTTATCTGAACAATTCGGCATTCCAGTAATTGTAAGAACAACCACTCGCGTATCTCACATGAGAGGGGTAGTTGAATTCGGTGATGTTAAAGACAATTCATCAAATAACGAAAATCACTGGAAGAGGGGACATTTCGACAAAGACCCATCAAAATTCGTTCCGGTTCCGGCATTTGCTGGTGAAATGCATGTAAGGTTATGGGATAAAATGCACAAAATTGAAGAAATCACAAATAAAAGTGATCTTAACAAAGAAATCAGCTTTGATGACGATAAGAAGTATGGTGTGATTTCATCAAGCAGTGCTTATAATTATGCTCATGATGTTGTCAAGTTCAACGATTTGAACATGGACATTTTAAAATTGGGTTTTTCATATCCTTTCCCTAAGGAAAAAGTAGCAGAATTTCTAAGTGATTTGGATGAGGTATTTGTTGTTGAGGAGGTTGACCCGATTGCTGAAAGGGACACTCTGGCAATTATCGGTGAGAAAAACCTGAATGTTGTTGTTCATGGAAAACTCGATGGAACATTCCCTCTTTACCATGAATTCAATTCAGATGTTGTGGCAGATGGAATCAACAAAATATTGAACTTTAAACAGGATACTTCACTTGCTTATTCATCCAGTTTGGAAGAATTATCCGCCGAAATCCCGTCAAGGGCACCGGTTTTGTGTGCAGGATGTCCTCACAGGGCAATGTATTATGGAATTAACAAGGCAATTGAAGAGCTCGGATTAAAAACATCCGATGTCATATTTGCATCAGATATAGGATGTTATACCCTGGGAATAAATCCTCCTTATAATGCTGCCGATTACCTGCTGTCAATGGGATCAAGTGTTGGGGACGGATGCGGTTTTTCCGTTTCAACAGACCAGAAAGTGGCAAGCTTCATTGGGGATTCAACATTTTTCCACAGCGGAATTTCTCCGCTTATAAATGCGGTTCACAACAAGCATAATTTCGTTTTAACAGTTCTTGATAACAGAATTACTGCAATGACAGGGGGCCAGCCAAATCCCGGAATTCCAATTGATGGAATGGGTGATGAGGCTCCTGAAATATCTGTCCGTAAACTGGCTTTGGCATGCGGATGTGATTATGTGCGTGTAATCAATCCATTTAACCTGGAGCAGGTTATAAAAACTTATAAGGAAGCATTCGAAAGAGATGATACTGCAGTAATTATATCAAAAGCTCCATGCACATTAATTAAAGGATTGGCTAAAAAGCCTCCAGTAACTTTTATAGAAAGTAACTGTAATAACTGTGATAAGTGTGTAAGTGAACTTGCATGTCCTGCTATTTCAAAAATCAATGGAAAAATCACATTGGATGCTTCACAATGTGACGGATGTAATGTATGTATTCAAGTTTGCAGATATGGAGCGCTACAGGCAGGCAGGGAGTGAGAAAATGGATAATCATTATAATATTTATATTTGTGGAGTTGGAGGTCAGGGAATTATTAAAACCTCCACTATCATCGGTGAAGCCGCAATGAATCAGGGCTTGGATGTGGTGATGAGTGAAATTCACGGAATGTCTCAAAGGGGAGGATCTGTTTCAACAGAGTTAAAGATTGGAGGATATAATTCATCAATCATTCCAAATGAAGGTGCAGACATGTTACTTTCTTTTGAACCTATCGAAACAATCAGAGGACTTGACAAAGTAAACAGTGAAACTAAAATTGTTTTCAATACCCATCCGATTGTTCCTTCTTCTAGTGATAAGGCATATCCTAGTGTTGATGCTATAACTAAAACATTGAAAGAAAACTTTAAACATGTGCTTCCGATTGATGGAACACAACTTGCTATTGAAGCCGGAAGTGTTTTAGCTTTAAACATGGTTTTATTGGGTGCGGTAACCGCTGATGACAATTTCCCATTGTCAAAAGAATCTGTCATTGAGGCGATGAAAAATAATTTAAAACCGAAATTCCATGAAATGAATTTAAAAGCTATTGAAAGTGGGTACAAATCCATCAAAGGTTAAAAATTTAAATACTATTTAAGATAAACCTTTTAGTAGATAAAGAGTTGTGGTATTATGGCTTACAAGATTGATAATGCAATTGTGAAAAGAGATGTAAATGGTAATATTATTTTAATTGACCCTGATAATGTTTTTGAGGAAGAAGATGCATTTATAGCTATTAGAAGTGATGATTTAATCACTATCCAACTTTTAATTAATGGGATTATGAAAAATGACTTTAAAAGTTGGAGGGAATTAGGCACTATTCCTGAAACTGAACCACTAAAAAGTCTTTTTGTCCGTTTAGGGTATTCTAAAGAAGATATTGCTAATATGATTAAAGAATTTTAATCATTCTTTACTTTTTTTACTTTTTTCTAATTGCTTTTATTTTTGATTATTGCTTTTGTTCTTAAAAATTTACCTTAAAAAACCATTTTATTTAACTTATGATGCTTTAATTCAAATATAAAGATTATTATATTCTGTTTTAGATAGATTAACCTAAACTCAGGGGGTATCTGTCATGACAGAATTTCAAGAGGATATGCTGTTCAAGAATGTTTCTGATGAAGATGCTAACATCCTTTTAGAGATTATAGGTAAGAAATCTAAAAGAACTAAGGTTTGGACTAAGGAATTGCGACATATTGATCCAACGAATTATAAACCTGATCTGATTTTAGATTTGGATGATGAAAATCTTATCCTTGAATTTCAAAGTACTAAGGTAAATGATGAATTTTCAAAAAGGGCACATTCATATGTTGCAATAACAGACCAAAACAAAAGAAATAATAAGGAAGTTAATTTGTCTGTTTTGAGTACTGTGGAAGATTCAAAGATTGTTGAATATCACTACAATAGATTAAATGTGTTTAGATATGAGGTTGAAGGATTAAATAATCTAAATGGTGAGGAAATTATAAATAAGGTTAAAAATAAACTTAAAAATAATGAAATGCCGAATGGTAAAGATATTATTCTATTGTCTTTAGTTCCGTTAAGTCAAAAAGGGAATAATATTGTTGAATATATTTACAGAGTCATTAGAATTCTATTCAAACTGAAAAATTTAAGCACATCCCAAAAAGATTTGGCATTTGGGATAATGTGGTTAACAACTGACAAATTTGTTGATGATTCATTAGAGAGAAATATTATATGTGATTTGCTGGGTGGTAGAATGAGTTTAATTCATGAATACGGTGAAAACAAATATAATGATGGTAAAGATGAAGGAATTGAGCAAGGTATTGAGCAAGGTATTGAGCAGGGTATCGAACAGATTATCAAAAGCTTGTTGAAATCAGGTGAAAGTCCGGAAGATATTGCTAAAAAAACAGATGTGGATTTGGAAAAAATCTGTGAAATAAAAAATAAGTTGTAGAAAAGAAATTAATCTTTTCTATAATTCTTTAATGTCTTTTTCATCTAATATTTTAATGTTACTGTCGTTCAATGCTTTGATAGCTTTTTCCATATTTTCCAATCTCATAACTACAATAGCTTCATCAGTTTTGCTACTTACAAATGCATATAAGTATTCTAAGTTAATTCCCTTTTCATCAAAAACGGCTAATGTAGAATTCAATCCGTTAGGTTCATCTGGAACAGCCAAGATGATTACTTCATTTTCTTTAACAATAAAACCATCATTTTCAAGTGCTTCTATTGCTTTTTCATTGTCTGAAACAATCAATCTTAAAATTCCGTATTTTGTAGTGTCGGCTATTGAAAGTGCACGAATATTGATATTATTTTTAGCTAATGTGTCAATAGCTTTTTTAATTCTTCCTTCTTTATTTTCTACAAAAATTGAAACTTGTTTTATTGCCATTTTATCACCTATTCAAAATTCCTCTCATCAATTACACGTACCGCTTTACCTTCGCTTCTAGGAAGGGATTCTGGTTCACATAATGTTACATCCACTCTCAAACCGGTTTCTGATCTGATGGATGCTTTGATTTGTTTTTCTACTTTTTCCATTTCTTTCATTTCATCGGAGAATAATTCTTTTGATGCTTCTACTTTGACTTCCACTTCATCTAAAATGTCTGGTCTTGTTACATGAATCATGTAGTTTGGACTGATTCCTTTTACTTTAAGCAGTGCCTTTTCAATTTGTGATGGGAATACCATTACACCTTTAATCTTAAGCATGTCGTCACTTCTTCCGGTGATTCTGGTCATTCTGACGGTTGTCCTTCCGCATTCACATTTATCACCGATTAGTGAAGTCAAATCCTTTGTTCTAAATCTTAAAATAGGCATTCCGGTTTTTGTTAGGGATGTTAGTACGAGTTCTCCTTTTTTATCATATCCCAGGGTTTCTCCAGTTTCTGGATTAATGATTTCAGGGTAGAACTGGTCATCCTGAATGTGCATGCCGTTTTGATATTCGCATTCCTGGGCTACGCCGGGACCCATAACTTCGGTCAATCCGTAGATATTGTAGGTCTTAATTCCAAGGGATGCTTCGATTCTTTTTCTCATCTCGTCAGTCCACATTTCAGCTCCGTGGATTCCTGCTTTTAGATTGATGTCCTCTAATGAAATTCCTGCCTTTTCTCTTGATTCACCAAGATACATTGCATATGATGGGGTACAGGTTAGGATGTCACTTTGGAAATCCACCATTGTATCAAGTTGTCTTTGAGTGTTTCCGGCAGATATGGGTATTGTAATTGCCCCCATTTTATTTCCGCCATGGTGAATACCGAATCCACCAGTAAACAAACCATATCCGTAGGCATTTTGAATGATGTATTCTTTTTTCGCACCGGTCATTTTAAGACCGCGTGCAATACATTCTCCCCAGATATCCAAGTCATTTTGAGTGTATGCAGTTACTGTCGGTTTTCCGGTTGTTCCGGAAGATGCATGCACTTCTACAATTTCTTCACGAGGTACTGCAAGCAACCCTAACGGATAGGCTTCTCTCAAATCGCTTTTTGTTGTAAATGGTATTTTTTCAATATCCTTTAAAGTTTTGATATCCTCTGGTTTTAATCCAATTTCATCAAATCTTTTTTTGTAAAATTCAATATTTTCATAAGCGAGTTTTACGGTTTTTTTAAGTCTTTCAAGTTGAATCTTTTCTTTTTCTTCCTTTGACATACATTCGGCTTTTTCATCCCAATACATTTTATCCCTTTTTAAGATTTTTTTGATACAGTTTATTTTTAATATTTTATTAATATTAAAGTTATCAGTTTGTTCAATGCATTTTTGTTAATTTTTTCATTTTTTAGTTTTATTTTTGAATAATGAAAAATATTTTTGTAATGTACATTTTTGTCCATTGATGTATAATAATGCTAATGTTTATATAATTTCTTTTTCATATTATATTAATGTAACACTGTTTTGATTTAGAGGTATATTTATGGACGTTATGATTTTAGCTATTGTGTTTATAGTCTACATTTTTGCTTTAGTTTTTGTAGGTTATTACGCATACAAAAAGACTAATTCCTCTGAAGACTTTATGATTGCCGGTAAAGATACACATCCATTTATTATGGCAATGAGTTATGGAGCTACATTTATTTCGACAGCGGCTATTGTTGGTTTTGGAGGTGTTGCAAGTGAATATGGTATGAGTGTTTTATGGTTGGCATTTCTAAACATTATTATTGGCGTATTCATTGCATTTGTATTTTTAGGAAAAAGAACCCGTAGGATGGGTCACTCTTTAGGATCTTTGACATTTCCGGAGTTTTTAGGTAAGAGATTTGACAGTAAATTTATTCATTACTGTTCAGGATTAATTATTTTTTGCGCAATGCCATTATATGCGGCGGTTGTATTGATTGGAGCTGCAAGATTTTTAGAATCATCTTTATTAATTGATTTTGGTGTTGCATTGCTTATATTGTCTATTATTATTACTTTCTATGTTTTATTTGGAGGTATACGTGGTGTGATGTATACTGACGCATTGCAGGGAACAATTATGGTTGTTGCAATGATTTTCCTGCTTGTATTTGTATATTGGTTACTCGGAGGAGTCAATTCTGCAAACACTGCCCTGACAAATATGGTTAATTTGTATCCTGCTGAAGCTCTTGCTACTGGTGGAACGGGCTGGACGGCATTCCCTGAGTTTGGAACTCCATTCTGGTGGTCACTGGTATCCTCAACTCTTATCGGAGTAGGTATTGGGGTACTGGCACAACCTTCATTAATCGTGAGATTCATGACTGTCAAATCAGATAAGGAATTGAACAGATCTGTTTTGATTGGAGGTATTTTCATCGCAATCATGCCAACCACTGCATATATTGTAGGATCCCTTTCAAACGTATACTTCTATGATAAATTAGGAAAAATAGCCGTGGATGTGGTTGGAGGAAACATTGACAAAGTCATTCCGACATTTATTACAATGGCACTGCCGGAATGGTTTGTATACATTTTCTTATTGTCTTTGATTGCAGCGGCAATGTCTACAATATCTTCACAGTTGCACACCCAGGGAACAGCATTTGGTGTGGATATTTACGGAACAATAAGGGAAAAATCCAAACAGCTGGACCAGGTAAGCATTTCAAGAGTCGGTATTTTAATAGCTATTCTTTTGGCATTGATAATGGCATATTCACTTCCTGGAAGTGTAGTGGCACTTGGAACAAGTTTGTTCTTCGAAATCTGTGCAGCAGCATTCCTGCCGGTATTCTTGGGTGCACTTTACTGGAAAGGAATCACAAGAATGGGGGCTATTGCGGGTATCCTATCAGGAACAGTTGTAAGTTTGTTCTGGCTGATGTTCGTATTTAAGAAAACTGCAGTGGGTCTTGGAATATGTAAGTTCGTATTTGGTGTGGAAACATTATTGCCTGCGGCACCTTGGCCATTCATTGATGTAATGTTAATAGCGGTTCCGGTTTCTGCAATTTTTACAATTGTTGTAAGTTTACTTACCAAACCTCCTGCTCAGGATGTAATTGATAAATCTTTTGAAAATATTGACACAAAAGGAAGTGATGCATAATGATGATTTTGGGAATTGAAGATCCCTGGATTTGGGGAGTATATCTGGGAATTATTTTATCAACACTTTTATGTGTCGGTTATGGTATTGTAAACTGGAATAAGGGAGATGAATAACGGTTCAAACATAAAAAAATAATGGATTTAGTTTTTAAATCAGTTTAATGTTGAACACTAAATGTAATTTCCTTTGCCTATTTGAGTTATTGAAAAATAACTCCCAATTTTTATTTTTTGTTTATTTGGTTTTTTTTGTAAATTCCTTTTAATTGCACTGTAATATGCATAATCATGTTAAAGTACTTTGCATGATGAAACAGTATTAAAATTATGGAATGGAAGAGTCATTAAAACAAGTTTAAAAAATAAAAGTAGTTAATAAGGTTAATCTATATTTAAAATAAAAGAAGTTGTTGATGCAGATGCGTCTACATATTTTTAACGGCATCTAAAATTTAATTCATCCTCTTGAATAATAACACCATTGATTACAGGATATATTGCGGTATTCTGGTCATTACTGCTATCATCCCACTAAAAGAGCAATACTATTTACAAGTAATGTCATAATTATGATTCTATTTGTTTTCTATGATATTTCCCATATGTGGGCATATATCCTAAAATCATCAAGAAAAAAGTAATTGAAAAAATGAATATTTTCATTTAAAAAAATAAAAAAATAAATGCACTAACCTTTATTTGAAAAGGTCAGTTTCATATAATTTATCTTCGAAATACTTTGTACGCTTGTCAAATCTTTGTTTTAGAATAATGGATACGATAACTACGACTATACCCAAAATCAATAAGAATATGAAAGATGGTATGTAATTTGACCAAATCAAACCAAGTTGAGCCTCACGTACACATGAAATTGCATGAGTCATTGGCAGATAAGGGAACAGTACTCCAAAGAACTTGCTCATAATTTCGACAGGATAGATACCTCCGGAACCGGAAATCTGGAATACTAATAATATGATTGCTATACCTTTTCCCACATCGCCGAATAGAGATACAAGAGAATATATTAATCCCATAAATATTATTGCAACAAAGTAACATGAGAAAACAAATGCTAGCGGATTAGATATGTCGATTCCCAGGTGATATGCTCCAAGGAGGGTTACTGTAGTCTGCAGCACTGCCATGATATTGAACATCATCAATTTTCCGAAGTACATTTCATGAGGCCTATATTTTGTGCCGATACTTGTTCCTGTATTTAAAATCACACAATTGATTAGTGCACCTACCCACATTGATAAGACTATATAAAATGGTGCAACTTGAGAACCGTAGTTGCTGGTTTCAAATTCGACCTGTTTATCCAAGTGGACTGGAGCATAGAAATAATCTCCAACTTGTGAATCATTCAAACCGGTTATTGCTTCCAAATCACCAGCCGCTCCGGCCAGGGAACTGGATGCCATAAACAATGCTGAAGCAGCAGAATTTACAAGTAGTGTTGCACCTGCAGCCAGACTCATAGTACCATCAGACAACAAACTTATATTACCTTTAAAGCTGCCGGATCCTAGTGCTATCTGTGTAGCACCATTATCCAATTGATGAACTCCACCAGTAACGGCATCAGTTTTTTCAGTTATTTTATCCACGATGTTATTTATTGTAGGGCTTGTTGTTTCATTTTTAATTATGCTTGAACCTTCATAGATGTAACCGCTGACATTGTCAACTTTTTGGGTTGCTGTATGGGTACCTGAAGCAAGTTCATTCGCCCCTTCATGTAATTTGTCGGCTCCCGCTTCCAGTTGGGAAGCACCGTCAGACAGTTGGCCCGCTCCACTGGCTACTTGACCTGCTCCATCGGATAATAATACTGCACCACTGGACATTTGTGATGCTCCGGAAGCTAACCCCGCCTGCAATTCACCTAGTTTGCCGTAAGCCGCTACATTGATGAATGTAACGATTTCAGCATTAATATTATTATACACTTCTTTAGCTGCAGCATCTGATAATTTGGCTGCTACAGGATACTTTTCATTAACGATATATTCTAAATCGGCGGAATGAGGGTCATCTGTTGAAATCGATACGATACATTCACTAAAATTGGCGGGAACTATCATACCCGCATAATATCTCCCTTCATGCACGCCTTGCCGCAATTCATCTGAAGTTACAAACACCCAATTAAACTTGGTATTATTCTTCAGCATCATCACCAAATCATTACCTGCATTCATGGTTACATTTTCATATGTTGCTCCCTTGTCTTCATTAGCCACTGCAAACGGAACATTGTCTGTATTTTCGTAAGGGTCCCAACATGCATAAATATTAACTAATCCATATAATGAAGGTAAGATAATGAGTGCTATTAAAAGAAATATGACAATTGGATTTTTAGTTGTCGACCTTAAATCTTTTGTAATTATTTCATATATGTTATGTCGACTGTTTAATATTCTAGTTATTAAATTAGCCATAATTTAATCCACCTAAATTATAATAGAATTTTTTTTGAAAAATTTATATTAATATTATTTAAGATTATTTACTATAAATATTTTTCAAAATTTGACAGTCCTTTTATATACACTGCCATGTTGTTTAATTTTTTGTTAAGGACAAAATTTCACGATTTCAAAAAAGTGAATGTCTTTTTTAATACAAGTCTTTTAAAAAATATTCTTCACATTTTTTAAGCTTGTATTTACTTGCACAGGCCAGTTTATAGTTTTCAATATCAAATAAAGAAAATTTAACGTTGTTTTCATCATTTTTGAGTTTAATTTCATCACTTTTTAAAATACAAAATTCATCAAGATTCAAATTAAATCCTAATCCTGTATATTTCATATAACTTTCTTTCAAAACCCAGTAGTTGAAAAATTCAATGTGGGGATTTTTTGATGTGATGATGTCTTTGTATTCCTCATTAAAAAAATAGTTTTTTGCAATGTTTAAATCAATGGTTTCATCTATCTGTTCTACATCTACACCTATCTCCTCATTTGAAATGCCGCATGCCACATATTCGCCGGAATGGCTAATATTGAAGTAAATGTTGGCATGATTTGCAAGGTAGGCTTTTTCATATTTTCCGTATTTGAAAGATAAATCATATACATCTTCATCGGATAACATTTTTTTTAAGAGCAGATATGCTCCGCAGCTGAGCTTTTTGTCTTTTGGGAATCTGAATCTGTCAACTTTATTTTTCCGGTCATTCGGCAATAATCCATATGATTTTTTCAAATCAAGGTCGGCTACATTACAATAAGCTAATTTTATCATTTTCATTCTCAATATTTAATTTTTTTAATATTATATCTGTCGGTGATATTTAAAAATTTAATTTTTCAACAAGCTTTTTAAGGGGATGGCATATATTAATCCACATGAATGATTTGTTTGAAAATCTTGAAAGAATTTGCTTTAGGTATTATTAATCAAATTTGTAAATGAGAGGTGATTTGATGATTTATAAATGCACAATCTGTGGTCATATTCACAATGAAGAAGCGACTGGAGTATTATTGGCTGAATTGGACACATGTCCGATTTGCAAACAGGACATTTCAAAATTTGTAGAGGTTGAAAACTCAAAATCAAGTGAAAATAAGGAAATTGCAAACACTGAACTTGCTTATGATAAAAACTATGCCAAAAGTGATAAGGATATAAGGCAGATGGATGCAATTCATCAGATGGCTATTACCGGAGAGTCTATTGTTGCGGCAATGTATACGGAAATGCCAATGCCGAACTGGGACGATATTCTGCTTTTGGGCTGTCAGTTAAATCCGCAGCCTTTGGAAGGGGATGTTGAAGTAAATGCCCAAACAGTCATTGGTAAAAATGCTAAAAAGCCGTTAGTCATTGAAAGTCCGGTCTATATTACACACATGTCCTTTGGTGCACTTTCAAGAGAAACCAAGATTGCTCTTGCTAAAGGTAGTGCGGCTATTAAAACCGCCCAATGCAGTGGTGAAGGTGGGATACTGACTGAAGAGATGGAAAATGCATATAAATATATTTTTGAATATGTTCCGAACAAGTATTCCGTAAATGATGATAATCTAAGAAATGCCGATGCAATTGAAATTAAAATCGGCCAGTCCACAAAACCGGGTCTTGGAGGGCAACTGCAGGGTGAAAAGGTAACTGAAGAGATTGCTAAAATCAGGGGCAAGGCGTTGGGGGAAGATATTCACTCTCCAGCTACAATTCCTGAAGTCAATTCAAAGGATGATTTAAGGGATTTGGTTGATGATTTGAGAAAGCGTTCAGGCGGCAGACCTATCGGTCTTAAATTTGCAGCCGGAAGAATAGAAGATGATCTCGATTATGTATTGTATGCCGAACCGGATTTCATCACTATTGATGGGAGAGGTGGGTCAACTGGAGCCAGTCCAAAATTGATTAGGGATTCGACTTCCGTTCCGACCATTTATGCTTTATCAAGAGCTCGCAAATATTTGGATGAACATGAAAGCGATATTGACTTGAACATTACTGGAGGATTGCGTGTGTCATCGGATTTTGCTAAAGCTTTGGCTATGGGAGCCAATGCTGTGGCTATTGGAACAGGAGCAATGATTGCAGCGGCTTGCCAGCAATATAAGATCTGCGATTCTGGGGACTGCCCGGTTGGTGTTGCAACTCAGGATGATGAACTGAGAAAAAGACTTAAAACTGAAACTGCTGCAAAAAGAGTCGAAAATTACTTGAAAGTTTCAACAGAGGAACTGAAAACTTTTGCAAGAATAACTGGTCATGACAATGTGCACGATTTAAATATCAATGATTTATGCACAATCAATTCTGAAATATCAGATTACACGGATATTAGGCATGTTTAAAAAAATAAGAGTATTAATGTTAAATACATTAATACTTAAATTCATATGATTCTTCAATAGCAAACATGTTTCTAATTTCGGCAGTTGCATCGTTAAGGTAGAACACGCCCATTTCCCACCCATTGGCTTTGTAAGCTTCAGCTATTTCCGGCATGAGTTCAAATGCTTTTTCAACAACTGCTTCATTTTTGGTTAGGTCCGCTACACCGTAGTATCTTAAAAAGTGTTCTCCATCCCAGGCAGCTATTTCTGCATTAGGATTTGCTTCCAGCTGTTTGTACACATCTTTATGTGTTCCCACTCCGAAGTAGATTTTGTCTTCAAATAGCAAATGGAAACCTAGTGGTCTGACTTTTGGTTTATCTTCATTTACTGTTGCAAGGTAAAATACTTCTGCTCTTGTCATTAAATCATTAATCTTTTCAATATCTGACATTTTAACACCTCTGTTAATCTATTTTTTCTTCCTCAATATTAAATATCTATGTTAATTTATATTATATTCGATAATATTGTCATCGATATTATGCGATTTATATTTCAAAAATTCTTTATATTATTGTTCATTTTCAATTTTTAACGAAAATTGATAACTTTTTATTATTCGATATATATTATGTGAAATATTGCATTTTTACAAAAACTTTTTATATTATTATTTGAATAATAATATTTGTGAATATATTTTCACATCGTATTTTAAAATTACTATATTAAAACGGGAGAATCATTATGAAATCTATGAAAAAATTGTTAATTGTTGCTGCTGTTATAGCAGTAGTGGCTGTTGTCAGTTTAGGTTCATGTTCTGCTGGATGGTTTGATTTTTTAGGTGGAAATAATACTACTAATGCTAACTTGACCGGACAGGAAGTAAATTTGGCTGCTGCAGCTAGTTTAAAAAATGCTTTTGATAAAGATTTAATTCCTATGTTTGAGAAAAAATATCCTGGTGTAAAAGTTACTCCTACCTACGCTTCAAGTGGGGATTTACAAACTCAAATTGAAAATGGTTTAAAAGCGGACGTATTCATGTCTGCCGCAAATAAACAAATGAATAAGTTGGCTAATGAAAGTTTAGTTAATAATAGTACTAATGTTCAATTTTTAGAAAATAAAGTTGTTTTAATTGTACCAAAAGACTCAAAGCTTAATATAACTTCATTCGATGATTTGAAAAATGTAAATGGTACTATTGCTATTGGCGATCCAGAATCTGTACCTGCAGGCCAATACGCTAAAGAAGCATTAACCAATCTGGGTATTTGGAATGATACTGAATCTAAATTATCTTTAGGTACTGATGTAACTGCTGTATTAAACCAAGTAGCTCAAGGATCTGCTGACTGCGGTATTGTATACTCTACTGATGCTAAATCCAATGGGGATGTTAAAGTAGTTTGTGAAGCTCCTGATGGCGCTTTAAAAACACCTGTTATTTACCCAGTGGCTATGCTTAAAGACCCAGCTCATCCAGAAGCTGCAAAAGAGTTCATGAACTTCTTACAAACTAAAGAAGCTAAAGATGTATTTGTAGAATATGGATTTACAATACATGAATAATAATGGGGGTGAAATAATGGATATTAGTGCAAGAAATCAATTGAATGGTAAAATTACTTCTGTTGAACTTGGTGCTGTAATGGCAAATATTAAAATCGAAATTACAGAACCTAATGTAATTACTGCTGTTATTACAAAAGAATCTGCTGAAAAGTTAGGTTTAACTGAAGGCGATGATGTATGCGCCATCATTAAATCAACTGAAGTAATAATAGGAAAATAGAAACTGGTGGGACTAAAACTCCCATTTTTACTTTTTTTAAAAATCGATATGAAAAATTATATATATCTTATTGAAACATAAAATTAACAAGAATTATAAGGATATATTGACATGATGGATTGGTCTCCAATTTTTATCTCGATGAAAACTGCAAGTTTATCAATTTTCATAACCTTTTTTGTAGGTTTGATTGTTGCTTGGGCTCTTGTTAAGATTAAAAATGACACTGTAAAAATTGTACTTGACGGTATTTTTACATTGCCTCTTGTATTGCCTCCTACTGTTGTTGGATTCTTCTTGTTGTATATTTTTGGTGTTAGGGGACCTGTAGGGCAGTTTTTTTTAGACTTTTTTGCTGTAAAAATAGCTTTTTCATGGTCTGCAACTGTCATTGCCGCAGTGGTCATGTCTTTTCCTTTGATGTATCGTTCTGCTAGAGGCGCATTTGAACAAGTGGATTCTAATTTATTGGATGCCGGCCGTACATTGGGTATGTCTGAGTGGAAAATTTTTTGGAAGATTCTATTTGCAAATGCATTGCCTGGAATCATTAGCGGTGGAATTCTTGCTTATGCCAGAGGTTTAGGCGAATTTGGTGCAACAGCAATGCTTGCAGGTAACATTGCGGGACAAACTAGAACTCTCCCTATGGCAGTATATTCCGAGGTGGCCGCCGGAAACATGGGGGATGCTTTTAATTATGTAATATTCATTGTTATAATATCATTTATAGTTATTTTCATCATGGATTTCGTTTCAATACGTAAGGAAAAGCAATGGAAATAATCTATATTTTTGCAAAGAGGCATTATTATGGGTAAATTGTTAAAAGTAAATGTCCGAAAGAAACTTAAGGAATTTGACTTGGATGTTAATTTTGAATTGAAAAAAAGGCGTTTGGGCATTCTAGGTCCGTCTGGATGTGGTAAAAGCATGACATTGAAGTCTATTGCAGGCATTGTCGATCCTGATGATGGCATTGTAAGTTTGGACAATGGTGAAGAAACTGTTTATTTTGATTCAAATAACAAAATTAATTTGAAGCCTCAAAAAAGAAATGTAGGTTATCTGTTTCAGAATTATGCTTTGTTTCCCAATATGACTGTTGAGGAAAATATTGCCTGCGGATTATCTAAGGATGATGATGAAAAAATCGTATCTGAAATGATTAAACGTTTTCATTTGGGAGGATTGGAAAAAAGATATCCTAGGCAATTGTCAGGAGGTCAGCAGCAAAGAGTTGCTTTAGCACGTATACTGGCTTATGGTCCTGATGTTATTTTGCTTGATGAACCGTTTAGTGCTATGGATACTTTCTTAAAGGAGCAGTTGCGTATTGAACTTATCAATTCGCTAAAAGACTTTGACGGATTTTCTATTATGGTTACTCATGATCGTGATGAAGCGTTCCAGTTTTGTGATGAACTTATTGTATTGGATAAAGGAAAGATTATAGCAAAGGGCGATACCTATGACATATTTGAGAATCCGGGAAAAGTTCAGGTTGCAAGACTCACGGGGTGTAAAAATATCTCTAAAATAGAGGTCATTGATGAATATCATCTAAAATCTTTAGATTGGGGAGTCACATTCGAAGTGTCTGAAAAGATTTCGCCAAGCATTACTCATATAGGAATAAGGGCGCACAGTTTCCATTCTGCTGAGAAAGACGATATTAATGTGTTGGATACTGCAAATTCAACATTGCTGGAAATGCCTTTCGAATGGGAAATAACCTTGGCAAATGGTTTATGGTGGAAATATGACAAACCTATCCGCCAGCATGAATTCGAGATTCCAAAGTACTTAAAAATAGACCCTAAAGACATAATATTATTGGAAGAGTAGTTACCTCTTTAAAATTTGAAACAGTACTGTTGGTGGTTGTCAATAATTCCGATAGATTCCAAATATGAATAAATGATTGTTGGGCCTACAAATTTCATTCCTCGCTTTTTCAAATCTTTTGAAATTTGTTTTGACAAATCGGATTCGGTTAAATATTCCGCTTTTATAATTTCGCCGTCAGTAAAACCCCAAATGTAGTTATCAAAACTTCCATATTCATTTTGTATTTCAATAAATACCTGAGCATTATTGACGGCTGAACTGATTTTACCTTTATGTCGGATTATTCCTTCATTTGATCGTAATTCTTCAATTTTATCTTCATCATAACCTGCCACTTTCTCAACATCAAATCCGTCAAATGCCTTTCTGAAGTTTTCACGCTTCTTTAAGATTGTAATCCAGGATAGGCCTGCCTGAAACGATTCCAAAACAAGCATTTCAAATAACTCTTTGTCCTCATGTGTGGGAACGCCCCATTCTTCATCGTGATACTTTATATAAATTTCATCATCGCCAGCCCATTTGCATCTGTCTTTCTTCATAAAACTAATTATTATAAACCTTATTTAAATAAATTTTTAAAGGATTTTTGTTGGGATGTAGGTAAAAATTCCAGTTTAAAAGTTTGAATGTAGTCAAACAATGATTCAATCAGTTAAGCTAAAATTATCAATGTTTGTTTAGTTAATTAAGGAATTATATTTAAAATATAATTTACATAAATAACAGTATTAATAAAAATCTTAATGATTAAGTTGAAGCAATGCAAATTCTAAAAGAGATGTAATGGAATCATTTAAAAAAGAGGGTGTATTAATATGACTAAATTAGGTATGGGGATGATGAGGCTTCCCCTTTTAGATGAAAACGATTTTACAAACATTGATTACGAACAAGTCAACAGGATGGTGGATGCATATATGGATGCAGGTTTCAATCACTTCGATACTGCATTTGTTTATCATGAAGGCATAGGGGAACAGGCATTTAAAAAATGTGTCGTTGACAGATATCCTAGAGAATCATTTAAAATAGCTACAAAACTGCCGTTATTCATAATTACTGAAGAATCACAGCTGGAACCGATATTTGCTCAGCAGCTTGAAAATTGTGGCGTTGATTACTTTGATTATTATATGTTGCATAATGTAAGCGGATTTACAGAAACCGCATGGAAAAATGTTGATTTGTATTCATTCATTCAAAAGAAAAAAGAAGAGGGATTGATTAAACATATTGGGATATCCACTCATGGAAATGCTGAATTTTTGGAAGAAATTCTATTTGAACATCCGGAACTTGAATTTGTTCTACTTCAAATAAATTACCTTGACTGGGAAGATGAGGGAATCGAATCCAAGAAATGTCTGGAAGTTGCTAGAAAATATAACAAATCAGTAATGGTAATGGAGCCATATAAAGGTGGATTTTTAGCAGATGTGCCTGAAGAGGCTGAAAAATTAATGAAGGAATACAATCCTGACAGGTCAGTAGTTTCATGGGCAATGAGATTTGTAGCAAATCTTGATGATGTCTGTGTTGTTTTAACCGGTGCAAGCACCCTAGAGCAACTTGAAAATAATATTCAGGAAATTAACGATGCGGATCCGTTGAATGATGATGAATTAAAAATCCTCGAAGAGGTTTCACGAATCATCAACAGCAACATTACTGTTGACTGTACAAAATGCAGATACTGTGTGGATACATGCCCGGAAGAGATAGACATTGCAAAAATCTTTGATTTGTACAATAAGCATAAAATGCTCAAGATTGACGAATGGACACAATTTGGAAATGCCTATCTGAATTATACAAAGCTTCCGGATGTGGGAATCGCTTCGAATTGCAGTGAATGTGAAACCTGCATTGAGGAATGCCCTCAGCAGATTAACATACCTGAAGTCCTGAAGGATGTTGCAAAAACATTTGAAACAGAAATATATGGATTTGAAAATTAATTCATATTTCTTTTTTTTTAAGTAAATTTTAATAATAATATAAGGCATAATTATAAACAGTTAGTTTAATTGAGGATTATATTATGATACCGGGTATGAATAAAAAACAGATGAAACAAATGGAAAGACAAATGAAAAAGATGGGTATGAAAATGGAAGACCTGGAGGGTGTTCGTGAAGTCATTATTCGCTTTGATGAAAAAGAATTGGTTATTGACAATCCTAGCGTAAGTCTTATGAATGTGATGGGTCAGGAAACTTACCAAATTGAAGGTAAAGCCCGTGAAGTAGAACTTGAATATGAGATTGAAATTCCCGAAGAGGATATAGAAATGGTGGCTAATAGTGCTAATGTTTCTCTAGATGAAGCAAAAGTAGCTTTGGAAGAATGTAAAGGCGATTTAGCAGAAGCCATTATGAAATTAAATCAATAGATACTATGACAGTAATTGCTCACATTTCAGATTTGCATATTTCTGATGCAAGTTTCGATGAAGAAATACTTTTAAAAGCAATAAATGAAATAAACTATTTACAGCCGGACATGATTATTTTAACCGGAGACATTACTGATAATGGTTATTATAAACAGTTTAAACAAGCAACCCGATATTTAGAGATGTTTGAAGCACCTTTATTCGCTATTCCAGGAAATCATGATGCTCGTAATTTAGGATATATGACTTTTGAAGAATTGATTGGTGAGAGAAGTTGGAAATTATCTGTGGGTGATGATTTTACTGTAATTGGACTTGACAGTAGCTCTCCTGATGAGAATAGGGGAGATATTGGGCGACCTCAACATTTATGGTTGGAACATCAATTGGATGAATGCGTTATCAATGATAACTTTTCAATTGTAGCTTTACATCATCATGTAATTTCAATTCCTC
This sequence comes from uncultured Methanobrevibacter sp., assembly GCA_902789505.1. Taxonomy (GTDB): domain Archaea; phylum Methanobacteriota; class Methanobacteria; order Methanobacteriales; family Methanobacteriaceae; genus Methanocatella. Next base: position 15,684 of record CADAOO010000003.1, on the reverse strand, counting down.
AAACTGGGCGCGAACGCAACGTTCTGTCAGATTCTGGAGATATTTTAAAAACATTAACCACTCATGAGGTGGATTTGGTTTTATCAGGACACAAGCATGTTCCAAATATCTGGAAAATAAATAATACTGTTGTTGTTAATGCAGGATCATTGTGTTCCGATAAACTCAGGGGTAAAAACTTAAACTCCTACAATGTTTATATTATTTCTGAAGATGAGATTGAAATTTATCTTCATAACGTTGATGGTGAAAAGTTTCTTTTTGGAAAATATCAAAGAAACAAACCATAATTTCTTTTTTTAAATTAACATTTAAATATACAATTATACAAATATAGTATACTGAATAAATTATATTCTAATAGATGATTTAGTTAGGTGATATTGTGAAAGTTGTTGTAGATGCTTCAAATGTAGCCCACTATGTAAAAAATGAAAATGGGCAACCTCAAATGTCTAATCTCCTTGCAGCCGTTAAAGCATTAGAAGAAAGTGAGGATGAGTTTGTAATTATTGCAGATGCATCACTTCGCCATGATATTGACGATAAAGAAAAATTCGAGAAATTGCTGGAAAGTGACAACGTTGAAGAAGTTCCAGCAGGTAATGATGCAGACCATTTTATTTTAGAAATAGCTACATCTGAAAAAGCAAAAATATTGTCTAATGATAAATTCAGAGATTATGCTGCTGAATTTAGAAATATCGCTTCAATGAGGATTCCATTTGTTATTGATAACGGAAGACTCACCTTTGGAAAACCTAAAAGACCTAAAAAAGATAAAAATATATTGCAGCACATTTGTGACGAAATCATAAAGGAATTAAATTTTAAAAAATGGGAAATTTATACTGGAAAGGAAGGTCTTGAAATTTCTCCACTTAATATTGCTAAACAAGCCATAATTCGTATTGATAATGAAAATAATGCAGGGTCAAAACTTGAAAACATATTTTCTAAAATACCAATGTTCAATAAAATTGTTGAAATGGTTGACGATGTTGAAGTTGCAGCTCCATATGTTATTTTCGTGCTTGTTCACCCTAAGGATTATAAATTGGCAGTTAAAAATGCAGGTAACATTTCTGTCACTGTTGCCGACAGATTAGGTCTTGAAAAAAAACCGTTAATTGCCGTTCGTAATGATTTATTTACTAAGCCGGGCAATTTTGAATTGAATATCATGCTGGCTGATGAAGTAACTGAAAACGCTCCTTACAATGTTCTAGTTCGTGTAAGTGCTCATGATGAAGTGTTTATTAAAAGGAACTCTAGAAACATTGCAAGCACTATTGCAGGAAGACTTGGATCTTGGAAATTCCCATTTGTTTCTGTTAAACCGGATATGCTTTTAGAAAAACCGGGAGAGTTCGAAATAGAACTTGAAAAAGGAGGGGGCTTAGATGGTTAGTGGCTTAACCAAGTCTTTTATTAAACTCACAACTAAGCTGAATCCCATAGCTGTTGGAACAAAGTATTTTCCAACAACAGATCTTGAAACAGAATATGTTGAGTTGTTTAATTATACTCAAACTATTCTTTTTGAGCTTAAAAAGGCAGAAATTACATCAGACACTATATTACAAAACCTTATTCGAGATGTGGGTGCTGAAAATATTCCTGCGGAGTATACTTTCCATGAGTTAAAACCTGCTGAAAATAAGATTGAGGAATATGCTCTGGTTAGTAATATTATAATGGGTAGTGACCGTTATTTTTACATTGAGATTCCACATCCTTCCAATTTAATTAATATTTTTGTTAAAATTATTGAAAATGAGGCTGGAGAGATTGTTGAAAAAACAGCCACTGAACTCGTTGCAAAAATGTTAAGTAAAAATGATGCAATTCGTGTCGCTATTGAACTTATTGGAATTGGTTTATCTGAAGGCATTCAAGTAATATCTGCAGTGGGAATGACTGGTGCAGCATCTATTGAGCGTGCGATTCATTATACACAAAATGTCGGAAGTTTTCCTGGAATTGCATTCACCAAACTTGGAGGGGAATATGCACTGGTATTTGATGAGCCATTTTTATTAAGGGAATCCCGTCCGGTTGACTTGGAGAATTATCTCTTCATTGACTTAATTGATTCTACCAAATTTATCAGTAAACATGGCAGAAATCAGCTTGTGGAACTAATGACCGGCATTAAGAACTTCATCGAAACAGAATGTGACGGTGAACTTGAAGGATATCGGGAAGGTGGGGATGATTTTATTGCAAGATTCCCATCAAAAGATTTGGCTATTAGGGCAGGACTCGATGCCGCATGGTTTGCCTTGGATAATGGTGCTAAAATAAGAGCTGGTGTTGGAAGAAGCAGAAGAGAAGCCGGTGAACGAGCTCAATTGGTAGATAGTTTGCAATCCACCGCCCCATTGTCTTTAGTTGTTTTCGAGTTGGCTAATGGTTTATATGCGTATAACATCCCAACTGAATTTACAAGGACTTTAATCAACCTAGTCGAAAATGAAAAACCGAAACTAATCGGAGTATTTGCTTTCGTATTCATTTTCGTTTATTTGATGTCTATTTTAGGGCTGGGAATGTTTAGCTTTGTTGGAATAATTTTGGTATTGGTTTATGCATTTGTAGCTTAATTGATAATAAAGAGAAGTAATATGAGAAGGCGAAAGCAAGAAGATAAGAGAGTGTTGAAACCAAGATATAGTCAACCTCCAAAACAAAAGAGAAGAATAAGAAATAATCATAGGAATAGAAATCCTTATAGAAATAAAAAGGCATCTAAGACTAGTAAAACTACAATGCTTCTTATTATTCTCGCTTTAATTGCATTTGTTGCTGGTGCTGGTGCTGGTGTTTCAATGGCTCTTGGTGCCTTTGATGATAATAATGCTACTGAGGAAGTTCATGTGGAGAATGTTACTGTAGAAATGACATCCAATTTAAATAAATCAAACTTTTCCATTTATGATGGTTATGAAAAAATAGACTACAACAGTCCGAATGATATTGCTGAATACAATTTAACAAATCATTCCACAAATTATTAATTTATTTTAGTGATTTTTATGAATAATATTAGATATCTTGATGGAGGATTTTCTGTTATAGAAAATCTTAAAGTATCCGGAGCACGTGAAGGTAAATATGGTGTAAGCATAATCCTCTGTCCAAACAGTACTGCTTCAGCTGTTTTCACTTCAAATAAAGTGGTTGCAGCTCCGGTAAAGTATACAAAAAAAGCAATTAAAAATGGTTTTATATCCGCAGTGTTTGTAAATAGTGGAAATGCAAACTGTTTTACCGGTCAGCAAGGGTTTGAAGACTGTGAAACTTTAGTGGAACTGGTTTCACGAGATTTGCAAATACCAAAAGATGAAATAGCTATTGCATCAACAGGGGTGATAGGTCGTGAAATGCCAATTGACATAATTTCTAAAGTGGCCTATGAATCTATTTCTAAATTGGGCAATAAACCGGAAAATTCTTTAGCGGCAGCGCGTGCAATCATGACAACTGATACATTCCCAAAAGAATGTGCATGTGAAGTTACTCTTACAACTGGTGAAACTGTTAAAATTGCAGGTATTACAAAAGGAAGCGGCATGATTGCCCCAAATATGGGAACTATGCTGTCATTTATTGTAAGTGATGCGGTCATTCCGGCTTCTGAAATTAAAAAAGCATTAAGAAAGGCTGCGGATGTCAGTTTTAACATGATTGTCGTTGATGGTGATGAAAGTACAAATGACACTTGTCTGATGATGGCAAATGGAGCGTCCGGTGTTGAAGTTGTAAAGGATGGAAAAATTGATTCTAATTTCCAAGAAGCATTAAATTACCTGTGCATAGATTTAGCTAAAAAAATGGCTCGTGACGGTGAAGGAGCAACTAAATTTATAGAGGCAAATGTATGTGGTGCAAAGGATGATGAAGATGCAAAACTTGCAGCAAAATCCATCATTTCATCAAGTTTATTTAAATCAGCGGTCTTTGGAGGGGATCCAAACTGGGGCAGAATCGTTTCAGCAATTGGATATTCCGGTTGTGATTTGAATCCGGATATTGTAACTATCGCCATTGCCGATGAAGATGATGAAGTGGATCTTGTACGAAGCGGTGAAATATTGGCATTCGAAAATACACCTTATCTTGAGAGAGCCGAAAAGATTATGCAATCAAAAAATGTCACTGTAAATATTGACATGGATTTGGGTGATGGTCAGGCTACTGCGTGGGGTTGTGATTTAACTTACGATTATGTTAAAATTAATGCAGAATACACCACATAAAGAAAAGTTTTAAATATATTGAAAACAAATATTTTTTTGTTATATATAATTCTAATTGTATACTGATTGATTTTAAGGAGGGAAAATTATGGCAAAAGTTAAAGGAACTAACAAAAGAACCAGGCCAAAAAGAAGTTACACCAAACCTGGTAGTAAAAGAGGAAGAGGAGTAAAACAAACTTGGAAAAAATAATCCTCTTATAACTTTTTTTTACTTATTTTAACTATTTTTTAACTGTTATGAATATTCCATCATATTGAAAATTATTAAATACTATTTTTTAAAGATTATTATTCATGAAAAATATGATGTTACCTCCAAATGGACATAGGGCTCATGGATTTTCGAGTGCACATTTCCTGGATTCGGATGAAATTATTCAAGAATTGGACTTAAAAGGTGATGAAACCTTTATGGATGCGGGATGCGGTGACGGTCACAATGCCATCAAAGTTCTTGAAGATTATAATCATAAGGGAATTGTTTATGCAGTGGATGTTTATGATGGATCAATTGAGGATATGGAAGATTACAAAAAGGAAAACAATGTTGAAAACTTAATCAACATTGAAGCGGATATTACTGATGGCATTCCTGGTGTCGAAGATAATTCTGTTGATGTGGTCCTGACGGTTAATGTTTTCCATGGGTTTAAGGCTTCAAGAAAAATGGATGAGGCAGTAGACGAATTTGCAAGAATTATTAAATCTGGTGGTAAAATAGCCATTATGGATTATAAGGCATGGGATGTACCAAAAGGCCCTCCAACTCCTGTCCGAAGTTCGCCTGAGGATTTGGAAAAATTATTCAACGAACACGGTCTTAAAAAGACCTATTTAAATGAGGAGATTGGCGAAGATATTCCTGAAGGCAAATCTCATTATTTGATAATGTTTGCTAAAAACTGATTTTATAATGGGAATTTAATTTCTCATTCTTTTCTTTTTCTTGAAAATTATTAAATACTATTTTTTTTAAAGAGTATAATAATAAGATATGGGATGATACTATGGATCATGTGCATCATGGAAAATCAAGTGAAACTTTTCTGGATTCTGAAGAAATTTTAGCAGAATTAAATTTAAAAGGCGATGAAACCTTTATGGATGCCGGTTGCGGTGATGGCCATATTGCAATTAAGGCAATTGAACGCTATCTTCCTGAGGGCACGGTATATGCTGTAGATGCATATGATGAGTCTATTAAAGAATTAAATGATTATATAAACAAAAATAATTTTGAAAATTTAATAGCCGTCGAAGCGGATATAACTAAAGCCATTCCTGGTGTTGAAGAGGATTCAGTTGATGTTGCTTTAATGGTTAATGTATTTCACGGATTCACCTCTGGGAACAGGGATGATGTAATTGATGAATTTGCTAGAATACTTAAATATGGCGGTAGAATGGCCATAATTGATTTCAAACCGTTAGAAATGTCATGGGGTCCCCCGACTGATATCAGATACTCTCCCGATGAATTAGAAAAGATATTTGACAATCATAATTTTAGAAAGGTTTATCTGAATGATGATATCGGTGCGGAAATTCCTCAAGGAAAATCCCATTATTTGATAATTTTTGAAAAGGAGTAAATATGATGATTTTTGCAGCTGTCCTGGCAGGAGGAATAGGATCAAGAATGGGTGGAACTGACACACCCAAACAGTTCCTGGACCTTGGAGGGAAACCCGTTATTGTTCACACTATTGAAAAATTTGCTATAAATGGGAATATTGATAAGATAATTGTTTTGACACCTAAAAATTTTATCAATCATACCCGTCATTTAATTGAAGAGTATATTCCAAATAATGATGATATTATTGTTATTGAGGGTGGAAAAACAAGAAATGACACCTTGATGAACAGCATTTCTTTTATTGAGGAAAATTTTGGAATTGATGATGATTCTATTATTATTACTCACGACTCTGTACGTCCGTTTGTGACTCACAGAATTATAGAAGACAATATTGAAGCTGCAAAAAGATACGGGGCATGCGATACGGTTATTCCGGCTACTGACACTATTGTTGAAAGTATTAATGCAAAGACTATAGAAAGCATTCCTGTAAGGGATTATTATTACCAAGGCCAAACTCCACAGAGCTTCAATATAAAGAAACTTTTCAATCTAATTAATAGTTTAACAAAAGAGGAATCCGATATTCTTACAGATGCGTGTAAAATATTCACACTTAAAGATGAAGATGTATATCTTGTGGATGGTGAAGTGACAAATATCAAAATCACATATCCGTATGATTTAAAATTGGCCAATACAATTCTTGAGGATAAACATGATTAATATCGTTTACAGACTTAAGTCTCCCAAATTTTTTGAAGAGGCAATTGATGAAATTGAACTGGATGGGGTAATTGTAAGGCCGACTTATCTTTCGATTTGCCAAGCGGATCAGAGATACTATCAAGGTTCAAGACCTGCAGAGGTTTTGGATAAAAAATTGCCTATGGCTTTGATACATGAGGGGATTGGCGAAGTTGTTTTTGATAATTCCGGGGAGTTTAAAACCGGAGATACGGTGGTGATGATTCCAAACACTTCATTTGGTGAAGATGTATGCAGAGCTAATTATTCTTATAAATCAAAATTCAGAGGGAGCGGATTTGATGGCTTCACATCAGATTTGATAAAACTGGATTCTAGCAGGGTAATTAAATTGCCCGACGATTTCAATCCTTATGTTTCAGCATTTATAGAACTGATTTCAGTGGCTTATCAGGGAATTGATAAATTCAAACAGATTGCTTCTACTCCAAAAGATATCTTGGGTGTTTGGGGTGATGGAAATTTGGGATTTATCACAGCATTGCTTTTAAAAGAGCTTTTCCCGGACTCTAAAGTAATCGTATTCGGTAAACATCTTGATAATCTTAATTTATTCACATTCGTCGATGAAGTATATAGGATTCATGATGTGGCTGAAGGTGTTGTTGTTGATCATGCTTTTGAATGTGTTGGTTCAAGCGCATCACAACTGGCCATTGATCAAATCATTGACTTAATCAATCCGCAGGGTATAATAAGCTTATTTGGCGTAAGTGAATATCCGGTTCCGATTGATACAAGGATGGTTTTGGAAAAAGGATTGACCATTCAGGGAAATAGCAGGTCTGAGAGGGAAGATTTTATTGGAGTCATTAAAGTCCTCAAACAAAACCCTCAGCTATTTGAATATCTTGGAAAGTTAATCACTGAAATTCATGAAATAAACTCTTTAGATAACTTAAAAGAATCATTTGATAGAGATTATATTTCAAAATTTGGTAAAACAATTTTAAAATGGAATAAGTAATTAACTGAGCTCATTAACAATTTTAAAATACTCTCTTAAATAATATTTTCTGTCTTTTGGTTCACACATTATGTGGAGCATTGATAGTGCATGAAGGTCATCTCCTGTAAGTGTTTCACCATTTTTAATTTTATCTTTAATTACCTTGAGCACGATTTTGCATGGGTCTTCTTGAATGCTGGCAAGCCGAATCATAAAATCCGCTCGGGATTTGATTTCAAATTCTTTTACGCTAATATTGATGTCTTTTGGACAGATTATGTAGATTGAAACCTGCTTTCCATGTTTTTCATATAATGCTTCTGCAAATTCAACGTACTTTACCAGTTCATTTTCATCGAAATCTTCCATTTGAAATTCCAAATCAATAAAATCGCCGTCCTCGGTAGTAAAAATGTCTCCTCCGGGATAAACATTTTCATCAAGTTGTCGGACATTTTCAGGTGTAGGACATTTTATCGCTCTTTTGTCATCAAATGTTTCTCGTATGATTTTTGTTCTTGTATTGAAATCTTTTTTATTCATATTTTAGCCTGTATAATTTAATGTATATATTGTATATATGAATTAAAGATTAATAAACTAGTATGTTTCTTTTTAGGGCAATTTAATAAAGTAAAATCAATATTTAAGATATATCATAAAAATAAAAAAAGTATAAGAGTATAAAACTCTTAATTTCCAAAATTTTTCCGTATCCTTTTAATTTCATATCTTGCAAATATGTAGTTAATCACACTGGCTATTGCCCTACCTATGCATAAACCTAACCAAACACCGACCAATCCCAGATTTAATTCAAATACAAGGAACTGCATTAATGGAACTACGAATATGATTTCCCGCAATACTGTAAACATCAAACTGTAGGTTCCTTTTCCAATTCCTTGATAGAAAAAGCTGGAAGGTATTCCGATACCTGTCAGTATCAATGTAGGGCATGCAAGCTGGAGATATTCTGCAATTCCTGGAACTAAACCTGCAGTCTCAGGAGTATATGCGAATATTGTGGCTAGGGGGGTTGCAAATATTACTAAAATTAATGTTATTGCGGTTCCTAAAGCTAAACCAAATTTTGCACCAAATTTATGTGCTCTTGAAAGATAGTCTCCGTTTCTAGCACCATATGCGCTGCCTGATACTGCAATAACTGCTGATCCGATAGCCGTAAGTGGCATTATTGCAAATAGGTATAATCTTTGACCTGTGGTAAATGTGGCTATTCCGTAGTCTCCTCCTACCTGTGAAATCAAAATCAGATAGATTGACATTGCAATTGCCATAATCAACATATCCAATGAAGATGGAATTCCAACTTTTAAAATGTCTTTTATTAATTTAGAGTTAAATTTGAAGTTTTTAAAGGTGACATGGACATATGTGTCCTTTTTAATTAAAATCCAGTACATTATTATTGCTGCAGCAATAAGCGCACTTATGACTGTTGCAAGTGAAGCGCCGGCAGAACCCCATCCCATCACGTAAATGAATATTGGATCCAGAGATGCATTCAAAACAACTGTTGCAACAACAACATACATTGCCCGTTTCATGTCTCCCTCGCCACGGAGTATTCCACTGCATCCATTTGAAAACATTAAAGCTATTAAACCTAAAAATAATGGTGTTGCATAAGCCACTGCTTCGTTTAAAGTTTGCCCTGCAGCACCGTAGCTTTTAAGCAAAGGTTCCTGTATGATAATGAATACTGCTGTTAGAACGAGTGATGCAATGAAAAATATGAGGAATGATTGTGTTGCAGATTCATTTGCTTTTTCATGGTTTTTAGCCCCAATAAACCTTGCAATACTGCTTGTTGCACCATTTCCAAGTCCTACGCTTGCTCCATTCAACACCATAAATATTGGTGTTACAAATCCAATTCCAGCAATTGCTGTCGGTCCTAGTCCGGCTACCCAGATTCCGTCTACAATATTGTACAGTGCTGTCAATATCATTGAAATCATAATAGGTATAGCCAGTTTTTTCACAGCCTTTTCAGGTTCTCCCCTCATTAACTCCACGTTTTTATTCGCCATATTTAATCCCTGTCATTCTTTAAGCATTTCTTCGCTTTTTCTTGCTATTTCTATTAATTGTCTTTTTGATTTTTCATCTAATTCGTTGATTCCAACATGTTCTTCCCATTCGTCTAAATCCTTTTTTAATAAGATAGCTAAGTCGTCTCCTTTTTTTGTTGTTTTCAATATGTATTTTCTTCTGTTGTTTTCATCAATTTCTCTTTCAACGTACTCTTTATCTTCCAATTTCCTTAAAGCTTTGGCTATGGTTCCTTTGCTTTGACCGAATGTGCGGGCCAGGTCATCCTGTGATAAATTTTTTCTTTTGTGTATTTCCATTAAATAACGGCCTTCATGAACCATATCCACATGATTTGGATTTTTAATTGAGTATCTTAGTCTATTTTTGGATATGTGATGAATTAATGAAATGAAAGGCATTGAATCAAATTTGTCTATTTCATCGTTGTTTCGGGTCATGTTTTCATCTATTCTTATTTTTTGAGATTTTTGTCTCACTGGATTAAGATTGTATGGGATAGTATATAAATGTTTCTTGGGAAACTGTTTATCGATGAACAATATTTCTGAAATATTTTATTAGGCTTTGTTGTCATATTAATTATTGGGTGATAACGTGGACTATGAAGCAATCATCAAAGAAAAATTCCCTTCCTGTGATGTTGAAGTGATTACTCCGGATGTTTTTGAAGTTGATGCGCTGGTGGAATACATTACAGACGACATTGTTGTATATAAACCTTTTTCAGTCATGGTATATAGGCACATGATTAGATTTCTGATGAATTCGGATAAAAGAGGTAAAATATATTATTTGGAGGGCTTCTCGGATGATGATTTGAAGATAATTCATGGGGGCCTTTTGAAATTTACATGGCAAAGGGATGTAAAAATTAATTTATTTAAAAATTCAAATCCTGATAAGGATGTTTTAGGTTTATAACGGGAAAAATTCATCACAGTATTCACAATAGTAGTTATAATCACTTTGACAACAGTTTCCGATAATTATTTCATTTTCCATTGATTCGATGGCCAGTTCTTCTGTCGGTTCGCCGTGATATACCTTTTTCAATTCGCGATTGCATTTAGGACATCTTTTCATATAATTTAATTTATATTAACTATAAACTTTAAATATTAGTGTAGGTGTAATTATGCTAATCAATGTTGGTGCTGAATTTGGTAAAAGTTTGGAAACTAGTGAAATTGCTGTAGAACTAGTCGATATCCTAAATAAAATTGATGGTGATGATTTTATTTTGGATTTCAAGGAAGTATTGTTCATTACTATGAATTTTGCTCAAGCTTATTACAAGGCTAAATATGAATCTCCTAAAAAGATATCTGAAATCAATATAAGTGATGAAATCAGTGTGGTCATGGGTGCTGCTGATGAGGCATGCAATCCATAATTTTTCTTTTTTTCATTGCCCCAATTTTCGAACTGCAAGACACATTAATGGCAAAACAGTTAACGTTTTAATGAATATCTTATTTTTTAGGCAAAACTATTAATTATGTAAAAAAGATAATATTAATGTTAATAGCTAAAATAATTAACATTTTTAAAATTATACGCTTCTTAATTTGGAGTTATCATAATTTAACTAATTTATGATGAAATATAAAAGGTGTTTAAGTGAGTGAACAAAAATTAGAGATATTTAATGTATTGAATTTTTTAAATAATGGCTATAATCTAGAAGATATTTTAAAAGAAGGTCAATTTGGAACTTTTCAATCTGCTGAAGATTGCATTAACTATTTGGTCGAAGAAGGATATCTTGAGGGGGATGTAGCAGTTACAACCAATGTGGAAATAACTGCTGAGACAATATCTAAAAAATATGTGGTTTCCGAGCTGAAGGACATTTTAAGGGAAAATGGCCTAAAAGTTTCAGGTAAAAAACATGAATTGGTAGAAAGGGTGTTGCCTTTATTGAAAGAAGCTAAGGATGCAACAAATTTGGATGTGGCTGTTGATAAAGAAAATTCATATGATAATTTGGAATTGACTGATAAAGCACAAGAGTTCTTAAAGGAAAATGATTGGATTGATTTGTATATGTTTGCTCTTGTTGCATTTAGATTTGAGGATTATGAAACCTATGTTGCAGGTTCATCTTCAGGTAAAATCGAAACAGGACTAAACTTCTGTGATGAAATTCTTTCAAGGGCTTTGGTTGCCAATCAATTCCTTGTATTTATTGACGCCCTATCAGCAAAAGCACACGTTTATGCATATGATGGAGATTATGAATCATTTTTAGATTATGATTTGCAACGTTTTATTTTAGGTTTAAATCCGATTGTTATGGATGCGCAAACTTATGCAAGCTATGAAGTTATAAACTATGCTAATATAATCAATTTGAAAAATGTTACAGAAAAGTTGGAAATGGGCAGTTTAAAGAAAAGATTTGATAAAATATGGGTGAAATCCCATGTTAAAAATATAACTGTACCTAAAAAGACCTGTTATAAGATCTTACAAAAGGCCCTTGATGGTGCAGATATCGAAGAGCTTAACTTCGATATAAAAGAAAAATACTTTAATAAAAAATTCGGAATTTAGAATATGGAGTCTAAAGTTGCGGGTTATGCTTTAATTATTGGCAGCATATACTATTTGGTAGCTGAAGCGATATCTGCAGCTTTTTTCAATTCATCTATTTTTGATACATATGTCTTCCACACCATTTCCGAGCTAGGAATTCCAAATGCAAATTCTCCATTGTTCTGGCTGATGAATTCCGCTTTCATTTTGGTTGGTTTAACATTGATGTTTGGCTGCTTTTACAGCTTCAAGGATTGCATTGTTAAAAATAAAACGATTTTCTATATATTGACGTTAGTAACGGGACTGGGCGTTATCATTGTCGGTTTGATTCATGGAGGAAACCCATTAACTTCAGGTTATCATACGTTGGGTGCAGTAATGGCAATTCTCGGAGGCAATACTCTATTGGTTGTTGTTTCAAGGTCAATGGATGATTTTGAAGGTTATCAAAAAATCACTCTTATTTTGGGTGCGCTGGGCATAATCATATTTTGGGTAATGTTTTTCAACATGGGAAATGTTTACATGCCTGTCTTTGAGAGGCTGTCAGTTTACACATTAATTGTCTGGAGTTTTCTAACTGGAATTTACTTGCTTCAAGATTAAATTATTTTGGAACTTAATGCTTCAAAATGATTTTAATCATTCGTATTTTTAAGAATTTAAGTGGACAGTATATTAAAGTAACCTTTTCATCACTCTTATCCACATTAAAGTATAAAAGTTTAAATACTTCTTAGGATAATTATCTTTAAAGGTGATAAAATGACAAATCTGGATAAAAATGTTGAAGAAGAAATCTTAGCAATTGTCGAAAAATACCAAAAAGAAGACACTAAACTTCTTAACTATCTTATAACTGATGATATGATTACATTTTTCTCACCAATTGCAAATGGCAGTGAAATAACAGCCAGTGATTTGGCTAAAGTAGCTGATATTTTAAATGGATCATTTGAAGGAATGGAAATCGTAAATCAGGAATACAGATTTAAATTCAAATGCGGGTTATAGGGGTTTTTACTCCTAACTTATTTTTTTTAATATTTTAATACTAGTTGTTACCAATATAGTAATATGTCAAAAGGCAACATGATTGCTATATTGTTGGTTATAATTTTAATATTTGGGGCTTTAATTGCACTTACAGTATTGTCTTTTCCTCAAAAAGCAGATGATGATGACATTGTTTTTGAAAAAGTTGGCGGTGACGACTTTTTAAATGTAACACTTAAGTACCGCTTAAAAATCAGCGAAAAAGATATTCCTGACGGTTCTTTTGATACGTCTTCAGGTGTTATAAATTATTACGGTGCTAAAAATATTTCTTATGTTGATACATTTGGAAATAAGGATTATTTCATAATTTGGAAAACGACAACAAGCAAATATGATTGGGTTGATACAACTAGACATATCAATCAATATGTCTCCTGCTATTTAACCGGAAATGTGAAGGGCAAATGTTTTGTAGAATATGGTTTTGAGGAACATTATGTCTACGGTGTGATGGTAAGTACCGAGGTTAAGGATTTTTCAGAAGCCACGTTCATATATGATATTTTAGGTCTTAATCGCAGCGGATTTGAATTGACATATTCTTCAACATCATATGCTGGCGGAAGCCATTCATCCGGTTCGGGCGGTTATCATACTGTGGTGCCTGACAGATATACATTGTCCAGAACAGATCCCGGCTCATATTATGACCATTATGAATATGGTGATAACTATGACATCGATGACTATCTGGAATCACAGGGTTATGACTGACCTATTTGTTCAGGTATTCCTGAGTGAGTTTACACTCGCTCATACATTTTGTGCAGCCAAGTCCGGCTTTATATTGTTCAATTATGTATTCTCCGCATGTTTCAATATCGATTATGTCATCACGGTTTAATCTGTCGTTCCATTTTTGAGGGTTGATTGCTCCGACAGGGCATGCTTCCTGACAGTTGGTGCAGTCATCGCATTCGGAATCGGTTATTGGCATATCATGTTCTAATGGCATATCTGTAAGGATTGCACCTAATGCCACTGCCGAACCGTATTCAGGTGTTACGAATAGCGCTGATCTTCCGATCCATCCAAGCCCTGCCTTGGTGGCTATTGTTTTATAAGGAAGTATGCTCAACAACTTTTCCATGTCGCATTCATTACGTTTCATAGTTAACGCAAATGCATCGTATCCGAGACTTTTGATATACCTTTCACCTTTGTGGGATATTTTGGTTAATTGTCCAATTGCCCTGTGAAAGGACTTCCAGTATTCTTCATATTCCTCATTTTTAACCAGTTGTATGGTTTCTTTTGGAAGTTTTAAAACAAGACTTATTCCATTGGGCAAATCGATGAATTGCTTGGCGAGTCCATCAACATCGGCAAAGCCTACTTTACTGGTGCCTAGTTTCATAAGGTAATTTTTGAGATTTTCCTGCTCTGACATGATATTAAGTATAATTTAGTAACTATTAAAATTAATGGAAAATATTTTAGGGGTATGTTTTATAAACAATTAAATTTAATATTAAATGTGGTGATTAGATGAAAGATATAGATGTTTTAATTGAAGCTTTACCTTATATTAAAAAGTTTCATGGTGAAAAAATTTTAATTAAGTATGGTGGCCATGCAATGGTCGATGATGAAGCGAAGTCATCTACAGCTCGTGATACTGTTTTACTCAAATATGTAGGTATGAAACCTCTAATTGTTCATGGGGGAGGTCCTGAAATTTCCAGATCAATGGATAAACTGGGAAAGGAACCAAAATTCATTAAAGGTTTAAGGGTAACTGATGAAGAGACTATGGAAATTATTGAAATGGTTTTGGTTGGTAAAATCTCAACTGAAATAGTTTCCGAACTCATTAAGCATGATGGTGATGCCATTAGTTTATCTGGAATAGATTCAAGTTTAATATTTGCACATAAAAAAGAAGCAAGTAAAATAGATGAAGAAATAGTTGATTTGGGTCTTGTTGGTGAAGTTGACCGTATTAATACTGATTTGCTTGACATGTTTTTAGATAATGATTATATTCCTGTAATATCTCCGGTGGGTATTGCTATTGACGGAACCAGACTGAATCTAAATGCAGATACTGCGGCTGGTGAGGTTGCGAGTGCTGTAGGTACTGAAAAATTGATAATTTTAACTGATGTTCCTGGTGTTTTAAGAGACCCGAATGATCCTGATTCTTTAATTCAAAAGATAAGAGTTGATGAAGTTCCAGGTTTAATAGAAGAAGGCATCATATCCGGTGGAATGATTCCGAAAATAGAAACATGTGTTAATGCCATTGAAAATGGTGTTAAATCCTGTCATATCATAGATGGACGTAAAAAACACGCTCTACTTTTAGAAGTATTTACCACTAACGGTATCGGAACTATGATTTATAAATAATCATAGTTATTCTCTTTTTTATAGGATGATTATCCTTTGAACATTTCCCTTAATTCTCTTCTAAGCAGTTTCCATCCGTTTACTCT
>CADAOO010000002.1 GCA_902789505.1 uncultured Methanobrevibacter sp. | reverse complement strand
AATTGAGCATATCTTCAAATCCTCAATGAACACTATGAATGACAGGAAAAGGCTATCACAATCAATGGCTATCTTAACGTTAGCATTTTCCATCATGCTTTTTGAGACATTGAACACATCGGATGCTCCCTCCACAAATACAGAACATGGAACATTATCCTTGTCAATGGCCAAAAATATCCCATCCGAAATGCTATAGTCGGCACAGTACCTATTCATCCCATCAATTTTTCCAACGAAGGTATCGTTTATCTCATCATAACTTGATATCAGTCTTTCAGTTTTCATAATAAAACCTCACACATAGTATGGCTTTAATAACATATAATCCAAACCCAAGAGCATCTGAAAAGTAATATTATAACTTAATTATTAAAATAAAAGGATATGACGGCAATAATATTAAAATCAAATTATAAAATTGATTTGGAAAAATATTATTAACACCTTATATAAATATTAGTATATCAATGAAAAGGTGTCCCAATTGATAGAAGAAACTGAAGAACAATTAGCTCTGGAAGCTGAAATCAAGGCTCAGGCCCAAAAATTTATTACATATCTCAATTCAACCCTTCCCGAAAGCATGGAACTTGAGTATGAAGGCTTTTACAGAAGGGGATTTTTCGTAAGCAAAAAAAGATATGCCGTCATTGAAGACGGGGAAATCATAGCAAAAGGACTGGAATTGGTTAGAAGAGACTGGGCACCGATTGTTAAACAGACACAGGAAGCCGTTTTAATGGCCATTTTAAAAGAAGGAAATTCCGATAAAGCTATAAAAGAAGTTAAAAAAGTGTTTAAAAAGATTAAAAACGGCGATGTTGACAATAAAGATTTAATTATTCACACACAAATCACAAAACCCCTTGACCAGTACAAACAGGTCGGGCCGCATGTTGTCGCTGCAAAAAAAATAGAAGAGCATGGAATTAAGGTTACACGGGGAACAATCGTGCAGTACATAATCGTTAAGGGAAAAGGGTCAATCAGCCAGCGTGCAGTACCATATGACTACAGTGAAGGATATGAATACGACAAGGAATACTACATCAACAACCAGCTAATCCCTGCTGTAGAAAGAATTATGTATTCCTTCGGATATTCAAAAAAGGACCTTGAAGACATGGCACGCGGAGAAGTCCAACAAAGTCTTGATGCCTTTTTCTAAAAAAATTTATTAAAGAGTATTGCATAAATTAGAATTATATGATGGATAATAACGAACGTGTTGTTTTTTTTGATGTGGATGGAACCTTGCTTGACACCTCCGCATTTGCTGAAACTGCAAGAAAAGCGGCTATTGGATTAATGGTAGATAACGGTTTGCCTTTGGATAAAGATGAAGCATATGGTGTTTTAAAAACCATAATTCGTGAAAAAGGATCCAACTATGGCAAACACTTTAACGTATTGACCCAAGTTGTATTAGGTCATGAAGACCCGATGCTTGTGGCTCTCGGAATGATTACATACCACAACGTTAAATTCGCACTTTTAAGACCGTTTGCAGATACTATCGAAACTTTGATTTATCTTAAAAGCCAGGGATATCGTCTTGCCGTAATCTCAAACGGAATTACCATAAAGCAATGGGAAAAATTAGTCAGATTGAACGTGTATTCCTTTTTTGATGAAGTGATAACATCCGAAGAAGTAGGTAAAGATAAGCCCGATAAACTGATTTATGATGTTGCACTTAGAAAAATGAACGGTAATCCTGAAAAATCAGTTATGGTTGGAAATAAATTTAAAGAAGATGCCCTCGGTGCAGTTAATGCCGGATTAAGTGCCATTCTTGTAAATTCAGACATTACTGAAGAAGACAGGGATTACATTAAAAAAGAAAAATTGGACATTACAATTATCCAGAACATTGGTGATATCAAAACAATATTGTAATCACCAAATTTACTTATTTTTTAGAAATCAAGTTCCAGTGTTACCGGACAATGGTCTGAACCGTAAATCTCATTTAAAATTTCGGCTGATTTTACTTTGTCTTTCATTTCCTCATTTACATAGAAATAATCAAGTCGCCAGCCGGCATTTCTTTCACGTGCTCGGGTTCTATAACTCCACCAGGTGAAATTGTTTTCTCCTTCATCAAACATTCTGAAAGTATCAACAAATCCTGCTTTTTCAAGCTCATCCAACCATGCGCGCTCTTCAGGCAGATATCCGGACTTGCCTTCACAGTTTTTGGGATTATAAACATCAATCGGATTGTGGGCAATGTTATAATCTCCGGTAATGACAATATTTTCACCCTGATTTTTAAGTTCAACCAACTGCTTAAGCAAGGCATCACAGAAGGCAACCTTAAAGTCAAGCCTTTTAGCTTCCATGCCGCTGTTCGGGAAATAAATATTGAATAAGATGAAGTCAGGATACACGATTTTCAAAACTCTTCCTTCACTGTCAAGCTCTTCAACGCCCAGACCTTTGACAATTTCTGAAGGTTCTATTTTGGAGTAGGTTGCAACTCCGCTGTATCCCTTCTTTTCAGCTTCATTGAAATATGAGCTAAATCCGTCAACATCAGCTAATTTTTTTGGAATTTTATCCTGACTGGCCCTCACTTCCTGAAAGTTAATAATATCGGCATCAGTATTGTCAAACCAATCCCAAAATTCATCCTTTTTAGATACTGCCCTAATACCATTCACATTCCAAGATACGAGCCTGATTGACATTATAATCTAACTCCATTATCAACAGGCAATTCACGAAGCCATTTAATGTCACTTTTATAAAGCATACGAATGTCTTCAACATCATACCTAATCATTGCAAGTCTTTCAATTCCCAGACCAAAAGCCAGTGCAGGCTGGTTGATGCCTAACGGTTTCAATACTTCAGGCCTGAACATTCCCGCTCCACCAAGCTCAATCCAGCTTTCTTTTTCCTCCAGATAGATTTCGGTTTCAGTGGACAAATAAGTGTAAGGGAAATAGGCAGGTCTGAATCTTACTTCAAAACCTAATTTTTTATAGAATTCCTTTAAAGTACCTAAAAGATTTTGATAACTTATTCCTTCATCACAAACTAGCCCTTCCACCTGATGGAACTCAGGCAAGTGTTTGTAATCAAAAGTTTCCCTTCTGAATACTCTTCCTACGGAAAACATTTTGATTGGCGGTTCATGTTCAAACAGGTGTTTGGTGGATATTCCAGTAGTGTGAGTTCTTAAAACACTTTGACGAGCAATGTCTTCACTCCAATCATATTGCCAGCCCATAGAACCTGTATTGGCACCGGTTTCATGAGTTTCGGCAGTTAATTTTACCAAATCCATATCCGGCAGATCACAGGTCAATGGATTTTTAAGATAAAACGTATCCTGCATTTCACGTGCTGCATGATCCTGCGGCTGGAAAAGTGAATCAAAGTTCCAGAATGCGGATTCAACATATTCTCCTTTGTCTTCTGAAAAACCCATATTTAAAAAGATTTCTCTTATTTCATCAATGATTACCCTTAACGGATGCTTTTTGCCTGCAAATACTGTAGGAGCCTCAGCGTTAATATCATATGGACGGTATTGTAAGCTTTTCCATTCTCCGTCCTTTAGTTGTTGGTGTGTTAATTGAGTAGCCTGTTTTTGAATGGTGAAACCTTCATCCAAAATAGCTTCACCCTTATCCAATAGTTTAAAAGAATGTGAGGTTTCTTTTTTAATATCTATAATATTTTTCCTGCCGGCAAGCATCTTGACTCCATCCACCAAATCATCAGTGAAAAGTCTAACACCGTCGGCATTTGCTTTAAGATAATTTAAAACTTCTTCATCAACATCCATTTTAGATGTTAATTCCTTTCCAAAATCTGTGATATTTACGATTCCCTTATCGATTTGAGCCCATTTTTTACGGCGCAACCAACCAATTGCAATATTTGCCTCTTTTTTATCAACACCAGTTTCATCGGATAAATCTTTCATGTGAATCTTCTCTTTATTGGCTAAAACATCCAATATCCGACGTTCCGGAAGTCCTTTTTCGGCATACTCCTCACCGTCCTCAGTTAAGGAATATATCTTTTTAGTGTCCTTATGCACTTCAATAATGCCTTTTGAAGCAAGTGAACCGGCAGCGCTCATAACTGATTTAATATCCATATCCGCATTTTCGGCTATTTCTTCAGGAGTAGCATTTGGATTAGCTTCCAGCTCTTTTAAAAGTTTCTTTTCGTAAATATGCAATTCACTGATGGTTTTTTTAATATCCTCACTCATTTAAACACCACAAATTTATAGATTAATAATATAATAATATATGTTCAAATTTATTTATAAATATAATGTAAATTTCAAATAATTAATTTAATTAACCGGCAATTAAAAATAATAAATTATGAGCGAAATTAACGAAGCAGTGAAATTATTTAACAGTGGCTACGTTTGTTCACAGGCAGTATTTGCAGCATTTTCTCCAAAATTAGGTCTGGAAAAAAATCAGGCTTTGAAAATTGGAGCCTGTTTTGGAAGCGGAATGAGAAAAGGAGAAGTCTGCGGAGCATGCACCGGCGCATTAATGGTTTTGGGCCTGAAATATGGTGAAAGCAAAGCCATGAGTAATGAAGCCTGTGAAAGATTTTTGGACGAGTTTAAAAAAGAAAACGGATCATACATCTGCAATGACCTGCTCGGATGTGACATCACCACCAAAGAGGGAGTAGAGTTTGCAACCGAAAACAAATTGTTTAAAGAGTTATGTCCGAAAATGGTTGAATCAGCTGCAAAGATTACAGAAAAAATAATTAATGAAAAATAATGTTTTACTTTTTAAAATAATTTTGTCAGACATCCGTTTTTCAAGCAAAAAAAGAGTAATAACACTGCTTGAAAAATAATAAAAATGGTAATTAGAATATTATCCTATTACCAGTCCAGTCGACATCATTGAAAGCGTCAGCCTTCTTTTCATCTTCAAGATACTGTGCCATATCCCTATATAGCTTAACCCTGAAAATATCCGGATAGGCAATATATAACCTATCTCCGTTAGATTTGGATTCTTTCATATAGGTCTGTTCAAACTGAATGATGCTGTCATCTTCCTTGTGGAAGTGATGCACTTCATTAGCGCATAATATCTTAAAATGTACAAAATCATCTTTTAACAACTCATTAACCAAATCATCGATTAATGGAGGGTTGTTTGCATTTTTATTATATCTGATTTCCATATCCATCAACTACTCAAAAATTATTGAATTTCAAACAAGCTATTTTATTGACAACGATTCCCAACTTAGTTATTGCGACAGATTTTTTTGAAGAAATTCCTTTTGTCAAATAATTATTTTAAATTAATCGCTTATATAACTTATTCAAAATTTGATTTTAAATAACTGACAAATATTGATGCCGCAGTCAAATCTGCAGTGGTTCCGGGATTATATTTGTTCTTAAACAAATAATCGTCAAACTCTTTAAGTCTGTCTTTAAAATCGGATTCATCTTTCAGGTTTAGTAAATCCCTAGTCATCATAGATATTTTTAAAGCCTCATCTGAGCCGTATTTTCTTGAAATTAGAGTGTCCGGAACCTGAGAGAGAATTGTCAGAAATGTCAAAACACATGCATCATTTTGAGATTTTGCCCCTTTCAGTTCATGATAAGTCGGATAACCTATTTCAAAAACAGCAGGCATGTCTGAAGTCATCTCACGAGCCAGCATATCCCATGGAGCTGAAATTTTCAATACATCATACATTGTTTGGTTGTTATCCCTCAATTCCTGCTTTGCATTGTCGCTGGCCACATCATATTCATCCTGATCTCCCATTCCACCTGCATCTGCAATGTTAATTGCATCATATAAGTCACATGCATCATCAACGGATGTGTTCGCCATCAGCAATTTAACGTTTTCACGAATATCATCAAATGAATCACTGATTGCTGCAGCAACAGCAATAGGGGTTGTCATCATTACAATTCCCAGATTGGTATTGTTTTTAATCCACCTGTCGGTTTCGCCGACCGCCTGAAGAATATATTTTCCCAATTCAGGATTTTCAACATCAACATCAGTGCATGCCTCACGGATTGTATCCCCGATTACAATGCCGCTTATTATGAAGTCCTCAAATTCCATGTCATCATAATCACGAGTTCTGTGAACATTTCCCGGTTTCGGATATCCGCTTACCTCGAGCGCTGATGCGATTTGTGCGATTTTAGCAATTTCACTAGCTTTCATTAAATCAACTCATTTAAAAGTAAATATGGTGCGAAATTTGTGATTATTAAGTCTGCTCCTGCCCGTTTGATGGATAAAAGGGACTCCAAAATTGCTCGTTCTGTTAAAAATCCCTTTTCAATGGCGGCCATAATCATTGAATATTCCCCACTTACATTATAAGCAACCAGAGGCAGCATGAACTCATCTTTAACCATGCGAACGATATCAAGATATGGAAGTGCCGGTTTCACCATCAGGAAATCAGACCCTTCAATAACATCCAGTTCACATTCACGAATTGCCTCTACTGCATTGCCAGGATCCATCTGATAAGATTTTCTGTCACCCAAATGCGGTGATGAGCAGGCTGCAACCCTAAACGGTTCATAAAATGCTGATGCATATTTGGCTGAATATGACATTATCATTACGTTTGTATAACCGTTTTCATCCAAAGTTTGCCTGATTGCACCAACCCTTCCATCCATCATGTCTGAAGGCGCTACAATATCCGCTCCGGCTTCTGCATGGGAAAGAGCAACTTTGGCAATGTATGGAAGTGATTCATCATTCAATATTTCAATTCCATCATCAGTATCATCATTTTCAACAATCATGCCGCAATGACCATGGGAAGTGTATTGGCACAGGCATACATCACTTATAATAACCAAATTGGTTTCCTTTTTAAGTTTTCTGATTGCCTTTTGAACAATTCCTGTTGCTGAATAATCCGGAGTTGCTATTTCATCCTTGGATTCCTCTTTTGGTATTCCAAATACAATTATGGATTTCAATCCTTTAGCTTCAAGCTGCTTTGCAAATTCAACACCCGCATCTAAAGAGTATCTGAATTCACCGGGAAGAGATGAAATTTCTTCCTTTTCCATGCCTTTAAGTTCTTCCTTAAAATAAATCGGATAAATCAAATCTTCTTTTTGAAGTTTAGTTTCACGAACAATATCTCTTATTTTAGCATTTTTCCTTAATCTTCTCATTCTTATTGTGGGAAATTCCATAGTAATCACTAAAAAAACAGTAGTTTATTAATTTTCTAATAACCTTTTATAATAAAAAATATATTGTGATAGCTAATTAAATTTATGCCTTGTGTTCAAATACACAAACTTACATGATAGTTAATAAAAAACTAATTAAAATAATAAAAAAAACGGATAATATTAAACAGACAAGAAAAAGTTAATGGAAATAAAATTAATTTCATTAAATCGCAACAATATACAACGTGCCATCGAAAAATTAAGAAAATTTTGATGAAATTGTGGAAGAATAACCTTCTATTTTTGAACCTTTTTCCTATCCGTGCCTAATTAAAAATATTATGCTGATGCTACATATGATTGAAATTAAGAACTGATTTACATAATTAATTTTTTGAGGAAACCTGACACCATTTTACAGCATCAGAATCATCTCCTCAAAATTCACAAAAATAAGCGTCATATGGCCTGCCAAATCATAACATTTTGAGGAAACCATCATCATATTTGCTATGCAAAAATCACCTCCTCACAACATTTTTAAAAGAAGAAATATAAATGTTTCAAACAACTGATTAAAGGAAATTTATATAGTGTTCAGAATAAATGTTTGCGAGTAAAATATTTAAAAATTAAATTATATAAGATAGGTATTCAAAAAAAAATGGCACTTATAAAATTTACAAAATTAAATGGGGATTTAATCAGAAATTTACCTCCAGAATTGAGAAATGAATTGATTGTTTTTGAAGATGTTATTCCTGATGGGATTATGACTTCTCTTTGTGTTAATGATCCATTTTATGATAAAGAAAGAATGGATTTTTTGAATCATAGGGATGATGTTCGTGAAAAGATGTATCGTGTTAGATGCAGACGTGAAGAATTATCCGAAAAACAAAATAGAACTAATATTGAAACTGATGAAAAAATTGAATTTATTAAGAAATATCCTCAGTTTAAACAGTTAATTGAATCTATTATTTATAGGGATGAGAATCTTAATGTTGTTAAGGTTGTTCCTATTGATCAGTATTTAGCCGAAAATTAAAAAAAATATTGTTTGAAATGAAAGTTTTGAGCAAAACAAAAACAAGGGTGAAAAATCAACACCCTTTTAAAAAATAGAATTATTTAAAAGCAATCACTTCAATCTGATCTTCTTTTTTAAAAGCCTTATCAAAAGTAACTAATTTCTTAATATCATGCTCAACCATTGTTGTAATAATCCCAGAATCAGTGAAACTTAGTTTACCATTATGATTATTAAAATTAAACATTGTTTTATCATTATAGTTAATAATATTATACTCATTAATTATGGTAAAATTATCCACCAAAAAGTTAAACATTATTCCTGCTTTAGTAGAATCCCCTTTATTGTTTGAGACCGTAACCACTTCATTAACAATACTGTTGTTAATATAACAATCTTCAGACAAAATATTTTTGAATTCAACTGCTCTTTTATTATTTTCATCATTATCAAAAGCTAAAGCAATGATAAATGATGTATCTAAAAATACTTTTTCGCTCATTATTTATAAAGCTCCTTTTTTAATTCGACACTATTTGTTGGCTCATCAGTTTTAATCAATCCTATAATGTCATCCACACTTACCTTTTTTCTAAAGTTCACTTCCGGTTTTCCGTTCTCATCTATACCCCATTCGACAATTGTATCTTTATCTACACCAAAAGCTTCTCGGACTTCTTTGGGGATAGATGTCTGGAAATTCTTATATATTTTGGTGTTGCTTATAATCATCTTACATCTCCTTTACAATTTTCATTCATTTTTTCCGCAATTTTCATATTCTTAACACAAGTAGTGTCATATTAAATTATGATTTTCAGAATATATAAAATTATCTGTTAAAAATTATTTTATGATAAATATTAAAAAGCAGAATTTAAGAAATATTAGATAAAATCAAATAATAAGTTGTTTGAAATAATCTTCTTATATCAAACGACATTTTCCATTTTTCATTGAAACCTAACCAATTTCACCAAATCAGACAGAATCCTGGTTTTGTGAACAATCATTGATTTGGCCATATTATATAGAGTGAAATATTTATGAGCACTATTTTTGCTTTTTTCATAAGATATTGCAAGTAGCAATATTTTATTATTCTAAATAATCTTTTAAAAACTTTCTACATTCTTCAATAAAGCGTTCCGCTAAATTAATTTTATCAACTGCTTGTTCTTTAGTAAAGTCATCCACAAAAGCATAACTTGCATTTTCACGAATAGTTTGGGTTGCTGAAAATTCTGAAGCCAAAACAGCATCAAAACCTTCACTTTTAACATATTCTTGGCCGAATAATGAAATTAGGCCTTTATGGGTCTTGGGAGTGAAACCTTTAATTAGTAATAATGCACGTGCCATAGAAAACATACTATAATATGCCAGACTAACGCTATTGCGATAATTGCCACTTTTACATAATGTTTTACTGGAATCCAAATCATCTAAAGCAATATCCACTAATGATTGAATTTCTTCTTTTGAAATTTCATCCGATTTCAATTCCTTCCCTCCGAACATTCCTCATAAAAGTGAAATCATTGATTTTATTGATTTTAGAAGTGCTCATAATATGTGGGGAAATGATTTCCCGATTATGCAACACAACCTGAAAAGATTCATAATTGACTTTCTCTTGAATCTCTTCTGGATAATCAGACACTATAAGAATATCAATATCAGAATCTTCAGTATCATCACCACGAGCTACAGAACCGAATAAAATTATCTTAATTATTTTATCTGAATTAATTGCCTCTGCAAACTCACGAGCAATCTCTATCCTATTATTCATGAAAAATCACCTTTAGTATAATAACTAATATTATTTTCTATTTTAATAAATATTTTTATTGAAATCTCACCAGTTTTACAATGTCAGACAATTCGATGATTTCATACACTTGCATTGATTTCACCATTTCAATAATTTCCTTGCGGCCAAAGGTTATCAACAAATCAGTTTCAAACATTTCCAAATCATAATTCCAGGTTCCTTTGTTGAAATGATAATACTTGTCATTTTCATCAATAAACAGTAATACTCTCATTTCATCTCGGATTATGAAATTGAAACCATTTCACGTTTTTCCCCAAGTCTATGAGGCTCACTAATAATCTTAATTTCATTACTAGAATGTCCTTTTCGGTAATTTTGACCTGTTTAACATCCAGAAAAGAAGATGTAAACAGGACATCCCCTAGAAAAAAAGGACTGATGAAATATTTGATTTTATTAACAGTGATGATGATATAGGCAAATTAAAAAGAGAAGCGGGACCTAACAGTCATGAAGCATTGAAAAATTATAATGAATTCATAGAAGAAATTATTAAAAATAAAGCTGATTTTACCTTAGATACTGAAAATGAAACTGTAAAAGCCAATTGAACTCTCCAACAATGCAAAAATATTTGTAAAAATTTAAACATTTAAAAACTCCAAAATACAAATATTAGACCAATTACAAAAAAGAGGCCTAAAATGTCAAATTCAATCGGAGAAAAATTTAGAATAACCAGTTTCGGTACAAGCCACGGAAAAGCTGTGGGAGCTGTTGTTGACGGATGTCCGGCAAATCTTGAATTAAGCTCAGAAGACATTCAAAAAGAACTGGATAAAAGAAAACCAGGAACCAGCAATGTAACAACACCCAGAAAAGAATCAGATGAAGTTCAAATACTATCCGGAATTTTTGAAGGGAAAACTGACGGAACCCCAATTACAGGAATAGTATTTAATAAAAATCAGCATTCCAAAGACTACACCATGTTCAAAAGCACTCCACGCCCGTCCCATGGAGATTTCGGATGGATGAGTAAATACGGAAATTATGACTACAATGGAGGCGGTCGCGGAAGCGGAAGAGTTACTATTGGCCATGTCATTGGTGGAGCAATAGCTAAAAAACTTCTTAAAACTCAAGGTATTGAAATAATCTCCCATGTTACTCAAATAGGAAATATTAAAGCAGAGCCTCAGGAATTTGACATTATAAAAGAAAATATTGAGAAAAATCCTGTCCGTTGCGCAGACTTAAAAGCTGCAAATGAAATGGAAGAGCTGATTTTAGATAAAAAAAGCCAAGGAGATTCAATTGGTGGAATCGTAGAGACAATAGCTATCGGCCTTCCTGCAGGACTCGGCGAACCTGTTTTTGAAAGATTGGACGGCGACCTTGCAAGAATTTTAATGAATATCGGTGCAGTTAAAGGAGTTGAAATAGGACTTGGATTTGATGTTGCAACACATTCCGCATCAGAAATCAACGACGAATACCAGATTGAAAATGGCATGATAACTACAAAAACAAATAATTCCGGCGGAATCATTGGTGGAATGAGCAATGGAATGCCAATCATTTCAAGAATTGCTATAAAACCAACCCCATCAATTTCCAAATGTCAAAATTCTGTTAATTTAAACAAAAAAGAAAATGAAAAAATAGAAATCAAAGGAAGGCATGACCCCTGCATCTGTCCAAGAGTGACAGTGGTGGCTGAATCAAGCACTGCAATCGTTCTTGCAGACCATATGATCCGCTCAGGATTTATCCATCCGGCCAACCTTGAACTTTAATTATTATTCCTCTTCAATATTGTTAGTTCATCAAACTCATTATTCTTAATTGCAGTTTGATAGGAATTTCTTCTTTCACTATTGTACATTGAATGAGAGGTACTGTGGTTTTGGGACTCGACATCCTTAAGGGATATTAATCTGAACCTTCTAGGATTTTTAAAGTTAACATTGAATGACAGTCCGTCAAATGCAGCAATCACCTTCACACCAGTCTCTTTTGAAACCTTTTTAGCTTCAGTGACAGGATTTGAAGAAATCATTTTAAGTCCCAAATGAGTCATTACGGCAACTTTAGGATTAACCTCGTTAATCAAATCAATGAAATTTCGGGAACACATATGCCCATGGATTGACTTGTTGCCAGGCCTCAAGACACTTGCAATCAAAATGTCTGCTCCTTTATGATATTCCGGCAATTCATCAAAATAATCTGTATCTGAAGTATAAGACAATTTGAATCCGTTATAGTCAATTTGAAAACCGACACCTGCAGGATCGCCATGTACTGTTTTAGCCCCCTTGACATTGATTCCGTTTACTTCTTCAATGTTGCCGGGTTTAAGAACTATTCTCCTTGATTTGGACTGGTGATATGAAGAAATGCACGGTCCCCAGTTTTCATAACCATCCAAAACACTAGTGCTTCCAAAAATGGTTCCCGCATTTTTAGTCATGCCTTTAGTCATGGACTCAATGAGAATCTCCGCATCGTTATAATGGTCAGTATGGGCATGGGAAACAAAGACACCGCTTAAATTACGAGGATCAAAACCAAACTGATAAGTTCTTATCAGGGCTCCTGGTCCCGGGTCAACATGATAATTCTTTCCATTAAGATTATCAATCCTAAACCCCCCAGTCATTCTTCTTTGAGAGATAGCGGAAAATCTTCCACCACCGCTGCCTAAAAAAGTCAATTTCATTTAAAATCCCCAATCATAATGAACACAGGATTACATCACATTTCAGGGAGGACTCATCCTTCTTAAGGCATAAGTTCTCATCCTTTATTGTGACTGTATCCCCTAGTTTTACGTTGTCGCTTTCTGTAAACATTATTACATTCTGACCCGGACCGGCTAGTTTTTTCCAGTTTTCATCCATTGCCTGTGTTTTATCATTTAACTGGACAAAAAGCATATTTTCATCAATTGAAACAACTTTACCGATATCCCCCTTATCAATGATTTTATTAGCCATTTCAATTTCAATACTCTGCTGAACTAACTGTTCGGTTAAAGTCTGTCTGAACTTGGCCAATACTTTTACATCATTATCAATAGTTACGTTTAAATGTTTTTGAGCTTGAGAAGCGTTGAAAAGAGGATCCTGCCTTAACACATCACAGTTATCACCCACAGTAGGAGTCTTGGATGCAACCTCCTTTATAATTTCTTCAAAAACCTCACCTTTAGATTTTAAACTTGAAGAGGGTTTGAATTTTTTTGAAATTAAATTTTCAGCCATTTTCTTAGCGAAATTATTTCCAAAAATGATAATTCCAGTTTCACCGGCATTACGTGAAGTAACCTCAGAACCCAGAAGTTCCACTAACTGATAACCGCTAGTAGTCCCATAAATTCTCCTACGTCTTGTTTCAAAAGTTCCTTTTGTACTTACTTCCCCTCTTATGCAGTTTCCGACTATCTTTAATTTGCTTGCATCATCAGTAATCTTTACAGAAATACCTAATTCATCAGCTCTTTTTTTAAATTCGTCATCATCAATAATTATACCGTCATACAAATCCTTTTCTAAAATCTCCAAATTTTTTTTATCACCAAAATAACCAATCTTTCTTTTATCAGCCGCCATCACACATCCTTTCTTTCCAATGTAAGCAATAATTAAGCTCATATTATTCCTCTTAATCCATTATATCATAATTTCTAAAGGAAATTATAATATCAAAAATTTATTATTTATATATAATTATAATTATCTTATATTATAAAGTTTAAGAGAAAATCATAATTTCAATGAAAAAATCTTAACTTCACAAAATGTTAAAGTTTCTAAAGCTATTGAAAATTTAGAAAATAGGTAATAACCAATACACAATTTATTCAAAATTAAATTAAACAGTCTTAAATTAACAAATAAACAATATATTTAAATAATAATATTGCCTAATTATAATTATAATAAATTGTTAATTATTTATCATTATAAATTAACATGATGTTAACAAAAATAAGGAGAGAAACTTATGATAGATCTCAATAAGATGTTTAAACCTGAATCCGTGGCTGTTATTGGTGCTTCCAATACACCTGGAAAAGTAGGATACATCATTGTGGACAACCTTATCAATGATGGATTCGAAGGCGAAATATATCCAGTAAACCCTAAAGGCGGGGAAATTTTAGGTAAAAAAGCTTACGCAAACATTTCCGACATTCCTGGAGATGTTGATTTGGTAATCATTACAATCCCTTCCCCATTTGTAAACACCGCAGTTAAAGAATGTGGTGAAAAAGGCGTTAAAAACATGGTCGTTATTACTGCTGGATTTAAAGAAGTTGGCGGTGAAGGAGCTAAACTAGAAGCTGAACTAACAGCACTTGGTAAAGAATATGGAATAAACATTATTGGACCAAACAGTTTAGGAATTACTGATTCACACACTCCATTAAACGGATCATTTTCACAGATGATGCCGCCAAAAGGAAATATGGCATTTATTTCCCAAAGTGGAGCTATGATGGTAGCTATTATCGACTGGAGTGTAACTTCCGGAATTGGATTCAGTAAAGTAATCAGTTTAGGTAACAAAGCCGGAGTAAGTGAAATTGAATTATTACAATACTTGGCTGAAGATGATGAGACAGCTGTAATTATATGTTATCTCGAATCTATTTCTGAGGATGACGACTTTGTAAGAACCATGAGAGAAACCGCACATAAAAAACCGATTATCGTACTCAAATCCGGTTCAAGTTCAGCCGGAGCAGAAGCTGCATCTTCACACACAGGAGCACTTGCAGGAAGTGACCTGGCATTCGATACAGCATTCAGACAATCCGGAATCATGCGTGTAGAAACCATGGCTGAATTATTTGACTTAGGTTTAGCATTCTCCAAAGCACCACTTCCAAAAGGTGACAATGTAGCGATTATCACTAATGCAGGTGGTGGAGGAGTACTTACAGTTGACGCAATGGAAAAAGTTGGTTTAAACCTTGTTAAATTTGATGAAGAAACCACAGCAAAATTAAAAGAATGCGTTACTGAAGAAGGAAGTGCTAAAAACCCTATTGATGTATTAGGTGATGCACCAGTAAGCAGATACAAAGAATCTCTCGAAATCGTATTGAGTCAGGATGAAGTTGACAGTTTAATCATTATGGTTTGTCCTACCGCATCAGCAGACCCTGATGGAATCGCTCAAGCAATATTGGAAGAGAGAAAAGAATTTGACAAACCGATCATTGTCGTTAACATGGGAGGACCATCCTTTGAAGATGCAAATGAAGCCTTAAGAGACAATGGAGTGCCAACATACGTATTCCCTGAAACTGCAGTAACTGCACTTGAAGCAATGACAAGATATGCAAGACTGGAATCAAGGGTATATGATGACGTCATTGAAAAAATCACTGATGTTGACAAAGATGCAGTCCAGGCAATATTCGATAAGGTAAAAGCTGACGGAAGAGACACATTACTCGGTAGTGAAGCATATGCAGTTGCTGAAGCTTACGGAATCTCAGCAGCACCGATTAAATTATCCACTTCCGCAGAGGAAGCAGGTAAACTCGCTGAAGATATGGAATTCCCTGTTGTGCTTAAGATTGCATCAGATAAAATCTTACACAAATCCGATATCGGCGGTGTAAAAGTTGGAATCAGCAGCGTTGAAGAAGCAGAAGCAACTTATGATGAAATTATTGCAAATGCTAAAGCTGCACACCCAGACATTGTTCCTGATGGTGTGGAAGTCCAAAAAATGATGGATTCCGGTGAAGAAGTCATTGTCGGTATGATTAGAGACAAACAATTCGGACCTATGATTGCATTTGGTATGGGCGGAATCTATGTAAACCTCATCGAAGATGTTTCATTTAACCTCGCAAAAGGAATGAGTTCTCAAGAAATTGATGAACAAATCGAATCAACCAAAGTATCCAAATTACTTGAAGGATACAGAGGAGAAGCACCTTGTGATGTGGAAGAAGTTAAAGAAGCTATCAAAAGAGTAGCCAGATTAACTTTAGACTTCCCAGAAATATCAGAACTTGATATTAACCCAATTTTCGTATACGAAAAAGGTTCAAGCGCTCTGGACATTAAAATTAAATTATAATTTCTCCAATTTGAGAAATTAACTCTTTTTTTCTTTTTATTTATTTTTCTTAATTGTATGCACTTTTTTTAATCTAAGGATAGGATATTATGAATCTGGATAAAATCGGAATAAAAACTGATGAAAGATATGAATGTATATACACAACAATTGACAGTGAAGGAAATAAGAACTCAGCAGCTATAGGATTGAAATATTTCGGCGAAGACAACATCGGCTGCAGGATATTTGAAGGCTCAAAGACACTGAAAAATATCCAAGAGACTAAAAGATATGTGGTGAACATAACTCAGGATCCCCTAATTTTTACAAAATCAACAATCGACAAACTTCCAGAGGAATATTTCACCGAAGATGAAAATATTGCTATTTTAAAGGATGCTGGATCATACCTTATTGTTAATGTAGTTGATATCCAGGAGCAAAAGGCTGAAAATACCCCAATAGACAATGACCAAAGCATATTCATGATTAAAGGTAAAATTGAAAAGGTCGTTGTACGTGATGAAAGTGTTAAAGCATTTAACCGGGCATTGCCGGGCATCATTGAATGTTTAGTGAACTTTTCCAGATATAAAATTGTTGATGATGAAAAAAGAAGCGAATATATGGAAAGGGTCATTGAAAATAACCGGATGATTAGGCGTATTGGAAATGAACAGTCAAAAGAAGCAATGAAATTTATAAAAGAGGAATACGAAAAAAATTAAAAATAAAAGCATAGTTAATTAACTATGCTTGCCAGAATAAATCTTCGTGAGATACGGTTTTGTTTAAAATACCTACATCTATTTCAAGTTTTTGGAATGCATCCACATCTGCTTTGAAATTATTATCAATACCTGAAATGAATGGGAAACTTTCTAAAGAATGAGCTTCCAAATCTGAATTTGATACAATATCATCAGGCAATAATTTAACTAATGCACTGGAATTGCCGGCATTTAATTCTCTATTGATAAATTCAGTAGCATTTTTATGAATCTCGATAATGTCTTTTACAGTGCTTTCATGGTTTTTGATAAAGTCATCAGATGCAACAACTACACAGCATGGATGATTTGGTAAAATTTTCGCTGAATCCTCTAAAACAACGTTATTGGTATCATTTGCAGCGATACTTACATAAGGTTGGAAAGTGACAATACCGTCGATTTGTTTGGTTTTTAAAGCATCATTCATTGAAGGAACTTTCATAGCAGAAACATTTAAATCATCAGTTGATAAATTATTTTGTTTTAAGTAGTATGTAAGTAATACATATTGAATTGAAGCTTCTCCAGGAGTTGCGATAGATTTACCTTTTAAATCCGCAGCAGAGTTAATTCCAGAATCTTTAGTTACGACAATTCCACTACCTTCAGTTTGAGCAGCAGAAATAACCTTTACAGGAACACCTTTTGAAACAGAAGACAATACCGGTGCGATTCCCACATATCCAACATCGACCTCACCACTGGCCATAGCAGTCATCAAGTCTCCGCCGTTGTTGAATTGTACAAGTTCAGCAGTAATGTTTTTTTCCTTAAATTTACCTTGAGCATCTGCAACAAACAATGCTGCATCGTGATCTGAAGGCAAATAACCTATTTTTACAGTGTTGTCTCCCCCGCCTAAAAAGTCTAAGAAGCCCGCACTGGCTGAACCCATTACTAAAAATGCAGCAAGTGCCAACACTAAAACTAAAATTATTTTTTTATTCATTTATTTTCACCACTAATTAATTTAAATTAATTACAATTATTAATATTTTGAATATAATATAAATATATTAACACAAAAATTAACGATTGTTATATTGAATCCCCTAATAAACTATTTTATTAAAGAGTATTTAAAGTTAACCACCATAGATAATCTGAACCAACTTTATTTCATCACCGTCATTTATGATGCTCTCTTCATGAACCAAGTCACCGTTCTGCTTTGCGACTATTGTTTGGGAAGACAAGCCCAACTCATTTAACAGGTCATTTATTGTATAGTCATCACTCTTCAATTCTCTGATTTCATCAATATCCTTAAATTTTAAATTAAAACTCATAACATCACTTCAAATACTTTGATTAACAATTTTTGCTACTTTTTTAGCTATTGCGACTATTGTCAATATTGGCGGTCTTCCAGGAGCTTCAGGAATTACACTGGCATCGCAAACATATAATCCCTTTATTCTGCTTTCGAAATTATTATCGACAACTTCACCAACTGCCGCAGTTCCACCGGGATGTGCTCCTTTAAGAGAAGTTGCAACAACAGATTCAGCAGGGACGCCCAATTTTAATAAAATATCAACCGCCTTTTTATAGCCCTCCTTAATTAAATCAACATCCACCTTGGTCAGTGTCTTTTCCACATGCCCCCTGCTGTCAATAGTTCCAATGCAGGTATCTGCAAACTTAAGCATTAATCCTATAACATCATTATCACTAGCTTTAATTCCTTTCTTCTCCATTAATGGCAGCAATTGCATGGAATAATGGGGAGACAAAAAATATGGGCCGAATTCCGCTTTCACACCCATCATCAATTCATTTTTTAAATTTGCATCATGCAGATATCCCCCAATTGTTGTGAATATATCAAAGAATATCTGATTTCCTACATTTTCGATTCCAGAATTTTTTAATATTACTGGAGTGTTGAGTGCACCTGCACTGAGAATGACTTTTTTTGCTTTGAAGATTTGCTTTTCGTTATTTGAATTTAACGCCGCAACGCCTATAACCTGACTGTTCAGGTGTAAAATTTCAAAAACATTCATGTCTTCAATTAATTCTGCTCCATATTCCAAAGCTTCATCGGTAAAATAAGTACCATCCCATTTCGCATCAAAAAGGCATCCGTTAACACATTTTCCACATAACCTGCATTTTTCAAAATTAATGAATTTGGGCATTGGCTCGACAATATATCCCAATTCCTGACTTGCTTTTGCAATCAACTCCGTGGAATGCCCCCACAGTTTTCTTGGGAAATACCTTACATTTAGCTCACCGCTTGCTTCAAGAAGCTCTTCGAAGATATCCAAGTTTTTGTCTTCAAACTGTTGCATTATTTAGTTTGAGTAACATCCGCTACAGGAAAAACATGCATTACCGATTGATGATGTTGTTGTCCCTCCGATTTCTTCAATGTTCGTCAATTCCAACGGCAATGTCAAAAATTCATAGTATTTCTTATCTTCATCAGTCAGATTATTCTTTAAGTGAATCTTTTTAGTTTTCATGTGATTTACATAACTGCCATTATCCTGTTTGCTGCCTTTCTCCAAGATTAGAACATGCCTTCCATTTAAAGATAGGTCTTTGGCTACTGTTGACCCTCCGGCACCGGTTCCAATGACAATTGCATCATAAATATTTAACACCACCACTAAAATTAACAATTGTTATATTATTTTGAGACAATATAAATCTTTCTATAATACCATTTAAAAATCTTTATAAAAATATTGACAATGTTTAAAAACCATCATTTCAATTAAATGCTTAATCAAATTTCATCCAAAAAAAATATAAAAACATTTATATAATATATCACACCACATATATTTGTGGAAAAAATAACTATTGTTATATAGTTACATTTTCGAAGGGATTTACTTTTTCCATAATGAGGTTTTCATAAACACAAAACCAAATCGTTTTTTTAGTCTCCAAAACTAAAATATTAGAAAAAACATAAATACATAATGAGTTTAATAATTCATTAAACTCATTTTAAAGGATTATAACTGTTAAGTGGGAAATAATGATTATTGAAGATAAAATTAATATTGTAAAAGATATTTTAGAAGATAAAAAAGTGGCTATTGGTTTTTCTGGAGGTGCAGATTCAACTTTGATGGCATATTTATCTTCAGAAGTTGCATCAGACACATTAGCAATTACAATTGATAATCATATATTTCCAGAAGGTTTCATCGAACATGCAAAAGCCATGACACAGTCCTTTGGAATATCCCATGAAATCATCGACATCAACTTTTATGATGACGAAGAGTTTTTATCAAATTTGCCAAGCAGATGTTACACCTGCAGAAACTTAATGTATAATCAGATTAAACAGATGGCAGTTAAAAAAGGATTTGATTTTATCTGTGATGGAAATAACATCAGCGATTTAGTTAACGACAGACCAGGGATACTCATTACATATAAAAATGATTTTAAAACTCCATTCATTGAAGCCAAATTAACTTCCAAAGAGATTCATGAGTATCTGGATAAAAATAACATTCCCTATTCAAGATCAACTACCTGCCTTGCGACCAGAATCCCGACTAATACACTGGTCAGCCATGAAAAAATTGAAAGAACTGACTACTCGGAAAATTATATTCTAACTAATACAGACTGCGAAATTGTAAAAGTTAGAGATTCAGGAGAAATTGCTATAGTTGAAGTGGATAAAATTAATGAAATTTTACGTGACAATAAATTTAATTTAATCAATGATGAATTAAAAAAACAAGGTTATTCAAAAGTTGCTCTAAATTTATCGCAGATTGATGATAATGAATACATCTCCATTGACTATTGGAAAGGTTCATTTTCATATCAGCTTCCATACACAATAAACCTTGAAAATACCAAAAAACAAATGGAAAATATAATTTCTGATGATGAAGATAAAATAGAAATAGATAAAATAACAATCTTCAAAGATGGACTAATAAAAGGACATGACTTAGAAAGTTATGAACTTGCACTAGACACATTTATGGAAATATTACCAAAATTAAGAAGAAATATTTAGGTGAAAAAATGCCAACAAGATACATAGGTGATGGATACTGGGAAATAGCTTCCCGTCAAATGAGTATTGTAACAAGAAGCGAACAAGAAAGATTTAAAGATGCTAAAATCACAGTCATCGGCTGTGGTGGAATCGGTGGTGAAACCATTGAAATGCTTGCAAGAATGGGTATTGGCGAACTTGTTCTTGTTGATAAAGATGCATTTGACTTATCCAACTTAAACAGACAAACTTTAGCAACAATAACTGATTTAGGGCTTGACAAAAGTGCTGTTGCAGCCGAAAAAGTTAGGCTAATAAATCCTTATGTTAAAACTACAATCTTTAATGAACATGTAGACCAGACAAACATTGACAAAGTAATCGGAGACTCCGACATTGTAATTGATGCACTTGATAATGTCTTAACCAGAGTCATCGTATCAAGAAAAGCAAAAGAAAAAGGAATTGCTTATATCCACGGAGCAATACACGGAACAATGGGTCAAATCACAGTGTTCCTGCCAAACAGTGAAAAGACATATGAAGAGATGTTTAACCTACCTTCAATTGGAAAGGAACTGGATGATGAAACAGTTGAAGCTTTAAAAAATGTAACATCCGGAGTTCCACCAGTTATTGGCCCGACACCAAATCTAATCGGATGTTTAGAAGCTTTTGAAGCTTATAAAATTATAACCGGAGTTGGAAAAGTTACCGTAGCTCCAAATATATTGACATTTGATTTACTCAATTTAGGTTCATTTTCATTAGATGAACTTTAATCCTTTTTATTTTTTTAAATCTATACGTTCAGGCGCTGTAAAAATAGTGAATCTGTTATCCCTTACAAAACCAACCATAGTAATGTTACCCGCACGCGCCACGTCAATACCAGATGATGCCGGCGCAGCATTTGAAATAATTATTGGAATTCCAACCCTTATTACTTTTATTAACATGTCTGCAGGCATTCTTCCACTATAAGATATATAACATTTGCTGAAATCATAGCCTTCTTTTGCTGCAGCCCCAATTACCTTATCAACCGCCACATGACGACTTACATCTTCACGAATGATAATATTGTTCCCATATTTGAGCTGTGCGACATGAACTCCCGCAGTTTTCTGCCAGATTTTAGCTTCGTCAGTTAAATGTTTAATATCCCTGATGATTTGTGTCGCATCTATTTTCAAATCTGATGTGTTAGGTTCAATTGTTTTTAGCTCTGATCTGATGCCTCCGGCATTATCAGA
Organism: uncultured Methanobrevibacter sp.; assembly: GCA_902789505.1. Classification (GTDB taxonomy): domain Archaea; phylum Methanobacteriota; class Methanobacteria; order Methanobacteriales; family Methanobacteriaceae; genus Methanocatella. Next base: position 39,093 of record CADAOO010000002.1, on the reverse strand, counting down.
GTTTACTCCCTGATATTCCAAAAGTCGGCAGACACATGCATGTTCGCAGTTTCCTTTTCTCTCCTGAACTATACCTTCCTGTTCCAAATCCTCTTCAGGGTCATGATTTAAATTTGTGGAAACCAGCACGTTTGTTCCATCCAAACTAATTGATTTTATATCCGAATAATCTTTAATTAACCCCTCACCGAGACAATAGCCGACTGCAAAATCTTCCAAATCACATGGATATGTTGAAAATTTACGCGGAGGCAAATAATCTATGAATAAATAGGTATATTCATCATCTACGCTGTTTTCTTTAATGGTTTTGTACTGACCATCCTTCCATTGAATTACATTAGTTTGCCTTAAAAATTCCATAACAATTGTTATATTTTTTATGATATATAAATATTATTTTGAAGAGTAAATTAAAAAAAAAAGAATGGATTCGAAATTTAGTCGTTTGCTAAATTGTCGAAGTATCCTTGTATGAAAATAACTGGTGTTCCTTTGTCTCCAGAACCGCTGGTCAAGTCACATAATGATCCTATTAAATCAGTCAGGACTCTTGGTGTGGTTCCTTCAGTAATCATTTGTCCGGTTAGGTTTGAATCCTTTTGTCTGATTTCTTCTTTGATTGCTTCTTTTAGTTCTTCACCTTTAAGGTCTGCAAACTTGTTGTCAGAAACATATTTTAATTTGATTTCATTCGGATATCCAACCAGACCATCTGTGTGTGCCGGTGAAACGACCGGATCCGCGAGTTCCCAGATTTTTCCTACTGGATCTTTGAACGCTCCGTCACCATAGACCATTACTTCTATCTTTTTGCCTGTGAGATCAATAAGTCTTTTTTGTACTTCTTTGACCAATGCATCTCCAGTTTTAGGGAATAATTTTAGTTTTTCTTCAGTTGCTTTGTTGGAACCTAATAATCCGTAGTCAGGGTTGCAACCTGAGCCGTTGATTGGTTCAGTTAAGATTTGGTGTAATCCGTACACATGGGCTCCGTTATCCTTAAGTATTTTTGTTGTTTTTTCTCTGGTATGTATATCACAGGTTAAAACATCAGTATTATAATCTAAAATTGTTTTTATGTCGTTTGAAAAGACAAATTCCACTTCACAATCTTCACTTTCTATTAATTCCCTGTAAAAATCAACCATATTTATTCCTGTGAATGGGTGTATCCATGAACCGAAAGTTTCCTTATATTCATCTTCAGTAATGACGCTTCCAAGGTTAAATTCACTTTCATCTAAAACACTTTCATCCATAATTCCGTTTCCCACTTCATCAGCAGGGAATGATGATAATAATGTGATTTTGTCCATTCCTCTTGCAATACCTTTCAAGATAATGGAAAATCTGTTTCTGCTTAAAATAGGGTTTACTACCCCAATGTTTTTGGACGGGAACTTGTTTTGCACATCAGTTGCGACATCATCCACAGTTACATAATTTCCTTCTGAAATACCAACAACCGCTTCTGTAATTGCAACGATATCCTTGTCCCTAAATTCAAATCCTTCACTTTCTTTAGCTGCCATCAATGAATCTACAACAATAGTTGCCAAATCATCATTTTCTTTAATAATAGGTGTTCTTATACCACGTACAACAGTACCAACACATCTCATATCTGATTACTCCTAATGACTATGAATGTTTGTTGAACATAATTCAACAACCCTATAATTTTATATTTTTTAAATTATATATATGTTAAGATTTTTTCATTATTATTCAGCAGCACTTCTAATTGAAAAGGAGATATATTAACAATTTAACCCCAAATTATAACAGCAAAACCGAAAAAGAATTATGATAATTCCTTTTCAATCAAATATTTTCCAGTCAAACTGTTTTTAGAATTGATTATATCTTCCAGACTGCCTCTGGCCAATATTTCCCCACCACTGAATTCATCATCAATCCCCATATCAATTATGTAATCAGCATTGGCAATTAAATCCAAATCATGCTCTATTACAATAACAGTTGCACCATTATCAATCAGATTATCGAATACATCAATTAAAACTTTAACATCTGAGGGATGAAGACCAATTGTCGGTTCATCAAATATGAATATTGAATTTTTTTGTGATTTTCCTATTTCAGAAGCCAGTTTAAGTCTCTGTGCTTCACCGCCGGACAGACTAGGAGTAGCTTCCCCCAAAGTCAGATAACCTAATCCCAAATCCGATAGTTTTTGTAACTTACCGGTAACCCTTTTAAGTTCAAACAATTCTTCCAAAGCCTCATCAACGGTCAATGCCATAACATCCGCAAGAGACAAACCGTTGAATTTAGTCTTTTCAATTTCCTCATTATATCTTGAACCACCACAATCAGGACATGTCATTTCAACATCAGGAAGGAATTGAACATCCATACTTACATTACCAGTTCCATTACATGTTCCGCATCGCAATTTTCCGGTATTATATGAAAAATCGGCGGTTTTATATTCATCGGACAATTTTGAGAACTCCCTTCTCAAATCATCCAAGACCTTTGAATATGTTCCGACAGTACTCCTTACATTTTTACCTATCGGAACACTGTCAATCAACTCAATTTTATTAATATCAGTGCATTCAAGATCCTCAACCTCTTCCGGCAAATCGCCACCATCAATATGTGATTTAACTGCAGGATATAATGCTTCTAAAAGAAGTGTTGTTTTTCCACTCCCGGACACTCCACTCACGACTGTCAATTTGCCTTTTGGTATTTTTATATCCATTTTCTTAACATTATGGATTTTTTGAGTGCTGATTCTGATAAATCCGTTCTCAAAGATATCTCCGGATTTATTCCTTATGATGATTTTCTCGCCATTGGTTAAAAACGGTGCAATCTGTGAGGATTTATTGTTTATGATTTCATCCAACGACCCCTTTGCTATAATATTTCCGCCGTCAGCACCGGCAGCCGGACCCAATTCAACCATATAATCCGCAACAGACAATATTCTTGTGTCATGGTCGACTAAAATAATTGAATTTCCATCATCAACCAGCCTTTTAATCACATTAATCAATCCATCAACATTATTCGGATGGAGGCCTATGGACGGCTCATCCAAAACATATAATACCCCTGTTGTGTGATTCCTTAATGTCTTGGCAAGCTGAACTCTTTGAAGTTCTCCGGTTGACAGTGTATTTGAAGGCCTGTCCAGTGAAATATAGCTTAAACCCAAATCAAGCAAAATCTTTGCATTGTCCATGAACTCTTCTGTAATATCTTCAGCCATTTCACGGATATTGTCCGGCAAATTATTTACAGTTTCCCTGACCCATGATACCAAATCTTTCAGATTCATTTCACATGCTTCAGCCAGATTAATACCTCCAAGAAGAGTTTGGCGGGCTTTATCATTCAGTCTTGTTCCATGGCAGTCGGGACAAATGTTGGTTGTCAAAAACCTATTGATTTTTGTTAATCCTTTTTCGCTTTTGGCATTCTTTAAAGCTTCTTCAATGGCTCTGTGGGCATTTCTATACTCGGCATTCAGTTCAAACAATTTGCCGTTTTTAGAGGGAATGTTAATGAACTTCTTAACCTTGGGGCCGTTATAAACAATATCTTTTTCCTCATCACTCAAATCCTTAAACGGCACATCCAATCTGACACCCAGTTCTCCCGCCACATGATACATCCATGAAATTCCAAATTGGTTCCATGCATCAACTGCACCCTCTTCAAGAGTTTTAGTCTCATCACACACCAGTTTAGTACTATCAACATCACGGATATGTCCCGTGCCACTGCAGGTTGGACATCCCCCATCCGAGTTAAATGCATATTCTTCAGCACCCAAACCATAGAACTCTTCACCGCATTCAGGGCATTTGATTGGAAGTTCACGTGCAACATTCAATGTTGGCTCCTGCATGTGTCCATTTGAACAAAAATAGTTACCGCATCTTGAATACAATAATCGAAGGGAGTTTAAAAGTTCTGTTGATGTTCCGAATGTGGGTCTTATATTTGGAACGTTTGGTCTTTGATGAAGCGCTAAAGCAGCCGGAACATACCGAATTAAGTCAACCTGCGCTTTACTGGACTGTGAAATTCTGCGACGGGTGTAAGTTGAAAGAGCATCCAGATATCTTCTTGAACCTTCAGAGTACAGAACGCCCAATGCAAGTGATGATTTGCCGCTGCCTGAAACACCGCTAACGGCTACAATCTTTCCAAGCGGAATGTCAACATCAATATTTTTTAAGTTGTGAACCCTTGCTCCTCGAATGATTATCATATCTTTGTACATGATAATATATTAAAAACCCAAATATAATATAATTTACTTCAAACTGAAAACTAATTTTACATTTCCTGGCCCTAAAGCTTCGTTTAGTTTATTTGAATCGATATTCTGTATTTTTCCAATTTTCGTATAACTCCATGAGTGGGAATCATAAAAAAGAGAAATTTGATTACCTCTATACAATACAATATCCCCCGGAGAGGTGTGAATATTCTCATCATTTGTAGGAAGCGTGAAACCTAAATTACCCACCTTTTCAAAATTGCCATAATCGGATGCATTGATAGTGACATTATCTTTTTTCAAAATCTTAATCAATTCATCTGTTGCAGAATTATTCTCCAATTGTACATCGAAAACTTCATCATTAACCATGAGTTTAATTAAACCGCTATCCTGTGCATTCACACTTGAACAACTGAGAAAACAGGTAAAAACAGCTATCAAAAATAATCTTTCAATATGTTTCATAATTATAATTTAATTAAATTCAATATATAATTATTTTCTAAAAAAAAGTTGTTAATATTAAAAAAAAAGAAAAAAGAATTATAATAACTCTTTTCTTAAGTCAATAGTGTCTTTTAAATCGGGACCTGTTGAAATAATAGTCACCGGCACACCGGTTTCAGTTTGAATATCTTCAATAAATGCTTTGGTTTCAGCTGATAACTCATCGTAATTTTGCACACGGGCACAATCAAATAATTTATCAACACAGGTCAAAGCAATTTGAGTTGCACCATTGATTCTGCATGACTCTTTTGCAAGTTCCATGTCAAAATGACCGATTCTTCTACGTCTTCCGGTTACAACACCATATTCCTCAAGCCCTCTGCTTTCCGCTTCCTCCTGAGCCATTTCAGTTGGGAATGGGCCTTCCCCTACACGGGAAATATATGATTTGAATACATTTATAACTTCATCGATTTTAGTTGGTCCTACTCCCACATCGGCAGCAAATGTGGATGCAGTAGTATCTTTACTGGTTACAAACGGATAAGATCCATAGTATAATGAAAGAGCAAAACCCTGAGAGCCTTCAATGAATACATCTTCCCCATTATCAATGGATTCATTGACTTCAAGTGAAACATCTGTAATATAATCTTCAAGTTCCGGAATGTCACGGGCCAAATCTATTGTTCTCATTACACGGTCTGAATTTGCAGGTCCGCAACCTGAACCTGTACTTCCAATTTTTTTAGCCAGATATTCGGAATTCTTATCTCTTGACATATGATCCTTGTTAATTATCGCACATCTAGGATCAACACACATTCTTTCCTTTACATTATATTTTTTTAAGTCCTCAAATTCCTTGAAAAGCACATCCGGATTTACTAAAACTCCCGCACCAATCATAAGTTTAGCGCCAGTGTGTACAAAACCTGACGGGGTTAATCTCAAACCATATTTTTCACCATTGAATTCAACAGAGTGCCCTGCATTTGGCCCTACTCCTGCACGGGCAATAATTTCAGGTTTATCTGTATCACAAAGGTAAGTGATACATTTTCCTTTACCTTCATCACCCCATGCTCCACCAACTAAAATACTACATGTCATCTAATACACCTTAATTATTTCATAAATGTGAACATTAAGAAAAGTTCCATAACAAGAATATTTTATTATTCATAATTAAAAAATTTTTCCAATATAAAATGAAAATTTTCGAAAAAATAATTCATATACTATAAATATCATATTAAACAAAAATATTATCCATATAAATTATAAACTCAAGGTAATTTACATGCATGTTGAAAGGCAATTTAGAGAATTGGAAAAAATAGAAGAAATACGAGTTTATAATATTGACAAATATGAAGTATTTCATCCCGCGAAACAAGTCAAGAAGCTGGATAAAGTTCGTTTTAGCAATATTATGAAACATGTACCTTCAGACATCAATGTTTTTTCTCCTATAGAAGATAGTGACGATTATCTTGTCGAAAGAATAGGCTGGAATTTGCTTGAAAGACTAAATATAAGAGAAGAAGATGTTGAGGGGCGGAAATTTAGCGAAGCTTCTCCATTCTATTACGATATCTTTAAAGACATATTTAAAGAAGTTTGTGAAACCGGAGAAACAAAACCTCTGAGAATGTTTTATTACATTAGTGATAAGATCGTGACACTGGCAAACATTCATGTTCTATGTGATGAAGGAAAAATTTATGCCATTTCTGATTTGAAAAAAGCAGAAACACGCACTAAAACCGAAAAACAACAAAAGGAAGAAGAAGATGAAAATAAAGCTAATTTAATTGAATATTTCTCACAAACCGGAAGCTATTATAAAACACATGATGAATTTACATGGACACCCGGCATCTATAATATAATTAACCGTTCAAAAGAAGCTAGCGATGCATATTATAATATTATTTTTGATTTGGTGATACCTGAAGACAGACCATTAGTTGAAGAATTATTAGAAACCATGAGTCCTGAAACCGATACCTATGAAAACATCATTCGTATTGAAACACCTGGAGGACACATTAAATATCTTGACACATGTCTCTACTCAAAATTTGATGAAAATGGTGAAGAGATAAGTCACTACGGGCTGTTTAAGGACATCAGTATTGATTCACACAAACACCTGACAAGACCTGTTGATTTCATGTTAAATGGATTCAATCACAATTCCAAGTTATCATTGCTTGTGGAACCTTTAAGTAAACGCTACGAATTTAGTGAAGGGTTTTATAAAATGATTGAAATCCCTAAAAATGAATACATCCACAATACAGAAATCCTCAATAATATTATTGAAGAAGATGTAAGAAAAGAAATTAAAAAATTAATTGCCGGTGAAATTAATGAACTTAATACTGTATTTACATATAAAGTAAATGGAGATATTGACAACTGCAAAATATGCGAATTATTCATTGAACGCTTTAAATACGGCAATCAAGACCACAGCATAGGATTTTTAACTGACATTACCCTTTCACGTAAGAAACAGCAAGAACTGGTGGAGTCAAACGCAACCAAAAATATTCTAATTAAGGAAGTTCACCACAGGGTTAAAAATAACCTGCAGGTATTGAACAGTTTCTTAAACCTTGAAAGAAGAGAATATGGAGACAATCCAAATCGTATCTTAGACAACATGCAAACACGTTTAGCTTCACTTGCCCTGCTTCACGAAAAAACCTATAATACTGAAGATTTCATCAACATTAACCTTGAAGATTATATGAAAGACCAGGATTCCACATTAGAAACGCTATACAGGGCAAAAGACATTAACTTCACTTCAGATGTTGATCCTGAAATCCATCTTTCCATTGATGTTATTATACCTTTGCTTCTGATAGTTGACGAATTGACAATGAATGCGATTAAACATGCATTTCCAGACCCTGATATGCCTGATAAGACAATATCCAAAAAAATTGATTTTGTTGATGAATACATATGTGAGTTAATATTGAGGGATAATGGAATTGGCTTAAAAGATAAAGAATCTCTGGTTAACCATAACTTAGGCTGGGAAATAATTAAAAACTTAACTAGACAAATTAATGGAGAACTTGAAATTTTAGACTGTGAAGTTGGAACCGGATTTAAAATATTATTCCCGGTAAACTTCGAACATACAATTGAATATCACCGTGAATTATGGGAGGGTGAATCTGATGAGAATTGAAAAAACATTTAGGAAACTAGAAGATACTGAAGAAGTCAATATCTATGACGTTAAAGAAAGTGAATTGTTCCAATACGTTCCACAGGAATTTGAAATACCGTTCACCCCATTTGACAAAACATTAAACGAACTTAGTAATGACCTGGACATCTTTGTACCAATTGATAATGGTGAAGATTTTATCGTTCACAGATTAGGTTTGAGTGCACTTATAAGAGGGCACATTAAACAGACTGATGTGGCCGGGCGTTTACTGAGTAAAACATCACCAGGATTTTATAATATTTTAAAAGAACCTCTAAGAGAGGTTTATGAAACTCATAAAATGAAGAAAATGAGATTTTATTATCACTTCCATGAAAAATTAGCCAGATTTTCGAATGTGAAAATTATCTATGACATGGAAAAGCTGATTTTAATTTCAGACCATAGGGATAATCGAGGAACCAGTCTCCATGTTTCCGATGAAGAATATGACGAAAAAGCAAATCTCATCGAATATTTCTCACAAACCGGAAGTTACTATAAAATCAAGGACAGATACTCCTGGACACAGGGTATCTATAATATCATCAACAGGTCAAGAGAAGAAAATGACGAGTATTTCAATATTGTTTTTGACCTGGTGATTCCTGAAGACAAGCCCCTGCTCGAAAAAATGCTTAAAGAGCTGGATAGCGGAAGAAGCAACTACGAAAGTGTAGTCAGAATCAGAACTGATGACGGGATTTTAAAATATCTTGAAGTGAATCTTTACTCCAAATTTGATGACGACGGATTGTTATTAAGTCGTTACGGTTTGATAAAAGATGTGAGTACAGACTCAACCAGAAAAATGACAAGACCTGTTGATTTCTTGCTTAAAGGATTTAAAAACAATAAAAAATTAGCATTGCTGATTGAACCTTTAAACCCAAAGCAATATGAATTCTCACAGGGATTCTACCACTTCATCGGAATATCTCCAGAAGATTATCATCACTCCCGTGCGATTGTTCAGAATATCGTAGAAGAAGACGTAATCAACAACATTATACGGTTAATGGATGGGCAAATCAACGAACTTGAAGAAACATTCACATACAATGTGAATGGAGATGAAAACCATCAAAAAATGGCTGAATTATACATTGAAAGGTTCGAATTTGGTTCCGAATCACACAGTATCGGATTTTTAACTGACGTTACTGAAGAGAGAACCAAACAGTTAGCATTAATGGAAGCTAACGAGCATCAAAAAGTATTGATTAAAGAGGTTCACCACAGGGTTAAAAACAACCTGCAGGTATTGAACAGTTTCTTAAATCTGGAAAAAAGAGCATATAAAAATAAGCCAAACATAATTATTGACCATATGCAGTCCAGATTATCATCTCTTGCTATCCTTCACGAAAAAACCTACAATACAACTGATTTCAAAAACATTAACCTGAAAGAATACATCGAAGATCAAGACAGCCAATTACGCGGTTTAATTGGTCTGAGGGATGGAATCGAATTTGAATCTGAAGTTGATGGCGATCTTGTCCTAACAATTGAAGTTATTACACCATTGTTGCTTGTTATTGATGAGCTAACCATGAATGCTATTAAACATGCATTCCCGGATAAAACAATGCAAAATAAGAAAATTATCAAGAAAATCTATAAAATCGACAATGAGAATGCTCAATTAATCCTTCAAGATAACGGTGTCGGAATTGATGATCCGGATAAAATCACTAAAAATCTGGGATGTGAAATTATCAAGAATCTCACCAAGCAACTTGACGGACATATCGAATTGTTCCAACATGAAAACGGAACAGGATACAAATTGACATTCCCTATAACAATGGAGCACACTATAGAGGGATAACGTTTTAGAGAATGCGAATGAATAAAAATATTAAATATTATAAAACACATAAAATTAATGATATATGAGGCAATAACATGAATGAAAGAATATTAGTTGTTGAAGATGAAGCAATTACTGCATTGGATTTGAAATACAGCTTAGAAGAATTAGGTTATGAAGTTATTGATACTGTTGATACCGGTCAAGATGCTATCGATGTTGCAGCAGAAAAAGTACCGGATGTTGTTTTAATGGATATCAAATTAAAAGGAGATATGGAAGGTATTGAAGCAGCAGAAGTTATCTCCGAATTCAGAATACCAATCATATACTTAACCGCAAACACAGATACAGACACCTTTGAAAAATCAAACGTAAAAGGGTCATACGGATTTGTGTCAAAACCATACGACATCAACAAATTAGACAAAACTCTTAAAATAACAATCAACAGAGCAAAACTTGAAGAAGACAAATTAAACGATGCAAGCGGATTCACACAATAACGGATTTAAATGACTGAGTTAGAGTTAATTGAAGGAAAGCCTAAGATATTTACTATAAGCTCTGATGATTTCTTGTTGTCCCAAATTAAGGAATATGTCGAAGATTACGACTATGAAGACTGGGGATCAGCATCTGAATCAGCAGATATCTTTTCAAAGATAGATACAATATCCCCCAACCTAATTTTTTTAGATACAGAAGAAGAGGGACTGGATTTACTTTCTTTGACCGGGGACTTGGAGCTTTTCAATGTGCCGATAATCATCATCGTCGGTGCTCTTTTTGACGAAACAATCGACAAGCTGCTAATGAGCAATCCTTTCGGTTATTTGCTAAAACCACTGGATAAAGACGAACTTCAAAGGTCTATGGCAGTTGCCCTCAAAAAGCATGAGCAAAACATAATGAATGTTAAATTGGCTGAAGACAAAATCAGGGAAAAGAATATTGAACTGATGATTGAAAAGTCAGATTCAAGTTTGCTTTTGGTTTTATGTGTCTCACTGATTATAATAGCTATATTGAGCAGAAATGCAACCTGGCTTCAATGGGTGCTCTTAATTCCAACATTTGCAATGCTTTTAAACTCAATTGTCAGTGCTAAAAAGCAAAAGCCAGTCGTTAAATATGAAGAGGATGAGCTTCCTTTTATAAGCGTTTTTATTCCGGCACACAACGAGGAATACACTATCGAACCAACTGTTAGAAGCGTATGCAATTCCGATTACTACCTCGGTGATGAAGCTAATTTTGAAGTAATCGTTATCAATGACGGATCAACAGACCGCACCGGAGAAATCCTTGCCGAACTGAAAAAGGATTTGCCGCAATTAAAAATAGTTACAAGACACCCTCCAAGGTCCGGAAAGGGTAAAGGATTTGTATTGAATGATGCTTTAACTTTATCCAAAGGGGAAATAATCGGCGTTTTCGATGCGGATACTCAAATCAAAACAGATTATCTATATACCATTGTCCAATATCTGAATGGAGATATTGACGGGGTGCAATCAAGGGTTAAAATGTGGAACAGAAATGAAAACTATTTAGCCCGTATGCAGCATGTTGAATTCGCCAGTTTTGGGAATACATTAACTGCAAAAGATAATCTGGGGAGTACAGGATTTTTAGGCGGTAATGGGCAATTCGTTAAAAAATCATCAATTATAGAATCAGGAAGATGGGACGGATTTGCGGTAACTGAAGATTTGAACTTAGCTATTAAAATAATGCTCAACAATGGAAAGATACGTTACTGCGGAGAATGTGCAGTGTATCAGGAAGCAGTGACAGAATGGAGAGCGTTTTTCAGACAAAGAGTAAGATGGGCTATAGGTAACTTTGAAACTTTATTCGTATATCTGCCTCAGATTTTAAGAGCTAAAATATCTGTTGCTCGTAAGTTTAACATTATAGAACATATTTCATTTTACAGTTTCAATTTATTAATCTTCTTCGGATTTCTTGTTACATTGATAAATGCAATTTCATGGTTCTTTTTCCATGATTTCACTGTCATTAGAATGGAAGCACCATTTATTGTAGGATTCTTATCCATGATTGCATTTTTCCCGGGAATTATCCTTGCTCTTTCAAGAGACAAACCTTCCGTAACCGATTTTCTTAAAGATTTAATAAAATATTACATTTACTGTTTCCATTTAATTCCATTGTTTTTTATGACAATGTACACTATGATGACTAGAAAAGAAAGAAAATGGGCAAAAACTGAACATAAGGGGAGAAAAGAACAATGAGGCGAAAAGATATACTTCATGCGGTACTTATCTTTATTATCATATTATTCATTGCAACCAATATCAATGCAATCAATAGTTTTTTAAGTCTTAAAACTGATAAAAGTATCGAATTCGGCCACAGTGCAACTGTTGTTCCGGAAGCTTGGAATACAACCGAAGAATTGAATATGACAAACGAATCAAAAACCCCCAATGCAATTACAAATAAGTATGTAGTTATAGACCATTGGGATGATTGGCCTGAAGATCATATTTCGTCAATCTCGGAAGCCAAATTTAGGGCTATGGAAAATGGAGGTTATAAAGTTCTCAAAACTGAGGATATCACTTTAGGAGGCATTCCAGTTTCAAAACAATACTTCTCAAATCCTTCAAGAGATACTGACACAATATGGAATCATATTGGTGTTAACTATGTTTTCCATACTCAGGATACCAATTATGCAATTCAGCTTCATTACTTTACAGACCACGACTACAATAACACTACATTCCAAAAAGAAGTGGATTACCGTATTGAAGATGATATGGCCAATATTCATAACAATCAGTATAACGGATTTGTATCCGGAATTAGGGACATGTATAATTTCATGATGTCCTTCTTCTAATTTCTTTTTTTTATTTGAATATATGATTAATAATTTTAATTGTTTTACTGAAAAACAGCATATTGAATGTTTTAAAATTAAAATAATGAAAGATATAAGAAAAAAAGAGTTATTATTATTTTTTAGGATATGCTAAAGGATGATTTTCACACATAGGATCCTTAATGATATTCCTTTTAAGATGATACTTCAGAAAGTACAGCATCCACTGGTTTGACAATTCCCTTAAAGATGCATCAGTCAGCCGTTCATGGTTAGTAAAGAAATCCATCTGATTGCCCCCGACGGCAATAGCTATTTCCTTTGTTTTAATTAACATGAAAAAGTCATTTCTGATATTGTGAATACTGAAATCTTCTACAACAGAAATTGTTTTTTCTTTTTTGAAATCATGGAAAAAAGTGTTAAGATATTCAAAATCGGTGAAGCGGATGTCTTCAACTTCAAATAAAACAACTTCACTTAAAAATTGATTTTTAAAATTGTATTTTGAGAAAAACTCTATATCCCAGATATTGTCATAAAAAACTGTGAAAAAGGAATCGAGTGCAAAACGAACTGTCAGTGAAAAGTCTTCCGTTTCTTTTGGAACTCCAAGCTCAACATCCTTAAATTCCAAGTATATTGAATCCTGAGATATTTCTATAGAAGTCAATTTGCCTGAATTGATAATTACATCACGGATTAATTTAAGTGACCTGCCATTCATTTTTAACACCTTACAAAACTATTATACGCCCCTTCAATTTCATATTCCTTTTCTTCATTATAAGACTTGTCCCAAACAAACGGAACAATCTCAATTTGGTTGTTGATTGTACCATCCCAGTTGATTTTAAAACCGACTTCTTTAAGGTGGCGGTTTATAATTTTACCAATTTCCAAAGCCTTATCTTCATTGTTTTCAAAATCCCCGAAGGTGATTTTTAATTTACTTCCATATATTGCTTCTTCAATATCTTCAAAAGTGTAAAAACAAAAACCTGCTGGTGTGAAATCATTATTCTGCAAATGAACAAACAACTCAAATGCGTCCTGAACTCCCTCTTCAATATCGTAACCGCAGTTATGAATAGCTACAATATTTTCATCCGCAAGGTCATTGAAAATTTTTTCCAATTTAGCGAAATTGGCATTGTCAAAGTCATTTAAAGAGAAATTAAATTGAGAAAAGTCAATATCCTCCTCAATAAATTCATCCTCCAATATTTCAAGGATTTCCTCTTTGTTGAAAAAACCAGATTTAGTGAGTGTATCCAACATGAATTCTATTTCTTCAACTAAATCCGGATTCATACAATCACCTTTCTTCATCACCAAATATAATAATACGGGTAATATTTCCCCTTTCGGTAAAACCTGCCATTACACGGCTTTCACCGATTTTAGCAAGTGCAAAATCCTCATGAGGTTTAAACCCATATCCTTTGAGTTTGGTGTAGGCTTCAAATGCAATTTTTGGATAAATATTGAAATTCTTTTGGAAAGTGTAGAAAGTGTCTCTGAATTTTACTACTGAATCGTTTTCTTCGATTAAATCTGATTTGATAAGCACAAAAATGTCAATACCATCTTCAGATACTGCATAATAAGCATCCATATTCAATATTGAAGTTGCAACCATAGCCAATGTATGGCAATCATTGAAATCAGATTGAATTGCTGTAGAAGTAAACTCAGGTATATCAAACTCATCCCCAATAGTTTTCATTTGTTTTGATGCTCTGATTAAATTTTCCCCGAATATCTCTTCATTATCCCACGCCCAAGACCATTGCATTAAGTCTTGAGAGTAAAATCCTAATATTTGAATTGGAAAAACTATATCGCCAAAAGATAGAATGCCTTTTTCAATATCCAACTCACCGGAAGTTTCACCAATCAGTTCTGAAAGATTTTCCTGTTTGTCTAAAGCTAAAGCACCATATTTTGACAATACCATCTTAAATGAGTCATCTTCTTCGATAGTTATTGGTTTTTCTATTACTTTCAATATAAACACCTAAAATTCTAATTTTGAAATCCTATCCATTGCTTCTTTAGTATTTTCCAAAGTATTGAATGCAGTGAGTCTTAAATATCCTTCACCACTAGGACCAAATCCGGATCCAGGAGTTCCAACAACATTAGCCTCATTTAATAGCAAATCAAAGAAGTCCCATGAATCCATATTGTTTGGGGTTTTAACCCAGATATAAGGTGAGCTTACTCCACCATATACTTCAAGACCTAAATCTGTTAAGCTTTCCCTGATAATTTTAGCGTTTTCCATATAATATTCAACAACTTCTTTAATCTGTTTTTGACCATCAGGAGAATAAGTTGCCTCAGCAGCTCTTTGTACAGGATAAGATGCACCATTGAATTTAGTTGTTTGTCTTCTGTTCCATAATGGATTGATTTCCACTTCATTTCCTTTACTGTCATATCCGATTAACTCTTTAGGAACGATAGTGTATGCGCAGCGTGTTCCGGTAAATCCTGCAGTTTTTGAAAAACTCTTAAATTCAATAGCAACTTCCTTTGCTCCTTCAATTTCATATATGGTGTGAGGAACATCATCTTCTGTTATGAACATTTCATAAGCAGCATCAAATAATATAATAGCTTTATTTTCCTTTGCATAATCAACAAATACTTTTAATTGGTCACGGGTGAGAGTGGTTCCTGTCGGATTATTTGGATAACATAAATAAATAATATCCACAGGTTCTGACGGAAGTTCAGGAACAAAACCGTTTTCTGAATTACATTTTATGTAGGTTAATCCTTCATACATTCCATTATCCTGCATTTCACCGGTTCTTCCTGCCATCACATTTGTGTCAACATATACTGTATAAACCGGATCGGTTACTGCAATCTTATTGTCGATACCGAAGATTTCCTGGATATTACCTGTATCACATTTTGCGCCGTCACTAATGAATACTTCAGATGCATCCAAATCAACACCATATTTATTATAATCATTTTCAATAATTGCATCGGCTAAAAATCCGTAACCTTGTTCAGGACCATATCCCATGAAAGTGTCTGCATTACCCATTTCATCAACGGCTTTATGGAATGCATCCACAACAGCCGGGACTAAAGGCTTGGTTACATCCCCAATACCCATTTTAATAATATCCGCGTCGGGATTTGCCTTACTAAATTCAGCTTCCCTTCTTGCAACTTCAACAAATAGATAACTGCTTTTCAATTTAAGATAGTTCTCATTAATTTTAACGACCATAATTAATCCTCATTAATATTAATCTAATTTATATTTTATTTTTGCAATATATAAAATGAATGATTAGTCAAAAATTTTTTAAAAAATATCCCCTTATTGAAAATATGAAAATATTTATAATTAACTTTTTTACATAAATATATAATACTATTAATTTAAAAAAAATTAGAAGTTGGAAATATGAATGGAATTACAATTTTAATCTGGATAATTATAGCAATCATTGGTATTGCCGCTGCAATAATGGTTAAAAAGCATTATAACGGAGATAAACTTACAAACAGTGTAGAACCGAAATTAAATGATACTGAACGAACCAACAGCATACTTAATTCCGGGAAAAATATTTTGTCTAGAAATCATGATAATTCCGAATCCGCTCATATCCAACCTAATAAATATGATTATGACAACATTGAAAACAATGCCCCATTAAACGACATTTATGAGGAACCTGCCGTTTACGAAGTTGAAAACAATGCCCCATTAAATGACATTTATGAGGAACCTGCCGTTTACGAAGTTGAAAACAATGCCAATTTGTACAACAATGTTAAATACGAATCTCAAAATCAAGTACTTATTGATTATGGAAATACTGTTGAGAAATTTCAAGAACCAATTAAACAAAGCCAGATGGATATTATGACTCAAAATAACAATGAAAAACATGAATTAAAAGATTTATTCACTATTGATGAATTGATTAAAGAATCCAAAAGAAAAGATAGTGAAAGAGAAAAAGAAACTCGCAATGCTGAGGATGATAAAGAAATAAATGAATTAAAAGAAAGCATCAAACAAAAACAAGAAAACAAAACAGATGATGCGCTTATTGAAGAAATTATAGCTAATGAAGAAGAAACAATCACCCAATTAATAAATGAAACTAAAGAAAAACCTGAAGAAGAAACAGTCAGCAACATAATAACCGAAACCAAAGAAGAAACAATCAGCAACATAATAACCGAAACCAAAGAAGAAACCAAAGAGGAAACAATCAGCAACATAATAACCGAAACCACCGAAACATCAGAACCTGAAGAAACAGTCAATGATTTAATTAGCTCTGAAATTGATGTAGAGGAAAAAATCGAAAGTGAGGACAGCGAAACTCCAATTGTCACATCACAGGATATTGAAGAAGCTATTACCACTGCTTCCCAGGAAGTAAAAGAAGAACCTGAAAGCATCTCTGAAAGTGCCGGAATAACAGATGTTTTACTTGATAATGTGGAAAATAAAACTCCAAAAGACGAAATTAAAGAACCAATACTTAAAACTCCTACAAAAGTTGATGAAACAAAAAGCAGCTATGAATCAGGAGCCGGCATTAATTCAAACAATAATGATAACAAATATGATAGTGATTTAGATTACAGAAAAGACCTTGCTAAAATCACAAACACAATTAAAGGATCCAAACTATTCAAAGATGTAAAAGACAGACTTACACTTGACGAACCTGAAGCACCTCATATTGAAGAAGATTTCATCAGAAATGTAAATGAATATGATGATGATTTCGCACCGATCATTAACGAGACCCACAGCGATTTTGAAGCAACTTATGAGGAGTATCACAGAGCAGACTTTGATGACGGATTAAGACAGAAAAATTCAGAAAAAGTGTTTAGCATAATTAATGATACACCTGAAAAACCTGTTGAATCAAGTATTCCATCCATTAAAGAAAAACCTTCAAGGGACAACATCAAAATCCAAATCAACAACAATGAAGTTGTTCTTAAAAAAGGTGATGAAATTATTTTCAACCATTTAGGTGAAACATACTCAAGCCAGGTTTATTCAATAAATGGCGATGACATTTCTGTAAAATACAGAAGACAGAACATTACCATCAAACCATCTGATGTCAAAAAAGTATACTAAAAAGTATACTTCTATTTTTTCTTTTTAACTATACTATTTTAAAAAAAAAAATAATAAAAAAGATTACTCTTTCTTATTTAACCTGTAACTGCCATTCTCAACTATGTATTTTGGAACAATAATCTTTAAAGAACGGATAACATTTAAATAAAAGTCATCCAATTCCCTGTCTGCATAAGGGTAGGTATATTCGAAAATGTACAGGTTATTGTCTTCCACATATAAAAATTCGTTACGGCGAACTTCCTTTTCCCCATCAGAAAAAGATGAAACGATCATATAATAAATATCATCATTTATAGCCAAAAAATCGGAAGCTATTAAATTGATTTTATCGTTATTTTTTATATTTTTTTCAATATCATCCTTTATAGCAGGAAGGCCTACCAGAGTAGGGGTAGTTGAAAATTTAATGGACATTGGGATTTTAGTATTCACCAGATACATGTCATTGAATTCATCTTTGGTTGGAATGGATTCAAAATCTTCAGGCATTTGAAGTGTTGAAAATCCATTTGAAAACATAGTCACTGCAATCACCTATTTATGTGCATAATAAAATACCAATTCATCATCCTTAACTTCATCAAGACGTGCAAATCCAACTCTTTCAAACTGAACTATATCCCCAACTTTCAAATCATTAAGCGCACTTTCGCCAAGACCTTCTTTTATTGATGCATCATCCATAACAATTTTTACATTAACATTGTCTTCAGCCGGAACCCATTGAATGATTCTGGCTTTAACTTCACGTGCCTCCTCAAATGAGTTTGAATGATATCTTATTTCATCACCGGCGATTTCAACATTAACAGCATCCATCAACCTGAATAAACCGTCTTTAATGTCAGATTTTGCCAGATACACTTTTCCGTCAAACGGTAAAATTCTGTTTCCCCTATCGAGATGGTCTGCATGAAGCGGCCTTTCGATATCCACTTTTCCATCACTGTAACCTTCAACTTCAATCAACTGCGGTTCTTCGCAGAAGAAATACCTGTTGGCTATCGGCTCGATGAAATTACGATTTAAACCGTAAATCTTTTTCCAACTGATGGCTGAATCGGCCATTTTAACACCAATTTCAGTGATTAAATTATATATTGTTCTTGGGTCAATTCCACGTCTTGCAATAGCCCTTAAAGTACCGAGTCTAGGGTCATCCCATCCGGAATAGGTTCCGTCTTCAATTCCTGCCATTGCTTTAGAGGTACTTAATGCAATATCCTCCATTTTGAGCCTGCCATAGTGTATATACTCAGGCACATCCCATCCCATATGATCATAGAGATATTTTTGCTTTTCTGTATTTGCCAGATGGTCTTTTCCTCTCAAAACATGAGTTAAACCCATCAAATGGTCATCCACAGCTACAGAGAAATTCATCATAGGATAAATCCTGTATTTTGTACCTAAACGAGGGTGAGTTTCATCAACTAATCTCATAGCCACCCAGTCCCTGATTGCAGGATTCTTATGGGCAATGTCAGTTTTTACCCTGAGTACTGCTTCACCTGCTTGCATAGTGTCGAATTTATCCCATAATTCCAAATTCTCCTCTACACTATTGTCCCTGCACGGGCAAGCTTTACAGTTGTCTTTAAGCTCTTTAAAAGTAGCCCCGTCACAGGTACACATGTAGGCTGCGCCTTTTTCAATCAGCTGACGTGCATAATCATAATAAATTTCAAATCTATCGGACTGATAAATTACCTCATCGGCCTTGATTCCCAGCCATTCCAAATCCTCAGGAATCATTTCATAGGCAGGTTCATAAACCCGTTTAGGATCTGTATCCTCTATCCTTAAAATCAATTTGCCGTTATGTCTTTTTACATATTCCGCATTTGGGACAGCTGCTCGAGAGTGGCCGATATGCAAAGGTCCGCTCGGATTTGGAGCAAAACGTAAAACGATATTTTCATGAGTTCCCGGAAGCTCTTGCAATCCTGTTTCTTTGGCTTTAGGTTTTTTATCTTCAACTTCAATACCCAATTTTTCCATTTCGCTGGCCTGTTCTTCAGGAGATAAAGCATTTACTTTTGCTACAATTTTACCGGACATAGGACCGATTTCTTTTGCCTTGCTTCTAAGTTCTGGTTCATTTGACATGATTGAACCCATTACAGCACCGGGATTTGCACTTCCCTTATGTTTTGCTGCGTTCAATAAAGCATGTTTATAGATAATTTCTTCTAAATCATTCATTTAATCATCACAATTTAATTAATTCAATAATGAAAAATAAGCACTATTATTTATCTATCTAAAAATATATAAATATAGTGAGAGTAGTTATAAAAAATCGGAGCTTGATAAAAAAATTAGGTTGATATTAATGAGCGATTTCATTCTGCAAGCAAAACAATATATTGAAGAAGATAATTTAAATGAGGCTGTTAAATTAGCCAGAAAAAGACACGGAAAGGATGATGTTGAATCATATCTATCCATTTTGGACCTGTTGATTGAAAATGACTATTTGCCCGCGCTTGAAGAAAAAGGACTTTATTATCAATATTACGAAAAGACACATGACAACGGGGATTATGGGGAGAAATACTTTGACCAGTATCTGGAAAAGCAGCCAAAATCCATTAACGTATTGTGCGATAAGGCAATGTCCAGATTCAACAAGGGCAACATTGATGAATCATTGGAAATTATGGATAATGTTTTAAACAAATATAAACCCTACTCAAATATCGAAAAGCCGCGCCTGTCTAAAAAAGAAATTATCATGGCGAGAATTGAGCTTTTAATTAAAGCAAAAAGATATCAGGATGCACTTAGAAGTCTTAAAAATTACGAAAATCAATTTGGATCATCACAAAAAACCGACCTATACAAAGGACAGCTGCTTCAGAAAACCGGTGAAAATGAAGAGGCATTAATCTATTTAAACAAATCACTCAAAGAAGAAAATACTTTAATTGCATTCAATGCCAAAGGTGATGCATTATATGAGCTTAAGGATTATAAAGAAGCATTGAAAGCTTATAATGAATGTATTCCCTACGAGAATAAAATTGAAGATGATTTGGAATTAAAAACTAATTTCAATTATAAAGCCGCCTTCTGTTGTGTTAATCTTGGCGATGAACAAAAAGCCATACAATACCTGAATAAAACAATCAACATGTTGAATGAATACGGCAGACTTCCAAAGGATATTGAAGCTATTTATCAAAAATGTTCTTTTGAAAAGGACAGAATTATGAGACAGGGAGATATAGAAGATAAAGAATTCAAACAAACCAGATTCCTGCCTGCCAGATATGCAATTATTGCATTGGCAGTCATTTTAATTTTATATGTGATATTAAAAATGAACGGTTATTAAAATGAGACTTGGAAAAACAGATTTAGAAGTGAATAAAAACGGATTTGGAGCTTTACCAATCCAGAGAAGAAACGAAAAGGATTCCATAGAAATACTTAAAAAAGCATATGACAATGGGATAAATTTTTATGATACCGCCCGCTTTTATACAGACAGTGAAGAAAAGCTCGGAAAAGCATTTGAAGATGTCCGCGAAAACATTTACATTGCAACCAAAACAGGAATGGAAACCGCAGAGGAGTTTTGGAGCGATTTGGAAACTTCACTTAAAAACCTGAGAACAGACTATGTTGATTTATATCAGTTCCACAACATCTCATTTGTTCCAAAGGCGGAAGATGATTTATATAAAGCTATGCTGGAAGCTAAACAGGAAGGCTTGATTAAACACATTGGCATAACAACCCATAAAATAACTCATGCTCACGAGGCTCTTGACAGCGGCCTTTATGAAACACTGCAATATCCATTTTCCTATTTAAGCGGAGATGAAGAACTGAAACTTATTGAAAAATGCAAATCTTTAGACATAGGATTCATTGCTATGAAGGCAATGGGCGGAGGATTAATCAAAAATTCAAAAGCCAGTTTTGCATATATAAATCAGTTCAGCAATGTCCTGCCGATATGGGGAATTCAAAAACTGGAAGAACTGGACGAATTCCTGTCCTATGACAGCAATACCCTTTTAAATGACGAGCTGAAGTCAGCCATTGAACAGGATAAAAAAGAACTTGGAGACAACTTCTGCAGAGGCTGCGGATACTGCATGCCTTGCCCTGAAGAAATAAACATCAGCCTATGTGCAAGAATGTCATTATGGATTAGACGCTTTCCAACTGAGCCGAATCTGGATGAAAGAACTCAGGAAATTATGAATCATACACTGGATTGTGTAGAATGCTATGAATGTGTTGACAGATGCCCTTATGAACTGGACATTCCCGAACTTTTAAAGGAAAACTATGAGGACTATCAAAACGTATTGTCCGGAAAAACCAAGGTGTGAACATGAAACAATACATCGAAAATCCAAATGATGTGAAATGGGAAGAATTCTGGGCTGAAAGACTAGAAAATAAAGTTAATAAAGATTGGGATAAAGCAGCACCAGGCTTTTATAAAAGAACAAGGAAAGATGACTATCAGGATGCATTATTTGATAAACTGATTTTAGATGAAAACGACTGCGTTTTAGATGTTGGCTGTGGTGAAGGTTCCGTGACCATACCCATAGCAAAAAGGGTGAAAAAAGTTATTGGACTTGATTCATCCCCTAAAATGTTGGAATACCTTGAAAAAAGAGCCAGTGACAATAATATTGACAACATAGAAACCATTTTAAAACCTATTGAAGAAATCAAATACGATGAAATCGGGGATGTTGATGTTGTTGTGTGTTCAAGGTCCCTGAACGGAATTATTCCAATAAGAGAAGTGCTCATGGAACTTGACAAAATTGCCAGCAAGTATGTTTTTATAACAATCTTCGGACCTGAAAATAAAAAAATAGAAAAGGATTTTGATAAAGAACTGGGCGTTAAAACCGAAGATTTTCCCGATTACAATTATTTCTTTAATATACTGTTCAATATGGGAATTTATGCAAATATTGAGAGATTTGACCTAAACAACTATCGCGAATATGACAGCATTGAAGACGCCATGGACAATGGGAAATTCAGGCTTGACTTATATTCAGATGATGAAAAAGCACTATTGAAGGAATATCTGGAAAGAATTCTCACTAAAGATGAAAAAACAGGAAAATACTACAACGTTAAAGATAAGGCAGACTGGATAATGGTCTGGTGGAAAAAAGAAAAAAGATAAAATGAAATTAATCGCTTTTAATCATGGTTAAAATCATTTTATATGGACAATTTTTAGCCTGCAATGCATGAGGTTCGTTGGCGGGCATAATAATGATTTCGCCTGCTTTGACAGTGTGTTTAACGCCGGAAATTGTAATTTCTGCTTCACCGTCAATTACCTGAACCATTGCATCAAATGGCGCTGAATGTTCAGACAAACCCTGACCTTGATCAAAGGCGAAGAATGTTACTGTACCCAATTCTTTTTTAATAATTTCACGACTAACAACACTATTGTCCTGATAATCAACCAAAGATTGTATATTTAAAGCTTTCGCCTTAATATCCCCACACATTGACTATTCCCCCATAATCTGTTTGATATCTGCTATTGCATCACCGGAAGTTGGAGTCAGATTATAGTTTCCAACAAGAACATTGAGGATGTCTTCATTACACCATGCAGGAAGTACCGGTCCAATCCACATGTCAGTTTTACCTAAATAGAGCAATGCCCAAAGCACTGCGGCAGCTTTCTGTTCCATCCAGCTTAATACAATAGTTAACGGCAATTCATTTAATTCCATGTTAAATAATTCACATAACGCTAAAGCCACATCCACCGCAACAATAGTATCATTACATTGACCAACATCCAGTAATCTTGGAATGCCTTCAATATCACCTAAATCCAAATCATTGAATTTATACTTACCACAGGCCAAAGTCAATATTACAGTATCTTGAGGCAAGTTCTGTACGAATTCTCTGTAGTAGTCATTGTGTTTTGCTGCTTTGTCACATCCTCCGACTACAAAGAATCTTCTGATTTTACCTTCTTCAACCAATTTTTTAATTGCATCAGCATGTTCAACAATGGCTCCGGCACTCCAGCCGGTAGTGATTGTGGTCAGCTCTTCAGGTTCAAGAGATCCGAGAGACTTAGCGCATTCAATTACTTCAGAAAAGTCATAGTCCTCAACAGTTTTTACGCCTTCAAGTTTTGCCACATCCATTGTAAACATTCTTTCCTTGTATGCATCCAATGCAGGCAATACACAGTTACTGGTTCCGACAATTGCTGCATTGTATTTTTTAAAGACCGTTCTCTGGTCGTGCCATGCTCCGCCTAACTGTCCTGCCAAGTTTTCATATTTGTTTAATCCAGGATATCCGTGGGCAGGCAACATTTCGGAGTGAGTGTAAACTTTGATATCAGTTCCTTCCACCTGTTTTAACAGTTCTTCCAATGCCTTTAAGTCGTGACCTGTTACGATAATTGCCGGACCTTCCTGTGCTCCCACTTTTACTTCCACAGGTTGTGGTTCGCCGTATGCTTCAATGTGTGCATCTTTAAGCAATCTCATTACGTCAACACTGACTTTTCCTGCTTCAAGTGCAAGTGCAACCAAATCATCCACATCAAAGTTAACATTGGTTAATGTGGTGTATAATCCTTTAGTTAAAAATGCATCAATTTCAGGATTGGATTTTCCTAAAACATTTGCATTGTAGTTGTATGCACTGATTCCTTTCATAGTAAAGATTAAGTTATCCTGTAATCTTGCTACGGTCGGTTTTTTACCACAGACTCCACTCACAGTACATCCGGTACCTTTAGCGGTCTGGGAACATTGATAACAAAACATATCTAATCCTTCTGACATAATAAAAACCTCGTTTTTTGTTAATTATAATATTACAATTGAAAGATATATAAATATTTTGTAACTTTTCAAGGGTGAAAAGTAGTAATAATTATATAACATGAACCGGATACTAAAAATATGGACGAAAATATATCTGTACTTAAAAGAATTGGATTGACAATGTATGAAGCGCAGGCATATACAACACTCACTTCATTAATCTCATCAACAGCCTCAGAAGTATCCGAAAAATCAGGCATTCCTCACAGCAAAATATATGATGTGCTGAAGAGCCTGACTAAAAAAAATTTCATTGAAGTGGAGGGCGGAAGGCCCCTGACATATCATGTCAAATCCCCGGTCGAGGTATTGAACCGTGAAAGAGAAAAAATCAATTCCGAAATCGACGATACAATAACAAGATTAACCAACATCTACGAAAATGGAATGAGTCAGGTCCAGGCCCCAATCTGGAGAATATATGGTGTTGATAAAATCATCAACCAGGAAACCGAAATCATTGCCCGGGCCAAAACATCTGTCAATATGAGAATTGGTTTTTTATTTGAAGGTGAAGGAGAAGCGCTTATAAAAGCATTTAAAAGCAAAAAAGACCTGAAAGTAAATATCTTAGCATCACCCACATGTTACATTAACAACAAAGAGATCAATATCATCAAAATGTTTAAGGACAATAACATAAACATCCAAAAAGCGGACATCCCCTTTGTTAAAGTTCTGATTTCCGATTCAAAAGAAATGATGCATACTTACACCAAATTCAGTGAAGACAAACGCAATGTAATCCCCGAAACCGCCATTGGAATCTGGAACAAATACGAGGATGTTGCAAGAAACTATGATGAACGGTTTGAAAATCAGCTGGAAAAAATCAAGCAAAAGCAATCAAGGAAAAAAATTGCTTAATTACTTGATTCAAACAATTCCATATTTAATAAAAGTGATTGCAAAAACGATAAGATAATTCAGAACTGCAATTATCAATATTGATTTTTCCAAAATGAACTGCCATTTCACAGACAATGCGTTTTCATCATATAATCTTTTTATGAGCATCAATGTCAATGTGATTAATGCAATGAAGAAAAATATTGTAACCCTTGCGCCTGAAGGGAATACTGTCGGAGAAAATCCGATGATAAATCTTGAAGCAAAACCTCCGAGGAATATGAAAAGAGGGAATAAATCTTTAGGAAATGCCTTGACAAGCATTATGCAGCTGCTGATTAACAAATACAAGGAAATCAATACTATGCTGATTGAATTTATGTTGACCTTAGGAATTCCTTCATAGGTAAATAACTTTAAAGTTTCAGTAATGTATGGAGTTGCATTTACCACTTGCTTAAACATTGCCGGAACTGCCATCGCCTGTGAGTTTTTAATGACTTCCGGAACGCTTCCAAGAGACTTGATGGAAGTTTCCAAAACGGAAATGTCAATGAATACATTGAATATTGTTATGAACAATATCAGGAAAATATTGAAGTAGCAGAAATATTTCAAATACTTATTTTCTGATTTTATAAGTGCGCAAACACTTAAAATGATATAGAACAATGGAAATATTACCTTTTGCTCGATTAGATTTCCGAATGTTGTAACAAGGCCGAGATATGACTTTTCAATGATAGTGAAATTAGCAAATTCCGGATACCAGTAGGAAACCTCATGCGCAAACCTGATGGAATTTCCAGGGCATGTGAATATGAAAATCAGCGCTGCTGCAGACACAGCTATTGCAAGCACATTAAATTTATTGATGTCCCTTTTGTTGATCAAAGAGTTTATAAGGTACATCAAGTTAAATCCGAATATCAATGCACCGCTTTGCTCCTGGTTTGTAGCATACAGCAGGGCCAAAAATGAAATGATATAAACGTATCCGTTTACCTTCTCGCCCTGGGATTCATAAATCAAAGGTATGAATGAAATCATTCCCAATGCAAAACACCAGGAATAATTGAGGGTTGTTGAAATCCAACCTGCACTTGCCATTTCATAAAATGGATACATTAAAAACAGCAGGATTCCAAAGAATGCAATTTTTTTAGAATAGCTTTTATTCACCAGTTTGATAATGTAATAAATTCCAGAAGTGTAAATTATAATATCTAAAATCTTCCAGATAATCATGTTTTGACGGGCCAGAATAGCTAAAAGGGTATCTATAATTAACCTGCTGGACCAATTGAAGTATCTGAAATTGATATACTCAATAATAGTTTGATTATTAAGGATTTTTGCATATTTGATATCATCTCCATTTAAGCCCATCACAAGATGCAAAACTACCATCAACACGACAAAAAGAACAAATGGAAAATATTTTTTAATATTATAATTCATATGCACATATTTTAGTTGTAAAAACTATTAATATTTATATGTTATAGAAATTTTTCATCAAAATCTATTAAAACTCTTAATAAATCATAGTCCAGGCGATGAATAGCTTTAAATGCAATTCTATTTGGAACATCCCAATAAGCGGATGCAATGCTTCCCGCTATTGCAGCCATTGTATCACTGTCACCGCCAAGGGATACTGCATTTCTTATTGTATCTTCAAAGTCATCTGCTTCCAAAAAGCAAACTATTGATTCGGGAACACTGCCTGCACAGGATACATCAAAGCCATAAAAAGGCCTTATATCATCCAGCTCAAAATCCAAGTCATAATGATACCTTACCTCAATATGGTCTTTTATTTCCTCTTTTTTAGCACCAATTCTCGCCAGATAAATCGCATCGGCAGTGGCCAGTGCTCCTTTAATTCCTTCGGGATGATTGTGAGTTACAGCAGCCGAGGTATAAGCCAAGTTTTGAACCTCTTCCATAGACTCCCCAACCCATGCGCATGGTGAAACACGCATTGCAGAACCATTGGCCCAACTTTCATAGGGCTGTGGTGAATCCTGCTTTAACCAATCCATGAACATTCTACCATAGCCGGCATTAGGATATTTATTTCCCCAGTATTTTAATTCATCGATTAAGACTTTTTTAGAGGTTTTATCCT
Organism: uncultured Methanobrevibacter sp.; assembly: GCA_902789505.1. GTDB lineage: Archaea > Methanobacteriota > Methanobacteria > Methanobacteriales > Methanobacteriaceae > Methanocatella. The sequence continues at coordinate 11,455 of CADAOO010000002.1, read as the reverse complement.
CTATCAACCAGTTTGCAATAGCCAAAGTCATAATAGTATCATCCGTAAATATGGATCTTTTAGTGAATAAATTAAAATCTTTTGTTTTAATAGAATAGAACTCACGAGATGACCCGATTATGTCTCCACTTATTGCACCAATAATACCTTTCATGTTAATATTTTGTATATACCTTACTAAAATAATTTACGAAAATTATAAAAAATTGTCCTAACATTGCAAAATTGATTTAAAATACAAGAAAAAAGTTAAATAAGATATATGAGATAATTAAATACGATAATAGCTAGCATTATCATGAAACACGGAAATTCCTAAAAAATCAATCATTTCCTTAAAAAAATTCATAGCGTTAGTTTAAAAAATTGGGAATTTCAAAAAAATTACTTCACAAAACATGATTCCGGGAATTTTCCGGAATCATCATTCCAAATTAAATCATCCCCCATAAAAATAATTCAAAAAAAAGGAATAGCTATTAACAATTTCATCAATTATCCTCAAAAACATCACTTTAAGTATTACTTCCCCGCACTACCGAGTAATACTTAATTGAAAAAAATTAAAGACTTATTTACTAGTACTTCAATATCTTCTTATAGTGATTACTATGAGCTGCTGGAAATATTGGCCAAAAATTGAGGAAATTGCAAACAAGTTGGAAAATTATGGTGTTGATTCGCTGGACGACATATCTTCATTGAATAATGTTGACTTGGATGAAATAACATCACTGTTGGATGAAATAGAAGTTATCGCACATGACGATACAATAGATTTCGATTCTGCAAAGCACATTTTAGATGATGAAAAAATGAATAACGCCCTGAAACTGATTAGAAAATTCTATTTATATATCGGGGCAAGATTGGAAACAGATAATGCGACAGAAATAATCAATTCTGATGATCCTCATGCAACCTTGGACACATTCCATTTCTATGAAAGATATGGTGGCTTGCTTACAAATGAATCCAAATTGGCTCACTGGCATGAAGATAAAACCTTTGTTTTTGTAGGAAGCGGGCCATTGCCGTTAACATTAATACTGTTCAGAGAAAAATTCGGCTGCAAATGCATAGGCATTGAAATTCAGGAGGACGTTGCAGAATTATCAAGAGAAGTTATTAAAAAACTTGGTCTGGATGACGGTATCGAAATACTGGTTGGAGATGAAACACTACTTAAAGACATTGATTTTGACATATTGATGGTGGCTGCATTTGCCGAGCCTAAGGAAAGAGTATTTGCCAACGTTTGGGAGATTGTTGATGAAAAAACACCGGTTCTTGTGAGAACATACAGCGGTATGAGAGCTATTCTCTATGCTCCGTTAACCGATACAATCCTTAGAGGATTCCACAAGGAGATAATGTTGCTTCCAATTGGAAACTCCAACAATACCAGCGTACTGCTAAGAAAAGTAGTTTAAAAATTTCTTTTTTAAAATCAGCGTATTTTAAAACAGTAATTTCATTTTTTATTTTTTTTAAAAATTAATTGTAAAAAAAATGTTAAAATTGAGAGAAATTAGGCACTTCTCTCAAGTACAAAATCTGCAATGTCAGCAAGTACCTGTTTAGATGAAGAATCATCCAATATTTCGAGTACTTCTTTTGCTTTCCTAACAGATTCTTGAGCTAAATTGCGAGCATATTCAATAGCACCACAATTTGTTAAAATTTGAATCGCTTCATCTATCTCATCTTGAGAATTTCCATCAGCTTTTAAGATTTCTAGCAATCTGCCTGAATCGTCACTTGCCAAACCTTTAATTGCAATGATGGTCATTTTACCTTTGCCGATATCTGAACCGATTGGTTTGCCTAATGTTTCCTCATCTGAAGCCAAGTCCAAATAATCATCTTGGATTTGGAAAGCAAGACCTATTAATCTGCCGTATTCATACATTGCATCAATGACATCATCTGATGCACCGCCCATAATAGCTCCGACTTTTGTAGCTGCAGCAATTAAAGCTCCGGTTTTTTTGAAAATCATTTCCATGTATTCATCTTCTGATACATCAAACCTGTCTTCAAAACCCATATCAGATGCCTGACCTTCACAGATTTTGACACATGCATCTGCAACAGTGGCCAATGCCCTGTTATTTTGATCTGAACTGGTTCCTTCAGTGCCGATGATAATTTCAAAAGCTTTTGAAAATAAGGTATCTCCTGCAAGAATTGCCACATCATCACCCCAAACTTTATGGACAGAAGGCATTCCTCTTCTCATATCGTCCTGATCCATGATATCATCATGAATAAGTGAAAATGTATGAATCAATTCAATTGCAGCTGCGGATTTTAGAGTGTTTTCACGTTCTCCACCAACAGCCTCAGAGACAATCAATGATAAAGCCGGTCTGAGCATCTTACCCCCAGCCCTAGTTAAATAAACTGAAGCTTCAGCAAGATTATCCGGAGTAATAGTAGATAATTCTTTTTCAATTGTTTTTGTAATGTCTGTTGAATAACTTCCAAGTACCTCTTTTACATCACTCATTTTAATTCCCTCTTTTAACTTTTAAAAACTTGTGCTTGAGCATTCCTTAAAATATGAATATCATAACCTATTCTGTAACCTTCCTCTTCAGCAAGCTCGGCATATGCCGCAAGCATGGATAAGTCTCCGTGTGCCGGAATAATATGCTGAGGCTTGAGCATACGCAAAAATTCTCTGTGGTCTTCCCTTCCAGCGTGTCCGGAAACGTGAGCATTAGGATAAATTCTAGCGCCTTTTAATTTCAATCTCCTTTCCATAATATGCCTATTTGCAGCATTGGTCGGATTCGGAATAATCGGTGCGGAAATAATAACATTATCCCCTTCTTTGATGTTGAAAGGAGTTCTTCCGTTAGCGATTCTAGGAAGCAATGCATCAGGTTCCCCTTGGTGCCCAGTTGTTACAAGCAGATAATTTGCTCTGTCCTCATCTGCTTTCATCAATGCTTTATTGACTGCTTTTGGAGATCCGTAAATACTTGCATTCTTTGGTAATTTCAAAATACCCAACTTCTGTGCAATACCGCAGAACCTTTCCATAGACCTTCCAAGGAAAAATATTTCCCTGTGGCTTTTCTTAGCAATATCCGCAATAGCCTGTACACGTTCAACATGAGAGGAAAATGTAGTTACAATCATACCTGTCTTTTCCTGTAAAGGGCCTCTCATTACATCTTCCAAAATATTTCTGGCTATTCTTTCCGAATGAGTCTTGACTTCATTATAATTTTTTGCATTGGTTGTTTCGACAATTAATGCAAGCACTCCTTTTCTTCCCAACTCTTTTAATCTCTTATAATCAGGCGGTGGAGATACTTTCTGGTGATTGTCAAACTTAAAATCCAAAGCATAAACAATAATTCCTTCAGAAGTGTGTAAAACTGGAAAAACCGCTTGAGGAATACTGTGTGTGGATTGAATAAATTCTAAAGTAATATCCTTTGAAAGCTTTAATTTGCTTCCAGGATTTAACGGTTTAATTTCATTAGTTACCTTAAATTTACGTTCCCCTTTAATTTGCTTTTCAATTAAAGCAGCAGTATATGGTGTTCCTATTAATGGTGCGTCATACCTATGAGCCAATTTGGCTACAGCACCGATGTGATCTAAGTGACCGTGAGAGAATACTATTCCTTTTACTTTACCGTCGACATCCTTCATTAGTGTGTCATCGGGAATAACTCCCCTTTCTATTAAATCTAAACTATGCATCCTATCGATATCAGTATCTTCGTGCATACTAATTCTGTCTAAATGGATACCCATGTCAAAAATGATTACGTCCTCACCAATCTTGACGGCAGTCATGTTTTTCCCGACTTCCTGGTATCCTCCAATAGCGATAACTTCTACGCTCATGTTTTATCTCCTTGAATAAATTTTTGTGTTAATTCCTCTTTCTGTGAGCCATTCTCTTGTCTTTCCACGAATGACCAAACTTGACTGTTTTAATTCATCAATGCTATTGGCGCCAACCAAAAACATTGCAATTCTTAGAGAATCATTGAATCTTTCTATAAATTTATTTAACTGTTCCTGTGAAGCGGAATTCTTAAGGAATGGTAATGCCATACCCACTGCATCGGCTCCAAGAGCAATTGCTTTAGCTGCTTCAAGTCCTGTTCTGATACCTCCGGATGAAATGACCGGAACATCAACTGCATTTACAACTTCAACTGTACTGACAGCAGTTGGAATTCCCCAATCCCAAAATATTTCACCAAGATACCTGTCTTCAGCACGATATGTTTCAACAGCGGCCCAACTGGTACCTCCGGCACCTTCAATATCAATATAATCTACACCAGCGCCAACCAATGCCCTTGCAGATTCGGCTGATATTCCACAACCGGTTTCCTTTGCAACAACTGGAATATCCACTGATTCTGTAATTTGACCAATTAAATCAAGATATCCTCTCGCATCCAAGTCGCCTTCAGGCTGAATGGATTCCTGAAGAGGATTGAGATGAATAGCTAAAATGTCTGCATCCAATATTTCAACAGCTTTTTCAGCCAAACTTAATTGGGGTGCCCCAATATTTCCTACAAGCAAACAATCAGGAGCATTTTCACGAACAATGGAATATGTATCTATTAATTCCGGATGTTCGCAGGCTGCTCTTTGAGATCCTACACCTAATGCAATTCCGTTATTTTCAGCAGCAACAGCTAATTGTTTATTAATGTTTTTTGCGGTAGGATGACCTCCGGTGATTGCTGTTATGAATAAAGGAGAGTCTAATTTTTTACCAAAAACTGAAGTGGACAGGTCAATGTCATTCTTGTCAATTTCCGGCAAAACGTTATGGATCAATTCAATATCTTCAAATCCAGTAGTTTTATTTTTAAACTCCACATCATAATTTTCACAAATTAATAAATGCTCTAACTTTCTATCTGAAATCATATGCTAATTTCCCCTTGAAATTACTGTTCCTTTTACCTCTTCATTTTCCAATACTTTGAAAATATTATCTTCAACTTCAGCATTTATTATCTTAGATTCTATCCCTAAATCTGCTAAATATAAAAGTTCTTTAATTTTCCCAACCATTCCTCCGGTTACATCAACATTTGTAGTTCCTTCCAGAGTATCCAAATCTTTTAAAGAAGAAAATTTATCGAAAAATATTGCATCATCATGTGTTTTCGGATTTTTATTGTATACTCCATCAACATCAGTTCCCAAAACAACCATATCGGGGTTAAGATTTTTTGCCAGATATTGAATGAGCTGATCTCCTGATATAACACAAAATTCCAACTCGTCATCCAATACAACATCCCCGTAAATAATCGGAATGAAACCCTTGTGCAAATATTTTCTAAAATTATCCAGATTACCCTCGACTATTCTCTTATCATTTGCTGTCATGAAACTGGATGCTGGAATAGCGACAACCGGCAATCCTTCTTCAATAAACGCTTCACAAATAAGCATGTTTAACTTTTTAACTGCATTTTGAATTTCGCAAAATCCGATTCTCTTTTCAGGATATTCGGACTTGTCAAATGCTTCGCCAATTTTATACTTTTTAGCCGGAGGATGACCAAAAGATCCGGCACCATGAACAATAATCAGCTCTTTATATGAATTGTCGAGAGAAGATTTGATTTCAGAAGCAATCCTTTTAAGACTCACAGCATCAATTTCACTTTCTGTTGAGTCCTTATTAGTTAAAATACTTCCTCCAATCTTTAAAATTATCATAAAATCACTTGTAAACCCTTGAAGAAACTCCTCTTTGAGTGAATCTGACCTTCAATATATTATCATCACGGGCAATGGCATCCGCAACTTGATCCGCTTTTCCCGGACAAAGTGCAATAATACTGCCTCCGCCACCAGCTCCAGTGGTTTTAGCACCAATGGCACCAGCTTCCCTTGCATTATAAACCATACGAGATAATTCTAAAGTATTAACACCTAAAACATCTAAAAATCCATGGTTAATGTTCATCAATTCACCGACTTTATTGAAATCCCGTTTTAAAATAGCCTGTTTAGCATAATTGGTTAAATTTCCCATTGCGGTAATGACAGGATTAATAATTTTAGGATTACGGGTTTTTAAATTTTTAACATCCTTCACCATCTTTCCTGTGTTGCCGTGCTTAGTTGTATAACCCACAACAAATGGAACATTAAAGTTAACATTGAAATGCTCAACTTTTTTGTTTCTGGACAAATAAACAAGCCCCCCATATGTGGAAACTAAAGTGTCGAGCGGACTTGCGACTCCCTGAACCGCCTGTTCAACCATGTGGGCATCATGAGCTATGGATTTCTTATTGAAACGGATATTGTGATATCGGTATAATGCTGCAAGGGTGGCTACAGTGACTGCAGCAGATGAGCCGAGACCTGAACCGATTGGCACGTTTGATGACAAGGTTATCTCAATCGGAGAATGATCGTGAGCTCTATAAAGACATTCTAAAATGTATCTAATAATACCGGGTTTTCCTTTTGTTAATATATATTTCTTATGACGTGTTAACAATTCAGCTTCAAAACCAATGTCCGGAGCTTTAAAAACTGATAAATTGCTATCAGATTCCTTAACTGTAATGTAAGCTCTTTTATTAACTGCTCCTGCAATAGCTGGTTCACTGTAAACTACAGAATGTTCGCCAAATAAAATAGTTTTTGCCGGAGCAGAAGCTTTAGCTATCATAAATACACCCTATTTAAAAATACCTGAAGCATAACCAACAACTGAGCTGAAATCTCCGGTAACATCCCCACTAGTTCTATAACCTAGTATTTCACAATTATTCTTTCCCGCCATTTTGGAAAGAGAGATTGTTGTCATTACCGGACCATAACCACACATAGTTATGTTATACTGAATAACTTCCTCAAAAAGTTTAAATTCATTCATTTCATGAATATCCTCTAAAACAAATCCATCCACTTTATTAGCTTTTTCTTGATTATTGAAATGAGATAAATCCGTACTTGCAATAACGCAATAAGATTTGCCCAATTTATTCCCTGCCTCAAAAATAGATTTTGCCAAATCGCTAGAAGCAGTGAATGTTTGTGAACCCATAGTTATGGGAACTATCTTAAAATCATTTGAAAAATATTGTAAAAAAGGCAGCTGAACTTCAATACTGTGTTCATAAATATGAGCGGAAAAATCAGCTTCTGCAATGTCTGAAATAGAAATTATCTCATCGGCAAATTCGCCGTCGACATTGACATTGCCTAAAGGAGTAATCCACTCCCCCTCATTGAAAACAGAAACTTCACTGCCCAGACCAGTGTGATTAGGACTCAAAATAATAAAAACTTCAGGAAACCCATTTTGAACTATGTTGCAATAACCTTTGGCGGCTATTGCACCTGAATATTGATAACCTGCATGCGGAACCATAATATGAATAGGATAATCGCTGCCTTCAAAGACACCGCACTCCGGAATTTTAGAAACTCCGGACTCTATAAAGCAATCTTCAATCAGCTTTTTAAGATTATCAGGATTACGCGGATAAAATGATCCGGCAACAGCAGGTTTTCTTAACATTTTAACTCACTTAAAATTTAAGTTCAAAGTCAGTAGCTTCAATATCCAAATCACCATCTTCAGGAATGGTTCCTCTTTCCCTTAAGATTTGTCTTGCAAGTAACCAGTAAACTAAAGCAATAGCTTTTCTACCTTTGTTGTTTACAGGTACAGCAATATCAACAAAACTGAGTAAGTTTTCTGTATCGCATAATGCAACAACAGGAATACCGTTTTGTTTGGATTCTAATATTGCTTGAGCGTCAGACCTTGGGTCAGTTACAACGATAATTTTTGGTTCAATGAATTTAGCATAATTCGGGTTGGTTAAAGTACCAGGGATGAATCTGCCCGGAATAGTTTTTGCACCGGTAATTTCACCGAATTTTTTAACAGGAGCCTGACCATACTGTCTGGTTGCCACTACTAAAATATCTTCAGGGTCATATTTTGCTAAAAGTTTTGCAATTTGTCTGATTCTTTCATCAGTTTTTTGAATGTCCAATACATATAAACCGTCAGATCTTACTCTGAATATGTATTTTTCCATGTCGCTTGTTTTTTGTTGGGTTCCGATATGTAAACCAGCTGCTAAATAGTTATCTAAATCAATTAAAAGTTCATCATTTACCATAATTACACCTCAATATTTAATCATCATCTTCAATTTTTACACATTCATTAGGACATACGTCCATACATACTTCACAATAGCTGCATTCTTCAGGATCGACAATTTCAATTTTGTCGCCTTTAAGAACTAAAACTTCCATTGGGCAAACGTCAGCGCATTCAGCGCAGTCCGCACCATCACATTTATCATAATCAATAGTTACTTTAGCCATGAAATTCTCTCCAAACTTAATTAAATGAACCCATTTTTGGATTTGGAAGTTCTTCTTCAATACGAATTAACTCATTTAATTTAGCTATTCTTTCACCGCCGATAGCTCCAGTTTTAATCATTGGAGAACCGAAACCTATCGCCAAATGAGCAATAGTTTCATCGGTGGTTTCACCAGACCTATGTGAAACAACAGGTACGATATTATTTTCTTTTGCTAATTTTACAGTAGCATAAGTTTCAGATAAAGAACCTATCTGGTTAGGTTTGATAATAATAGCGTTTGCTGCATTCATTTCAATGCCTTTAGCTAAAAGATCCTTATTTGTTACAAATAAGTCATCACCGCAAATAAGACATTTATTTCCAACTTTTGCAGTTAATTGAGAAAATCCATCGAAATCAGATTCGTCAAATGGGTCTTCCACATAAAACATTTTATATGTTTCAATGATATCTTTTACGAAATCAATTTGATCTCCGGTATCTCTTTCAATACCGTCTTGAGCATAAACGTATTTCTGTTTGTCAGCATCCCATAACTCGGAAGCTGCCATATCTAAGGAAGGTCTAATTTCAATACCTAATTCATCACCTACTTCCTCACAGGCTTGTGCCTGAATTTCTAAAGCATTATCATTAGTGATATTAGGTATCCATCCTCCTTCATCACCTTTTCCACCGGTGAAATTTGAATCTTTGGTTTGTATCAATTCCTTTAGTTTTTTATGAACGGAAGCGTTAGCAAAAACAGCGTCGCCAACATTAGTTGCTCCTACAGGGACAACTAAAAACTCCTGAATATCAGGTGCATTAATGCCTGCATGAGCTCCTCCATTCATCATATTTCCTAATGGGAACGGCAATTCATTTATTAAATTTCCACCAATGTACTTGTATAATGGCATATTATAAGAGGAAGCTGCTGCTTTAACTACTGCCATGGAAATTGCCACGGTAGTGTTGCCGCCAATAGCAGATAAATTGTCAGTTCCATCGATTTCTTTCAATACTTCATCAATGGTTGATATGTCTTGAGCATCCATACCAATAAGTTCAGAAGCAATGAAATCCTCCATTTCACTTACAACCCTATCTACACCACCATCAGGAAATGAAACTACTTCCCTTGAACCTGTACTTGCTCCGCTTGGTGCGGCAGCTCTACCGGAACCGTTCCAAGTAAGTACATCCACTTCAATGGTCAAAAAAAACACCTCAGTGCCCTTTAATTTATTACCATATAATCTATACTCTTTAAAAAATCAGTAAGTTTCTTTATAGAGTTATGTTGGTATTTTTTATTTTTTTTAAATAAATTATTAGAATAAATAGATAAAAACTATTTATTCATCTCTAATTACATCTAATGGTAAAACTCCAGCTTTAAGCTCCTCATAAGCTATGTCAATTGGATCTAATGAGTCCTTAATATCCACTAAAGGTTTGGCTCCCATAGAAATTTGAATTGCCCTAGCTCCGAGAATCCTAGCTCTTTCAAACCTTGTTAATTTTTTTTCAACATCCATGAATATTACTTCCATTTTTAGGCATATATTTTACCAAGATTATATTTTTAATTAAAAAAATATCCCTATTAACTGAAAAACTCATTCCCAGGTTTCCACATGGGAAATTAACATTCTTCTACAACAGTATCTGTTTAAACCTAAGTCATCTAAAACATCTTTTGACTTTTCACCTGCAGCCACTCTTTTGTTGTATTCATCAAAGTAAGCTGAAACAGGTTTTCCGCAACTTAAGCATCTTATAGGAATCATTTATATCATCTTTTTTTAATTTAATAAAATATAAAAGTACAGAATTTATCTGTAACTTTTTTGTTTACGTGCTCTTGCTCCAGGACCACCATATTTTTTAGGTTCTGAACGTCTTGGATCTCCTACTAACATGGTTCTGTCATATTGGATGAATTTTTCTTTTAAATCCATGTCTTGAGACCATTGGACGAGTCCTTTAGCAATTACCATGCGTGCAGCTTCTGCTTGTCCCATTACTCCTCCACCATTAACACGGATATTAATATCCACTTCATTAGCTAAGTCGCCGGCTAATTTTAATGGTTCTTGTAATTTTAATTGAGCAAGCTCAGGGGAATAAAGTTCTAAAGGAATTCTGTTAATTCTAACTTTACCGGTTCCTTCTTGAACAGTACCTCTTGCGATAGCTGTTTTACGTTTTCCGCTTGTATGAATAACTTTAACCATAATCACACATCCTATTATCTAAAAGGTAGCTCCTAAAAGTTTGGAAATTTCACCTAACTCAATACCTTTTTTAATATTCTTATATTCTGCTTCAGGAACTGAAGTGAGTTCAGCATCTGCATATTCAGCAGGTACACCAACAAAAGCTTTTAATCCTTTGTATGCAGTTTTACCTTTTGATTTTTTGAAAGGTAACATTCCTCTTACAGTTCTTCTAAATATATCATCCGGTCTTCTAGGATATTTAGGACCTAAATCACGAGGGTTAGAAATACTTGCCCTGTCAACTCTTTGTTTGTATTTAGCATAAGCCCAATCCTTGTTTCCAGTCAACATAATTTTTTCAGCATTAATAATTACTACTTCTTCGCCTTCTAAAAGATTTTTACTAGTAATACTAGCTAATCTTCCTAAAACGCATCCTTCTCCATCAATAATCATAATAACACCCTATTTATTCAATGATCCTAATGTTTGATCCTTTAGGATTAGATTCGATTATCTCATCAATTGAGATGCATTCTCCACCAGCACTTTCGATTTTTTCCTGTGCTTTAGCTGAGAATTTTAATGCCACTACATCTACTTTTTCTGTTAAATCACCATTTGATAAAACTTTACCAGGTACTAAAATAGTTTCACCTGCTTCAGCATGTCTTGCAATATCAGACAAATTTACTTCAGCAGTCCTCCTGTTAGACCTTGAAAGTCTATCTGCAACATCTTTCCAAATAGCTGCGTCTTCACTTTTTGATTTTTTATTAAGTTTATTAATAAGTTCAATAAGGTTAGGATTAGTTTTGATAATTTTCTTAACCATTATTTACTTCCTCCTTCTTCACTAAATCTGATAAATTT
>CADAOO010000001.1 GCA_902789505.1 uncultured Methanobrevibacter sp. | reverse complement strand
AACTTAATTTAGTAATTTAATTCATAATCTTGACTATGAATTTGATATTAAATTTACGATTTTTTATATATATAATTTTGTTTTATACGAATTGTTCGTGTTTTTTATAGATTTTGTCTTTAAGAAATTTCTTTTATAAAAATTGCTTTACTTTTGTAAAATTGCTTTAACTTTATAATATAGTATTTATTTAAAACAAAAACCTTATAAAATTTGTAATTTAAAATAATATTAAATTAAATTTTTTAAAATATAAAATAAAGGTTTTAAAATGAGAGATTATTCTATTGAAGAGGCAATTGAAATAATTAATTCGTGTGATGATTCGTTTATGCCTGATACTAAACATTTTGATGTTAGGAATGTTCAAAGAATTGGTGATTTTGGTTTGATCTTTGATACATTCTTGTATAATCCGTTAATGGGAATAATCAAGCAGAATTACAATAAGTTCAGATTATATTTTCAACACAATCTGAGACCTACAAAAGATATATCATTAGTGATAAGTATAAATGATAATAGAGAAGTGAAATTCGTAACTGTTATGGAAACTTATAGAAATCAAAGGGTGAGAAAATGAACAACAAAGTAGTATATGATTATGACAGTCAGGGGGACTCATTATTCATATATTGTGTTGATAACTATGAATATGAAGTTTCGCTTGAATTAGACAATGATGTGATTCTGGATATTGATAAAGAGGGCAAACCTGTCGCATTTGAATTTCTAAATGCATCTAAAATATTCAATCTGGATAAAAGTCATTTTAATAATTTAACTAAAATTACTATTCAATCAATAATCACTGAAGAGGCTATAAATTTAAAAGTCAAATTAGCCGTTCCAGTCCATAATAAAACACAAACTTTTGGAATGAATAGAATCACAACTAATTTAAATGGCATTCCTGCTATTGAATCTGAATTGGTTACAGCATAACATTATTCATTACATCTTAACAACCTGATTTTATAATTATTTAGAAAATAAATTTGTATCGGAGTTGCAGTGCTTGAAATCGATAAGCATCGGAACTTTTTTAGAAGTTTTATACGAATTGTTCGTGTTTTTTTTATTTTTATTTAATCAAAACTATTTTTTTCTGATTTTGTCATTAAATCATAATTGTCAATATGCTCTATATTATTTATATAAAAAATAGGGTTTTTTAAAAGTACTTGGATTTAATTTCTTCATTCACCACTCCTATTCATCAATCCTCTATTCAATTTTAAATATTATTGAGCTTCAAAAACCAGGATAGTTCAAAAATTGGCGAATAATTTTGAATTATCCAATCATCCGTTTTAAATATATTGGAATCATTTTGCAATGATTATTTGATTTTTAGTGTTGATGCTTATGGTTCAGTAACTAAAAGAAATAGATATCCTCATGAATATTATAAGATTACATTTTTATACTAAAAAGTATTATAATAATATAGTTAAAATCCATTCATGGATTACTTTTTCAGATATTTCTTTTAGACGTGTATCCGAGTGGTCAAAGGAGTAAGATTCAGGGTCTTATGCATCAGTTGCTTCGTGGGTTCGAGTCCCACCACGTCTATTTCTTGTTTTTTTTAACTTTTTAAGCGTAAATTGGGTATTAAATAGTTTATTTTGCTTAAATTCATTTTTGGCAACATATATTTCAAAAAAAGACTCAATTAAATTAGGTTTAAAAATTTAGGTATAACTAAAAATTTAAATAAGGGGATAAACGAATATTAGAATATCTTAAAAATAAATAAAAGAAGAATTTTAGAAGTATTTTAAAAAAAATAATTAGACATATCCTTATTTTCATTATTAACTATTTTAAAATAAGTATATATAATTATTTGAACTAAAAAGACAAAAAATATACCAAAAAGACAATCATCATTTTCTATACTCGGAAGGGGTGCAGCCTACATACTTCTTAAATGCCTGGCTAAATTTTGAAGGTGAAGAATAACCCACTTGTTTGGAGATTTCTGAAATATTCAAATCTCCTTTTTCAATCAACCGACAGGCATAATCAAGTTTGTACTCCTTTCTCCATTTATAAATAGGTTTTCCATAAACTTCCTTAAAGCAGTTCTTCAGGTTTGTTTTACTTATTCCATATCTCTCGGATAATTCATCAATTGTGATTTTGCTTTTCAAATCATTGATTAAATCATTTTTAACATTTTCAATAATATCGACCTGTTTTTTAGAAAGGGGTAATGATTCTGTTTTAGTTTCTCTAGCTATAGAGACAAATAACAATAGCTCCAGACATTTTAATTTGAAATAAGACTCCTTAATTCTGTCATCGACACAATATAACTCTCCAATCACGTGGTCGATTTTTTCATTTGCTCTAAGTAACCTATAACCTTTGGATTTTTCTAAATGTTCATATAACTCAATCAAATCAAAATCAGGAATAAGGCCTTTGATATGTTTGTTTGCAACATCAACATCAATGAAAATCTCCAAGCCTTCATAATATCCTAAAGGAAAGTCAGAAACAGTTTTTGTTAAATCGTAAATGCTAACACACAAATCTCCTTTTCCAAAGTAAACAATTCGGTCATCTCCTACTGCATATGAGTATCTGCCTTTAGCACAATGATTGATTTGAAGCAAACGGGTGGAGAGTTTATCTTCAAAAAATACGTTATCCATATTGTCAAGGGTGATGTCTATAAAAGCAATTATTATTCCATCAAATAATGAGTAAGTTTCCATTATTCCATATTCTGCACTTTTACCCAGTTCAATTATCTTTTTTAAGCCTTCTTCTATAATGGAATATTCGGATTGTAAAACTTTATCAAACATTCCATAAAGATTTTCATTCATATACTTAAATTTGTGACATTTTTTATTAAAGTTTTAGTGGTGAAAGTTAAGTATGGGCAAAGTTGAAAATTTTATGGGATTATATTTTTTAAAACACGATATTACTAATTTAAAACTAATATTATAATAATTTAAGTTATTTTATAAGTTTATATGAAAAACAATAAATAATTGTAAATTTATAGGTCATTTAATGCAATATTTGGCAGATTTTATTAATAAAGTTTTGGATACCTTTCATTTAATAATGCCTCTTTTAATTTTAAAACAACGCTTTTTATGAAGGCAAATATATTAATTGCTTGATATATCTGGTATAGTTAAAAATAAGTAATTTTAGGTCTTAAATAAGTTTTTAAAAAGGTTGTAGGAGCATATATTATATTATGAAACGAAATAAAACTCCTACAGGTAAAGTTTATGCTGAAAAGATATTTAATTCTTTTGTTTGGTTTAAAGATGAAAAAATTTACTTGTCACAAGAAGTTCCTTCAATCATTGCACTATTTTTATTATTTATTATGCCCCGAGAAGTTAAAATTATCTATGATATGGCTGATAGGACTTGTCCTTGTGGTGGAAAGCTTCATAAACATGAAATTAAGCTCTGGAAGATGAATAAGATCTTTCCAATTTATAAACAAAGATACAAATGCTGTGAATGTGGAAAAACACTAACAACACCTTTAAATGGCATTGTTGAGAGACATTGCAACTACACTACCTACATAATGGATTTAATACTCAATATTGATTCAATAGAACACACATCATATAAAAATAAAGCCAAACTCTTACAAAAACAATGGAAATTAAAAATACACAGATCAACTGTTTATTTACACAAAAAGAATAAATATTCACAATATTCACAAGCAAAATGGAAAGGCATTCTAAATCTATTAAATAAAACAAAACTAGAATGTTCTGGAGTGTACTGCTACGTTGAAGAGTTCATAGGAAATAAAAATCAAAAATACACACGATTATCTTTAATGGATGCAAATACTCGTGTTATAATCAATGACTTAAAAATACCAAATGAAGAATTCACTTCTGATTTTATAAAAATATTCATCAAATATTCACTAAAAGATCTATCAGTCTACAGCGACCCCACAACACCCAATCCCAGACATCCATTATTATTACCTGATTTAAAAAAAGAAGTAATCGTAACAGACGGAGACAATGCATATCCCAACATATTAAAAGAATTAGGAGTCGAACAACACTTATGCGTTTTCCACAAAATAATGAACCAAAGAACATTCACCTGGAAACAACAACGCAAAATCAAAAGAAAACAAGGCACTTTAGAATATTTAAAAACAAAAAATACCGAAAGAATAAAACAAAGAAAAATTAAAAGGAAAAGGACAAATCGGAAGGCCTTCAAAAAAGGATAAAAAAAGAAACACGTCCTTAAACAAAATAAAAGAATCCAACAACAAAAACAAAAAATACAGAAAAGACATCAAAAAACTAAAACAACAACATAAGTTATATGAAGAATGCAGCACAAAAATCTCAGAAATATTCCAAACAGACTCAATATCACAGTAAAATAGAAAATTCAACACATTATACAACAGAAGACAATATTTACCCAAAGATATTAGCAATTACTTAGAAAATTTCGAAAAAGACAAAGACAAACTATTTAATTACATGGAAAATACTAAAATCCCAAAAACAAACAATTTGATAGAAGGATTTTACAAATACACAATGGAAGAATACTATAAAGGAAGATTCATAACCTCACAAGGCATTGACATGTTTTTAGACTTAAATGAAATAAAATGGTACGAAGAAGTTATATTCCAACAGGAAATAGAAATCCAAACAAACAATCTCTGGCAGAACCTACTCACAAAATACCTCAACCCATAAAATTTTCAACTTTGCCAGAGTACATTTTCGTCAATTGAATTCTCTTTGCAAAATTCTTCAATGCTGTCTTTTTTTATTTTGAATTCATTTTTATTTAATTCAGGTTTATTAACCCCATTTAAATTAGGATTAAGTATTGTGGATTCGTCAAAATCTTTAACTAATCTTAAAAAGTATTTATTATAATTTGTATCTTTATCAATCATATTATCATCTCTCAGTAGTAAATGATATTTTGTTAAAATATGTTTTGAGTTAAATAAATATTTTTGTAATTTTATTCAAAATTTAGATTAAAATAAGTGAATAAATTAAAAAAAGATTGATATGTGCATTTAATTATAAAACTATTTTTAAATAAGAACAGTAATTATAGTTTTCAGGCGAAGAGAGATGGCGTAAAAATTATTTTACAGATTGCGGATAATTTCTACATTTTCAAAGGATTTTATTTGGTCTAAATCATTATTAAGAAGAAGCAACATTATTTCTAATGTTTTTTCAATTCCGTTTTTGCAACGTTGAAATAATTTTTCACTGTTATTTTCACATAAGTCAGCATAAACATCGGTTGTTGTTGTAATTTCATAATCATCTGTTATTATGCATATTCCGCCACGCCCGATGCCTGCTGTTGTTCCAATTGCTATATCGCAATCACTTAATTTTTTTACAGCTTCTGCCATAATTTTACTTACGGTTTTATCCCCATTTTCATCATAAACCTTGATGCCTTTAATTAGCTTATTGGGCTTCGGAGGGTTTTTAACGTTCAATACCTTTTCCATAGCTTCAATTGTTGGAATGAATAAGCTGCAGGTTACGCTAAGTTCATTATAATCATAATCGCCATATTCTTTGAGGTTTTCAATATGTTCATTTCCAAAATTCCCTTCATAATTTTGAGCCAATGCGTGCAATTCCCTTCCGATTTTGCCTTGCGTGAAGCATTCTGCTGTTGCTATCTTGATCATATTTTATCATCCAATAACTTTAATGCATTCAGTGTAATGATTTTTGCAACTTCATCCAATGTATAAGGTGTTACAGGTTCATTGTCTCTGATTAACTTGTTTGTTGTTAAAATTAAATGATTTTCACTTATTCCTTCTTTTCTTAATTCTTCAACAGCGGGATTGGTATCATCATATTCTGAAATGTCTTTGATTTCGATATTCTCATTTCCATATCCGAATATTCCTGCAGTTCCAATGGTTTTTGCGCCCCTTTCATGAGCATGCTTTATTATTTTGGCTGCAGTAGGTATGGTATTGCCCCCGGCAATGACAATGATTACAACGTCTCCTTTGATTGAATCAAGATTTTCATCCGTAATATATTCGGGATAGCTTAAAACTTCTCTGAATTCTTTTTTGTGGGTACATAGCTGTTTTATGAAATCAGGTTTGTTTTGACCTATTTCAGCTCCAAGGAGTGTGAAAATCACATCACCGCCATCAACTTTTTGACCGTCAAAAGCGCCTATTGTTTTTGGCCCTCCTCTGTGAACTTGCATCAGGTTTATTCCAATTCTCAAACCTAATCTTCCGCATCCGATTAAATCAATTCTTCCGTGAGGAACTTGTCTGTCTTCCATTTTTTTAATTTCATCATTTGTCATTTTATCACATCAATAGGTTTTTTATCGAAAACTTCAATATCAACATCAAGTTCTTTTATGATGTCTCTAAGAGCATACAATCCTGGAACTTCGCTTTCGTGATGAGTCAAGTCGATTAATGTAATTCCTAAATTTTCAGCAAGAATTGCTGTTTCCTGAGTTAAATCTCCGGAAATTAATATGTTCAAATCTTTTGTTTTTGCCAAATGAATATAATCAGGATTTTTAAGACCAAAACCGGATATTATTCCAATTTTTTTTATTATCTTCTCATCATTTAAGTTATTTACGATTCTCACATTGTTGAAATTCATTAAAATATTATTTTTCAGCTCAATGAATTTTTTATCTGCCTTGCATACTCTTCCAATATTGGTATTTTCATCAAAATAACCCATAACCTCTAAATCCAGTGCTTTTGCCAATGCTTCATTTGCTCCACCATCCATTATATCCCAATTTGAATGTATTGTATAAGTTGGTGTTTTCGGAATGAATAATGGTGGATGATGGGTTATTATTAAAGTATTTTTGCTGTCATCATCATCTTCAGGCAATAAGTCCATGTAAATTTTAATCAACTCAATATTTTGCGCTAAATCATAATCTCTTTTAAATCCAATTTTATCTCCTTTCAAAGCCAAAGATTTGGGTATTTTCTCTTCCAAAAAGTCAATTATTTCACTAAGTTTCATTTAAATCATTTTTGATGTAATTTTATTCAGTTCTTCATTAATGATGTCATCACAATTGAAGGGACTGATTGTGGATACTTTCAGGGCACTTACATTAGTAAGTTCAATAAATTTGTCTATATCTTTTTCTTTAAAGATGACTTCTTCAAAAAAGCCCATTTCACAGACACTGTAGAGAGTGCCTTCCTTTTCAAGACATTTATTTAAAACGGCTGTTAAAAGGCTGATTGTCAGTGTCATTGTTCCGGAGGTTTTCGTATTGATGCCTTTTGTTTTTAAAATTGCCTTATTTGGGGATTTGACTGCATTTAATCTTTCATAAATGTTATTTTTATCCTTTAAAAGGCAATCATTATCTTCAGCTATCGGGTCTTCTATTATAAATCCCTCAATGTCAAATTTGGATGATTGCTCAACATCAATGCCGCCAAAACCAGTAGTATCAATTACAATATCTCCAGTGTAGATTAGATTAAGATTACTTGAGAAGTCAACTTTATTTTTTAGCTTTCCTCCCACATCTGTATATAAAAGACCTTCCAAATGTGGGTAAATATCGACCAGCAGAACATTTTCATATTTTTCACTTAATTTTTTAACAATTCCTACGCCTGTAAAATATGTCCCAATAACAATTATTTTAGAATCTGGTGAAATATTTAACGTTTCAATATAGTTAAAAACCGCTTCTGACTTTTTTGAAATGATTTCATTGAAGATATCAATTAATTTAGTTTCAGATTTAATTGTAAGCACTTCAGACGTGATTCCGGTATCGATATCCATATTTTAACCTTCAATTTTTTTGAAACCAATTTTTTCAAGGGCTTCAGATGCTTCTTTATATACTGCTTCTTCAATTGTCTTTTTATGAATTAAATGTGATGGGGAGGTTCCTGCGGTCAATATTCTTCCCTTGTTGTCAATGAAGATAAGCAATGACCCTGATCCGGGAATTCCTAAACGCCCTCGGGCTATTATTAAATCAGCATCACTTTGATCCAGCGCCATATATGCCTTTGCTAAAGCAGGAATTCGACTGGTATCTGCGGTATTAGTGTTAATTTGAAGGATTTCGGCACTAGGAAGCCCGTATTCGCTTAAAACTCTATTTAAGACTTCAACTTTTATCCCATTTTTATTGGGTATGTATATCTTTTCAGCATTTTTTATATAATCTTGAATTTCTGTGATTTCCTCAATCGTATCCCCAAATCTACAGTTATTTCTAGATTCTTCAAATGCATTTTTTATCATCTTTTCAAATGCCATGGTATCATATCTTAAAAAGAGTGATTAAATAGTTTGAGGTATTAAATCCAATTTTTCAATGACATTAACAACTTCTGTATAGTTACCGTATTCCGGAGATCCCACTCCCTTGACTTCGTGAGGGTAGTTGTCAGCTATTACGGTAGCTAGGTTGTTTGCACCTGCCCTGAGTGAAAATTCCACATTTTCCGGACCAACCGTAGGTGTTGGCATTGTGATTGTTATTTCCGGATACATTATTCTGGTAATTGCAACCATCTTTAACTGTTCTTTCAGAGGAAATGCCGGATGATTTTCCATTGGTGTGCCTTCATAAGGATTAAATCCCATTATTGGAATTTCTTCCAAAGTTTTGAAGTTGGATAAGTAACGCAGATGTTTTATTCTATCTTCTTTGGTTTCGCCAAGACCTAAAAGCAGTCCTGAAGATAATCCGACACCTGCATCGCTTACTCTTTTACAGGTTAGAATTCTTTGATTTAGAGAATCTCCAGGTTTTCTTTGATAGAACACATCTTTGTTTATTGTTTCTAGATTACAGCAGATTGTATCTGCACCAAGTTCGGCTAATTCCTGTACTGACTTTTCGGTTAAATCTCCACCAACATTTACAAGAATTTCCAAATCGGACTGGCCTTTTACGATTCTGCATGCATTGACTGCCTGTTTTCCTTTGTAGCCGTATCCTCCGGAACAGCTTACCCTTGGAATATGCGCCTCTTGAATAGATTTTACAGCATTCAATATTTCTTCATTAGATTTGTAAAAGGCATTATAGTATCCCTTTTCGGATGTTTCTTCTGCAAATCCGCAATATTCGCATCTAGGTTGAATTTGGCATTTATTGGTAAGATGGACAGTTGATGTTAATTTTATTACTTTTGACTGATTATCCCTTATATCGCAAGCTATCTTGAACAATTTTTCTAAATCTTCATCATTCTCGATATTCAACAATTCTAAAAATTCCTCATCGCTTAATTCTTGTCCTTGTTTTGCTTTATTTAAAATTTCATCAATCAATTTAACACCAGACTTTAATTTTTTTTATCTCAATATAAAATTAACTTATTTTTTAATGGCTATTCTCTAACAATTAAAAAATAAGTTAAAGAAATTGTTGATAAAAATCAACAATTATAACTTATCGTGTTTATTCGTCTTTACCTAAGTAATCGAGTATTGTAGGTACGATTTCTGCTAATGAACCGAAGTTCATTGAGTCAGCAGTACCTAATAATGCAGCTGGGTTTAAAGCATCGTCCATTTTGTCGATACCTTCATTTTGCATTAAAGCGGTTACATTAGTTAAAGCTTCGTTAGCCATCATTTGTGCAAATCCAGCAGGAGCGCCTAAAATTTGAGTAACTGTGTCTCTGTAAGCTAAAAGACCTGCGTAGGTAATAGCGGTAACTGCTGAACACATGTCACATACTGGACCAACCATGTTTGCGGGTAATGTAAATGCGGATCCTCTTGCTTTTTGACCTAAATCAACTAAGGTGTCAATTGCAGCTTGGTCAGCGAAACCTTCAGCAATGTATACTTGTCCTTTCATTTCAGGTACAGCACCTGGGTGGTAGGAAGCTACGTTTACATTTTTACCTAAGTCTTCGAAGATTTTGTTTAATCCAGGAGTTGGGATGGTACATGCATGGGTTACGATTTGGGTTACGATTGCACCGTCTTTAATGTCATCAGCGAAGTTTTTGATGATGTCAGGTTGCATACCTCCTTCAGGTAACCAGGTCATAACCCAGTCAGCGTCTGCTACTGCTTCGGAATCATCGTTAATACATTTCATACCTAAATCTTCTGGGTGTGTAAAGTGAATTGCACCTTTAGCTGGTTTTGGTACAGTTTCTGCTAATTCATTAACTTTTGCTCTGATAGCAGGCATTACTTCTTCTGGGTTTCCTGCTTTGTGTGCTGCAATTACTTCTGCGTAATCAAAGTCATCTACTACTACAAAGTCGCCATCAAAAATTGGGTCGGATACGACTACTTCGTCTACACCAGCTAATTCTAATAATTCTGCACCCATTTCAATAAACTTCACAAGCTCTTGAGAAGTTGGTAATTCCACTTGCAGCGTGTGTTCTGTAACATCCTGCACCTAAAATTGCTACTTTCATTTTTTTGTCTCCTTTACTATCATGTTGTTTGAATCTTTCTTTTAATTTAGAAAGAACCATTTTTTTGTCTCCATATTATTTAATGAACTTTTTTTAAATTTGGTATAAATTTAAAAAAGTTTTACTACATGGCAGAAGTATTTAAAATTGCTATTATTAAATAATTATGGTAGTTTATGCCATGTAGTAATATATTTTATTTAAATTGTAATATTATTTAAATCTTTACATTGGGCTTTATTTAGTATTATTTTTTCTATAAATTTTTCTTTTTTAGTAATACTATTAATACTATTTCTTTTGTATTATAGAAATTAGTAATACTTTTTATTTAGTAATACTATTTGTTTAAATTTAATTTAGGCATGCCTAAATCGAAACATATTTATTCAAGATTTCACTGAAAAATATATTGTTGAACTTAAATTTTGGAGAATTTTTCATGTATGATTTAATAAAAAATGCTGTTCATGATGATGAGGCGGCGATTGAAATTTCAAAAATGGACAAAGATGTGACATCTGTTGTTGATGCAATTTCTGAACTTTCATTGGAAGAAACAATGAAACTTGGAATGCAATTTAAAAGATTTCCTTTAGGCTGTGATCTGACTGAAGTTGTTGCAGGAACATGTGCATCCGATTTGGAGTTAACGGATTTATTGGGAAATTGTCGTTTATCAGATATGATTGGTGCTCCAATCCATATTTGCGCTTATGCATTTTCAGATATTGGGGAAAAATTTGGGATGACCGGACTTGAGGTAATGCAAAAAGTCCATGAAGTCGTTGATGTTCCCCTTGATTTGGATCATTTCGGAGAAAATGGAGCTATGAGACTTCCAAAAAATATCAGTGGCTGCGGCGGTGAATGTTATAACAAGGGTCCTGCATTCACTGAATGTCCGCGCGGAAGAATTCATGAACGTCTAATTGATAAGGAATTGGAACAAAAGGATGACAAGGAGAAATGGGTTAAATTATCCTCATCCGTTGCAGTTAATGTCACTTGTGAACAAACAGGTGACGGTCATGCAGCACCGTTAAGGGAAGCTGAAGATATTGCACAATTAGCCAAAAAATATGGCAGGGGTTTGGAATCCATCATGTTTGTTGGCGACGGTTATGATGAAGTAATCGTCGGATTTGAAAAATCCATTGAAATCGGCGCCGATGTTATTGTTGTTGAGGGAGGTCCGTTCAATAGATGTGAAAACACAACAGAAAGCTTTGCAAAAACGATTGCCGCTGCAAGGATATTGTCTCCTGGAAAAGTTGTTGCAACAAATGGGGCTTACGAACATGAGGTCCGTGCAGGATTACGTTCTGGTTTAAACATGGTGATTACCGGTTTTCCAAAAAACCATCATGGATATATGTGCGGATATGAACCTGGAACCGCAAGAAGAGGCAAATTCGGACTTCCAAGAATAATTCAAATAATTAATGAAGAATTCCCAAACAGGGGTCTTCCAGTCCAGAAACATGACCTGTTATCCTTGGCAACCGCTGTTAAAATTGCAGGGCCAGACTATGTATATCCAAGAAAGATTGGTGCGTATCATGTCGGTGATGCACATTGGGCAACATTAGTTAATTCTAGAATGTATCAGAATATTCAATTAAAACATACCTTGGAGGATATTGTTAATTTGGCTGAAGGAAATACAGTTGCACTGCACGGCGGACGATTCATATCCTGGGTAATAGCTAATGAACTGGATAAATTTGCGGATGAAATCATAATTTCCGATGTTGATGAATGGGTATTAAAGAATACTGTTGATAACTTGCAGGATGCGTTAAACGCTACTGTCATTGGGGAAAAAGACGATAAGACTGCAGCTAAAAATGCAGACTTTTCAATCGCATCCTCAACAATGATTCCAGTTAAAGAAAATGTTCTTAAAAAGGTACCAAATGCTTTAACAATTGTTTAAAGCATTTTTTGATATTTTTTCTTTTTATTTTCCTGACATATTAGTAATAATTATTTTTTATTTTTTATTAATTTTAATAGTATTATTTTTAAAAAAAGTATTACTTAACTAATTTTTTATCTATTTGATTTAATTGGTATTCATTAGGTTTATTTTTTATAGAATAAAGCTTTATTCATGGTTTTATCTCAATGAATGAATGATTTATTTTATTTTACTTTTTAAAGTATTATTGGCATATAATATTTATACATATTGTTATTATTTTTATCTAAAATAGTTATTTTATCACTTTATTTTTAAATTATCTGATTGTAATAATTTATTTTATTAATTTAATCATTAAAATTATTTTGTTTCAATTTTAGAGGGTTTTTTTGCTAATTGATTTAATTTAATTTTTTATTTTTTGAATTTATTTAATCATGTGATATTCGATTTAAATTATAATTATTCAACACTAATTATTTGAATTTATTCATATCAAGAGTATTTAGTTTTATTGTTCATATATCTCATTAAAATTAATTATTTTTTAAATTTATCTAAAAATTGTCCGGGTTGAAGTAAATTATGATGTATTACTTTAGTAAGCTTTATATATGTTATTACTAGTGATTATTTATTAGATTATCATGCTCATGATAATTAATATGATAAACCTCAATTTTGAAATTTGTCATATACTCCGGTAAATAGCTGTAGGGGGCTATTTACTGCTCTATCTTTATTGCCTTTCTAAGATTATTGTGATAATAATAATGTTAGAAAGATAGTTAAGAATCTTTTTAATTATCTTAAAGTCATTTTGTATCTTAAAAAAGTTATTAAAATAATTCATTATCCTTTGGATTATTTGTTGTATTATGGTTATTAAAGTATGTTCATAAACTTTAATAACTATATTGCAGTTTTTTACTTTTCCAGCAGATTTAAAGAGTTGTATTAATGAACATTTTTTTTCATTAGGATACCAAGGTTTATATAAAATAATAATAAACTATTATTAATATTTGAAGTTATTTTTTAACGGATCTGACAATTGATACGCCTTAAAATTAAAACAGATTTTTTGCATTGTAATACTTTTATATAATTTTTTATGTTTTTAAGTAGTAATAATTTTAAAAAAAGTATTACGATTAGATTTTAATGTTAAAATTTACATTAAGTTAAATTTCTTTTTTGAGATAGATTTTTATCATATAATTACATAATTATTCGATTTTTCTAATTAAAGATAACTAAATGTATCTATTATTAATTTAAACTCTAATTATGGAGTTTTACAATTTTTTAAAAAGTAATACTTAATTAAAAAAATTCAATACTAATTTAGCAAATTTAATTTACAAAAATTTCACTTAATTTATTAAAAATTAAACGTTTATAAATGCTTATTTTTTAAATTTAACCTTAAATATCAAACTTAATACTTTAAAAACATTTATATGATTATTACTCCCAAGGATAATTAATTATTTAATTGGGCAACTG
This sequence comes from uncultured Methanobrevibacter sp., assembly GCA_902789505.1. Lineage (GTDB taxonomy): Archaea > Methanobacteriota > Methanobacteria > Methanobacteriales > Methanobacteriaceae > Methanocatella. The sequence continues at coordinate 53,424 of CADAOO010000001.1, read as the reverse complement.
GTTTAATAATGTTGTTAATATTTTGAGAGTCTAAGAAGAATCAGATTATTGTCGGTGCCTAATTATATAATTGTTATTGACTGGTTGGGGAGTATTATGGAAATTTATATGCAGAAAATTGGATTGATTAGAGATGATTCAAATCCTAAAAATTCAAATTTAAATTTGGATATCGATTGGTTTGTTGAGTATACCAATACAAATCAAGACAAAATAAATTTCAACATTGTACTGAAATCATCTGGAAATTTTGATCTAAATTTTAAAGTTGAGGGGATTATACTATTGGATTTATTTGAGGAATTCGTTCAGGAAGATGTTTCCCAGATAATCTTTCATCATGCATGTAATGTTCTAATGGATATGATTTCTATAACACGTGATTCTGTTCATATTTTATCAAAGAAAGAATATTCAAACTTAAACGGTGAAAATACCCCTAATACTCTCTATAACTAATTGTGGTGATGTATATATGTTGGAGATTAAGCACACATTATGTCCTTCATGTAGTGTTGGATGTGGACTTAATGTTATTATAAACGATGGAGAAATTGTGGGAACCTTTCCATATAAAAAACATCCAGTAAATGCTGGAAAAAATTGTTCAAATGGAAGGAAATCAATTGAATGTTATCAAAAGAAATTTGAAAAGGCAATTGTGTCAAAATCAGAAGTAGACATTGAAAAAGCAGTTGAAGAAGTATCAAAAGAATTAAACTCTGCTGATAATTCTACTGTAACTATAATCTGTTCTGGTAATGATAATATTGAAGAAATTCAAGCAATAAAAGAATTTGGAGAATCTAAAAATTATAATATTGCTTTTTATGCAGATAACTTGAAGGATTTTGGTGATGTTGCTTCATATGATGAAGTTGCAGGCGCAAGTAAAGTTTTTGTAATTGGAGACTTGTTGTATGAAAATCCATTAATCGGAAGAAGAATAGTCCATGCAAAACAAAATGGCGCAAAAATTTATGCACTGGGAAAAGCCGAAAAGTCAGTCACATTTAATATTGCTGATGAAACATCTAATTCCACAGTTCAAGAATTTTTAGAGGATAATAAGGGAAATATTGATGATGATTCAGTTATTGTGTTTAATTATGTTGATTCCCAAGATGACTTGGATAAAATCGATGCATTAAATTGTAAATGTTTGCCTGTATTCAGCAAATCAAACTCTAAAGGTATTTTAGACATCATGGAAGCCAAATCATTAGATGAAATGTTAGAATTATTGGATAATACCAAGGTTTTATTGGTATTTAATGATGATATTGCTGATGAATTAGACTTTGATTTTGGAAAAATATCAAAAATTATCAGTTTCGCTCCATGTTCAAACAAAACAACTGAAATTTCAGACATTGTTGTTCCAACTAAAACATGGCTTGAAAAAGACGGATCATTTGTGAATGCAATGGGTGAAACCCAAACTTTCACTACTGCAGTCGAATCAGACCTTTTGAGTGAAATTGAGATAATTGAAAAATTAAACGGATAGTGATTTATATGAGTTATGTTTTAGCAAAATCCCAAAACGATGATATTCTCAGTGCGGGCGAATGCGGGGGAGCTGTTACAAGTATTCTAAAATATTTGCTTGATGAAGAGATAGTCGATGGAGTTTTAGTGTTAAGCCCTCAAGATGATGTATATGATGCAACACCAACATTCATCACAGATTCTGAGGATTTAATAAAGACAGCCGGATCTTACCATTGCGCCCCAACAATGATTGGGGACCTTGTTCAGAAATACTTATTTGATAAAAAAGTAGCAATTACAGTCAAACCATGTGATATGAGAGCTGTAGAAGAATTAATAACCCGACATAAAATCAATAAAGACAACATTTACATGATTGGTTTGAATTGCGGAGGAACAGTATCTCCTGTAAGCGGTAGGAAAATGATTGACCTGTTCTATGAAGCTGATCCTGATGATGTTGTAAGTGAAGAAATTGACAAAGGTAAATTCATCATTGAACTTGCAGACGGTTCCGAAGAAGCAGTGAAAATCCACGACCTTGAAGAAGAAGGATACGGTCGTCGTAACAACTGTCAAAGATGTGATGTGAAAATCCCAAGAAAAGCAAACATAGCATGTGGAAACTGGGGAGCTGAAGATGGATGGACATTCATCGAAATCAACGATGAAAAAGGTCAGGAATTAATAGATGGCGCTAGAAAAGCAGGAATTCTTGAAACTAAAAATCCCGCTCAAGGAGCAATCGACGGAAGAGAGAAAGTCGAAGGCATTATGATTAAGATGGCCAAAAAGGTTCAGGATGCAACTTATCCTACTGTGAGCGAAATGGATGAATGGAATCGTTGCATTAGCTGTTATGCATGCCGTGATGTCTGTCCAATATGTTGGTGCTTTGAAAACTGTGAATTAAACAAGCCATACTTCAAAGATGAAACAACAGTTCCGCCAACTCCAATCGCATTCCAAGGAGTAAGATTATCACACATGAGTTTCAGCTGTGTGGACTGCGGACAATGTGATGACGTATGTCCAATGGACATTCCTGTTTCATTAATCTTTGACAAATTACAGAAAAAATACTTCAATAGAACTGGTTATGTAGCTGGAGTTTCAGATGATATAAAACCTCCATTATACAGTCCAGAAAAAACAGAATTATGAGAGGTGGTTTGATGGCAGATGATTTAAAAATCGTAGGTTTATTATGTAACTGGTGTTGTTATGGTGGTGCTGATACTGCAGGAACTGCACGTATGCAATATTCACCAAACATCAGAATTATCCGTGTGATGTGCTCTGGAAGAATCAACCCTTCAATGATTTTCAAAGCATTCCAGGAAGGTGCCGACGGGGTATTTGTAGGCGGTTGCCATATTGGCGATTGTCATTATGATGCAGGTAACTACAAATGGTCCAGAAGATCAAAAATCGTTGAAGACATTTTAGAGGAATTCGGAATTGAAAAAGAAAGGTTCCGTCATGAATGGATTTCAGCATCTGAAGGTGAAAAATTCCAAAGAACAATGGAGGAATTTCATAAGACTTTAGTTGATTTGGGTCCGTTAGAATTATAATCATATATGAAAAATATCTAGCCATGAAGTTTGAATAGTTATTATTTAATAACTATTCTTCCCTTCTAAATTATCTTTCTAAGATTAGTGATACGTTACTGATGTTAGAAAGATAATTGAATAGAGAATATTTGATTATTTTTCAAATTAATTATATTCTATGTTGATAAATCATCATTAGCCGATAACTATTGAATTGGTAGCACAACGATTTGTAGTTATTATTTTCTCCATCGATATAGAATTAATTAACAAAAAAAACGAAATTTATATGTATAATATAGGTTTCTTTCACTGTCTACAATAGCTATTGAAGTTAGTCTCTTTATCTTTAATAGCTATTTTTTTTCTGTTTTTAATTAAAGATATTTTAACCATTATTATTTTTTTTAAAAAATTCATGGTCATTCGGCATTTTTTTGTTACACAGTTATTCAAATTAAAAAAATCATTATCTGCATTATTTTCTCTTTTCATTTTCTTATTGATTTTTATCTGATAGGATATTATTTTTCTATTTTTATGAATAGTTATATTATGTTTTATCAGTTTAAAATCGTAAGCATACGAACTATTTTACTTGTTATATACGAACAGTTCGTGTTTTTATTTTTTTATTTATTTACATTGTTCAGTATTTTTATAATTTTTTAAAATATTGTTCTAATTTATACATTTTAGATATCTTTATTAACTAATGTTTTTAAATATAACTTTATAAAAGGGGGATACCATGAAGGAAGGAAAACCAATCCAAATTTTTTCTAATTTTAATGAAAATATTGGCGTCAATGTAATCAAAAGTCCGGTGAAACTCACTATTTTGGAGATGCTCAGGGATAGTGATATGGAATTTGATGAAATTGTCAGTAATACTGGTAAATCAAAATCTACAGTTTCAGTTCATTTAAAAAGTTTAAGAGAAAGTGGAATCATATCATATAGAGTTCACCCTGTCGATAACAGAAAAAAGATATTTTATTTAAATTCAAAATATCTGGGTTCTGTAAACAGCACAGAACCAAAAGAGATTAAGGAAACCCAGGCAGACTATCTTATTGAGAATCTTGTTGATGATGATGCGGAATTTTCAACATTGCTGTTCCATACCTTGAAATCCATGCTTATTCAGGAAGGAATAAACATAGATCCAATTTTACAATCCACCGGAAACAGCATAGGCAAATCCATTTTCGGCAAACTTTATGATGATGATTTGGATATTTTTATTCAAAATATCACAAGGTTTTGGGAAACTAAAGGTTTAGGCAGGATTACATTCGAGTTAGGTCAAATCATTAAAATTACAACCTTCGATTGCTTTGAATGTGAATTGCTCCCAAAGACTGGAAAACCTGCATGTTTTTTGGATACCGGAATTTTTGAAGCATTATTTACTGAATACTTCAAATTGCCGGTCAGTGTAATTGAAACTCAATGTTACACTATGGGTGATGAAAAATGTGTTTTTGAGGTAGAGCCCTTACCGATCAAAAATTATTAATCATCCTTGAATTTTATAACTGTAGTTGTCAAATAAGGTTTTTCGTTTGAAAATCCTTCAATTATTTTTTCATTTTCCCTGGTGCAGTTTTGAACGGAATAGATTTCTTTAGGTCTGTTCTTCTCTTCAATTGTTGCTTCTAGCTCGGTAGTGTTTCTGGAAGCTTTCATCAATACGATTGAGTCGCTGGTATCCAATACGTTATTTAGTCTGTCATCAATTTTAGGCACGATTGTTAAAATTTCGTTTTGCTCCACAAGCGCTTCATTTTTAGCGGCGGCACATGCAGTAAATGATGTGATGCCCGGAACTGTTTCAATTTCGTATTTGCCGATTAATTTTTTTTGCACATATGAGTATGTGCTGAATATTGAACTGTCTCCAAGGGTTATGAAGGCCACATCTCTTCCGCTGTCTAAGTATTGGGCAATCATCTCTGATGCACTGGTCCAGACTTTTTCAAGTTCATCTTTATCTTCAATCATTGGAAATATCGGTGCCACAATCATTAGTCTTTTGTAATCGCTTCTTTTTTCAAGAATTGGCCTAACAATGGATAATGCAATACTTTCTTTTTCTTTTGATGATTTTGGTGAAAATATTACCGGAACGGTCTCTAAAATTCTAGCTGCTTTCAAAGTAAGTAATTCAGTATCTCCGGGTCCAACACCAATTCCAATCAATTTTCCTTTTTCTTTCATATAATCACTTTTGTTTAGAGTTATTCAATTTGATTTTTATTTTTCAAATGCTCTTCCTATAATTTATTTATAGTATATCAACTAATATAATCTTAATGTCTAATTCTATTTTTTGTCCAAATTGTGGTATGCTTAAAAGCAATTGTACCTGTAAAAAAAGCGCTAAAAAGAAATCTGAAGGTCCAACTAATTTATTTAGTTTTTCCAAGAAAATTACTTCATCAGTTTTGGATGATGAAATTCCAGAGGTTTATTCTGTTGACAATCATAAACTGGATGAGGGAACCTCAGCATATCTAAAGGAACTGTACCCTCATATAGATGGGGATATTATTGAAAATTTCCCTTTTGAAAAACCTAGATTGGGCCAATTGGATATTATTCAGGATATTAACGATGCCATAAGGAAAGGATTTAAATATATCGTATTGGAGGCTGGTACGGGTACTGGCAAATCCGCCATTGCCACCACTCTTGCCAAAATGTATGAATCAGCATATATTTTGACAATGACAAAACAGCTGCAATCCCAGTACTCTGATGAGTTTGATTTTCCGTTAGTCAAGGGGAGAGGCAATTTTGCCTGTTTGCATGATAATCTGGAAACTACCTGTGATATGGGTGCTTGTAAAACAACACCTACCAACAGCAACTTCTCCTGTCTTTATGGTGTTGCTAAAAATCCCACACTTGATGCGGAACTGGCTTTTGAAGATTCATTCGGAGGGACAGTTTTTTACCAGTCACACGAGCACTGCCATTACTGGAACCAGAAGGCAAATGCAATAAACTCTCCGATTACTTTAATGAATTATGATTATGCGATTGTTGAGCTGAATTACGTAAAACATTTCGGAACCCGCTCTTTATTGATTTTGGATGAGGCTCATAACATTGAAAACAAGCTAATGTCAACAATGGAGGTCACATTATACAACAGGACCCTGGAAAAAGATATCAGCAAGGCCATATCTCCGCAAACTTTAAAGGATGGAGAACTTGAAGACTGGAAAATGGAAATTGAAGCTATTTGTGATAGTTATGAAGACATTAATTTAAAGGAAGTGCCTAAAAATAAGGCTGATAGAATCAGATCAACAATCTATAGATTGAAAACTCTCAGGGATAATCTTGAAAAGGAACCTAGAAACTGGGTTATTGACACAGATGAAAATGTCGGAGTCACATTCAAGCCGCTGAGGGTTCATCATTACGCAAAGGATAACCTGTTGAAATACGGGGATGTTGTAATATTTATGAGTGCAACAATTCTTTCCCATAAAATGTTTTCAAAGTGGCTGGGTTTAAACCCTGCTGAAGTTTACCATATCAAGGTGGACAGTCCATTTACAAAAGAAAAAAGGCCGATTATTCTTGACTTGGCCGGAAAAATGTCTGCAAACAGGATTAAAAATACAGCTCCTAAGACAATTCCAATCCTGCAGGAGATTTTGAAAAAGCATGAAGGCGATAAGGGATTGATTCACACTCACAGTTATAAATGCCAGCAGTACATTACAAGAAATCTAAATAACTCAAGACTTGTTTCCCATACTTCACAAAATAGGGAACAAATTTTGAATTTCTTTGAAAAGGATGAAAATCCTCTGGTTTTGGTTTCACCGTCCATGAGCGAAGGCGTTGATTTGCCGTATGATAAGTGCAGATTTCAGATAATTTACAAGATTCCATTCCCGTATCTTGGCGACAAGCAGGTAAACATGAGAATGAAACGTGATAAAAAGTGGTATGCCTATAAAACAGTAATGACCCTTATGCAAGCATATGGTCGTGGAATGAGAGCTGAAGATGACTCATGTTACACATACATTATTGACAGCGACATTAATATGCTGTTCAATAGCCCAATGTACAGGTCTTTAATACCTGATTTCTTCAAAGAAGCAGTGATCAGAATAAAAAAATAAGCGGACCTGGAGGGATTTGAACCCCCGATCTCAGGATCCGAAGTCCTGCGTCATTCCAGACTAGACCACAGGCCCTTATTTTAAATAAAATAATAAAAAGGTTATTCCTTTTTATTTTCTTTTGAATCAACAGAAATTATAGGAATATCTTCGATTTCTTCAACTTCAGCAAAAATGTCATCGATGGATTCGTTGTCAAGAATAGCCTGTTTATATTCTATCTCTTCGATTTCTTCAGTTGTCAATTCTTGTTTTTCTTTAGGTTTTTCAAGAGCTGGCGGAATATCATCGATTTTTTCAATTTTTGGTGCGGTTTTAGGTTTAGAAGCAGTTGGTTTTTTAAGGTTATTTTTTATTTCGTCGAAATCAAATTCTCCTATTTTGTAGGATTCTTTGTCTAAAGGAATGTTACTTTTTGGAATAACATTTTCATCAGGCTGTTCCATTTTTTCAGTGTTTTCTTTGTCTTCACTTTCAATGGAATCAATGCTGGTACTAATGTTTAACAGTGGATTCTTCAATCCTATTACTTTGTATAATCCGTAAATGAGTAACAATAATCCAATAATTAATAAGATTACAAATATGAAAGTAGTTTCGCCGGAAGTAACATTGTCTACAATTCTTTCGCTACGTGATTCGAAAGTAATTGCCGCAAGGATAATGAATACTAATCCTAAAATAGTACTTACCACTCCCATAATAGGTGTTCTGCCGATTTTAGCATGCATAATATTATCGAAGTTTTCAGAAATTTCACCAGTGATTTCATCGCCTAAATCTTCGGAATCTATTTCTTCACTGGCTTCTGTTTTTTCAGATTCTTTTGGTGTTTTGATAATGAAATTTTCATCAATATTATTTTCTTCTAAATTAACAGCAGGATTATCATCATCTCCCGGATGATAGATAAACTCATCATCAATTTCTAATCCTTCATATGATTCATCATTTTCGTTGAGATAATCAATCAATTCGATATCTTCTTCTATATCTTCAATTTCTTCAATATCTTCTTCTTCTTTGACATTGTTAATCATATCTTGGAGATTAGAAATTCTATGCTCTTTTTCTTTAGAATCTTTCATAAAAAGACCTCAGTGATATGCTCTCCAGGTATGTTTACATTTAGCACATGTAAAAATACGGGTAGGTGCTTCATCAGCACTACGGGTTTGTTTTAATTCATAATAAGCTTCATCGTGGCCACATTCCGGACAGGTTTCTTTAATTGTTGAACGAAGATCTTCAACCTCTCCAAGGTTTGTAACAGTTTCATGCTCTTCGATTGTACCGGAAAGTTTGTATGATTCACTGTCTTCTGATGAACCTTTAACATAACCGCATGAATTGCATTTTAATTCTCCATTATTGGGAAGCATCATTGCTCCACATTCTGGACAAAACTCCATTTAACTCCTCCTTAATAATGATAATAATCTCCTATATTGAAGTAATATTTTTTTTAAATTATTTAAATATATACCTTAAAAACTACTTTTGGCTCTATTTAAACATTCTTTTATTATTTTTTCATGGTCAAAGGCAATTTTGATTTCTTTTAATTTTTCCTGTGAAAACACTCCAATTTCTTTTGCATCGCTATCAGCTTTCATATTATTCATATTGCCCTTAGCGGTATAAGCTATTGTAATGGTGTGTCCTCTTGGGTCTCTGTCTGGTTCAGAGTAGACATTAACCAAGTCTTTTAGTTCAACATCTATGCTGGTTTCCTCTTTTGCCTCTCTTACGGCTGCTGTTTCAACACTTTCACCGTACTCTACGAATCCTCCAGGCAACGCCCAATAATCTTTATAAGGATCGTTTTTTCTTTTAATTAAAATAAAATTAAGATTTTCATCAAAAATAAAGATATCAGTAGTTATTGAAGGAATTTTATATTTGACCATCAAATCACTATAAAAATAATGGGGAAGCTATAAAGCTTCATCAACAAGTTTTTTAAATTCAGAACTTTCTTTTTGAAGCTCTTCAGCTGCTTGTTTCAAGGCTATTCTTGGCCTTTTTCCTCTTTTAGTTTTAATTGTCATTTCTGGTTTTCCAGTAAGAGGGTGATCGATATTGTAAACAGCGTATTCAACATCAGGATTTTGCATTAAAATGTGTCTGAGTGCATTAAAAACACCGTGACTTTCATCTTCCACTTGAAATGTTAATTCTAATGTTTTTTCTTCTATAATTTTAAAATTTTCATCCATTGTATCAACCTTATTTAATCGTTAATATAGTTTTTAGAAACTTTTCTTCTTTCTTTCTTGTTACATGTATTACATTGAAGTTCATTTTCCTTTTTGGTTGTGTGCATGTAATCTCTGCAACGTGTACACATGGCTTTTAGGACTCCACAATCACTGTCTACGGTACCCAAATCAACATTGTCGCCAGTAATTTTAACTACTTTGGCCTGAACAATGTCTCCTATTCTAAAAGCATCGGATAATTTTTCTAAGTAATCTTTTTTTGCTTGTGATATGTGGATAGCGCCCATATATGGTAATGCTAAAGGTCTTGCATTGTCTTTTATACATTCTATATTCACGTTAGCTCTTTGCGGTTTTATATCAGTTATCTGTCCATAGACAACATCCCCAACTTTTAAAAGAGCCGGTTTTGCATCTGATTCAACGGATATGACCTTATTTTTTTGATTAATTTTAACATTACCCAGTACTGATGATTTAATATCTCCATTATCATCATAAGTACCTTCTCCCGGAAGATATTGCTCTACAATTCCTAGTTTATCTCCAGGCATTACTATTTGTTCATTTTCTATATTCATATTAAAATCACCAAAATAAAGATTTAATATAATAATTTTATTGATATTACTATTTAAACTATTGGTATCGTTCATGGAATAATATTTCGTCTAATTGATAATTTTCCCATTCTCGTTTGTTTAAAACAATTTCCAGTTCTTGTGGTGTCAGCAATGGTTTTTTATACATTTGTGAATCATCGATTGCAATTCTTGGACATGCACTTACAACAAATGCTTCCAATTCCAAGTAAGGCAGCAGCACGTCAGGATTAACATTATCAACCAGGATTATATATGCTTCCATTCCATTTTCTTCAAGGGTTTTTTTGGTTTCTTTTGCAAGCTTCATTCTGTATTGCCCTTCTTTGGAAGATACCAGAATTCCCCATTTTGTTGCACTTTTTGCTTTAGTAATTCTTGCAAATCTTATTCTTAAAATTCTGTCAGCATATTCGTCCATTCTGCGAAGTTCATTATTGTAAGGGTCCAATGCCAGAACGGGGGTGTTTGAAAATAAGTTAATTCCCAAAGGATGGAAATTTCCGCTGCCTACAAATAAAAATATCTCCACATCCAGGTCCTTAATGGATGAGAAATTGCATCCGAGCACCTGTCCTTTCCGGGTGGATTTTGATGAGCCGAGTATCACTTCCTTCCCGTTGTCTTCCAGATAGTCCTTAATTTCATTTAAAAGATGCAGGTGCTGTGTGGTGGTCACCAATCCTATTCTCGAATAATCTTTTATCTCTTCGAGACATTTGCCCAAATTTTTTTTGATGTCTATATTTGCAAACGCTTCAATAAAAATTGTTGGGATCTCGTATCTTAAAGGAAGAGGGGTGTGTCCGTAATGAACGATTAAATCAACTGAACCTTTCATCTTATAATCGCTTACATCACAGGCTCCAAAACATGGGTCTCCGGAAATTATAACAGTGGCTTCGGTTTCTTTTTCAATCAAGCGGGCAATTTTAACCGCCTGCATTTTTAAACCTTCCGGAAATTGAAGTCCTACTGTTTCTACATTTTTGGAGTTGATTTTACCGATTACCTTATCCAAATCCATATTATACATTGACATTTTAATCTTCGATTGTTTTTTCAATTACTACTTTGCCGTCAACAACATCCAATTTCACAATTGTCAACAGTTTAAAGCCGGTTTCCTTTTCAACAATTTCTTTTCCTTCGCCCTTTTCAATAATTGCCACTGCAGATTTTATCTCCAAACCCATGTCCTTCAGGGTTTTAAGTAAAGCTATCATGGTTCCGCCTGTACTTACAACATCATCAATGAGCAATATCTTTTCGCCGGGATGCAAATCATTAACATAAAGGTTGGATGATCCGTAACCGGTTTTCTGATAGACTTCCTTTTCTCCTTCAAGTCCATACTGTCTTTTACGGATTACTACAAAAGGAATGTCAGTTGCAAGGGATAATGCGGTAGCCAGATGTATTCCCATCGCTTCAACGGCAACGATTTTGTCAACATTCAAGTCAGCATGTTTATGAACTATTAATGAGAGTTCACGTAGCATTTTAGGGTCCATTGCAGGAACGCCGTCACTGATTGGATTTACAAAATAATTATAATCTCCCTTTTTTACAATAGGGGATGCTTCTAATGATTTTTTTACTTCTTCTAACATTGTCTCACACAAAAATTATTAAACATTTAATTGAATATAATTATATAATATAATAATTAAATAATTTTTCTTACATACTTATATCGATGTGATTACAATGGCAATGCTCGGAAGTTTAGGAGAAAACCTTACTAATACAATGAAAAAATTAGTAGGAATGTCTGTTATTGATAAAAAGACAATAAAAGAAGTTGTAAAAGACATACAACGTGCTTTAATTCAATCTGACGTTAATATTAAATTAGTTCTAGAGTTATCAAAGAAAATTGAAAGCAGGGCTCTTGAAGAGGAACCTCCAAAGGGTATCACTCCAAGAGAACACGTTATAACAATCATCTATGAAGAGATGGTAAACCTTTTAGGAAGTGAAGCCGCCGGATTGGATATTAACGTAAAGCCGTATAAAATCCTATTTTTAGGTCTGCAGGGTAGTGGTAAGACAACCACCATAGGTAAGCTATGCAGATACCTGCAAAAAAAAGGTTTCAATCCTGCTGTTGTTTGTACAGACACATGGAGGCCTGCGGCATATGAACAGTTAAGGCAGCTTACAGAAGAAATGGATGTTCCTTTGTATGGAGATCCAAACAACAAGGATGCTCTTGATTTGGCCCAAAAAGGTTTGCAGGAATTTAAAAACAGAAAGGTTATTATTTTCGATACTGCAGGAAGGCATAAAAACGAAGAGGATTTGATTGCTGAAATGGATGAATTGGACAATATTATCGAACCGACTGAAGCCATTCTGGTCATTGACGGAACAATTGGTCAGCAGGCGGGTGAACAGGCAAGAGCGTTCTCACAGGCAACTGACATCGGTTCAATCATTATTACAAAGCTGGACGGTTCTGCCAAAGGTGGGGGAGCTTTGTCAGCTGTTGCTGAAACAGGAGCTCCAATCAAGTTTATCGGTACCGGTGAGCGTGTCGATGACTTTGAGCTGTTTGACCCTGAAAGATTCATTTCAAGACTGTTAGGTATGGGTGACATCAAGTCCCTTATAGAAAAGGCAGAGGAAAACATCGATGAGGACGTTGCCGAAAAGACCATGAACAACATGCTGACAGGTAAATTCACACTGATGGATATGAAAAACCAGTTTGAAATGATGAATAAGATGGGACCGATGCAGCAGGTATTGAATATGATTCCCGGCATGGGAAACAAGATTTCAAAGGAAGCATCCAAAATGACTGAAGATAAGATTGACTCTTATAAAATCATGATGTCCTCCATGACTGAAGAGGAAATGCTGAATCCTAAAATCATCAAGCAGTCACGTATTCAAAGGATTGCAAGGGGATCTGGTGTTGATGAAACTGAAGTGAAAGATCTTTTAAAATATTATAACAACACTAAAAAGACCATGAAAGGAATTGGAAAACGTGGCGGTCGTTTAGGTGGCGGAGCCATGAATCGTATGATGGGACAATTTATGAATAGATAACATGTTGGAATTAGCTAAACAAATTTTGGATGAATGTGGCGGAAAAATCTGTAAAAATTGTCTCGGCCGTAAGCTATCTAAATCAATTGAAGGTTCAAATAATATTGAACGTGCAGAAAAGGTATCTGAAGAGTTAGGCATCGATTTAACCGGCAGTGAATGTGTAGTCTGCGATAATCTCTTTGACAAGCTTGATGAGGGTCTTTATAAAAAGATAGATGACAAGATTAATGAGCTTGAAGTTGAATTTGACACATTTCTGGTAGGTTCAAAAATCAGCAAGGATATCCAAATAAGGGATGAGGAATTATCTTCAAAATTTAATTTAGGTGTTGAAACCATAAAAAAGGAAGTTAACAGATTAATCGGCCTTGGAATTTGGGAGATTTATGATAAGGAAGCTGAATTTGAAAGCCAGGATATTGTTTTTAACGTAGATTTGATTGGCGAGCCTAAAGTCAGAATTCAAATCAATCCTTTATATGTTGAAGGAAGATACAATAAATGGAAACGCGGAATCCCCCAGACCAAATGGCCATGCAGCAAATGTAAGGGAAGGGGCTGTGAGGAATGCAATTATACCGGAAAGCAATACCCAGAATCTGTTGAAGAGTTAATTTCAGAGCATTTTTTAAAGTTAACTAAGGGAAGGGAAGCCAAGTTCCATGGTGCCGGCCGTGAAGACATCGACGTGCTGATGTTGGGTTCTGGCAGGCCGTTTGTTTTAGAAATAAAAGAACCAAAAATTAGAAAATTGGACTTGCCTGCTTTGGAGGATGAAATCAATAGGATAAATGAAGGCAAAACTTCATATCATGATTTGCATGTTTGTGAAAGAAAAAGAAAGGCGGAAATCAAACAATCCTCTCCTGATACTTATAAAGTTTATAACGCTTTGGTCAAATGTGATGGGGCATTTGACAAAGATAAATTGGATGAAATTACTGAATTGGATGAAATCCATCAGCAAACTCCCCTAAGAGTCCTGAGAAGGCGTGCCGATAAGGTTCGCGTTAAGCATGTTCTTGATTTATCATATGAAATAATCGATGATACATCATTTAATATGCGCATCAAAACTGAAGGCGGTTTGTATATTAAGGAATTAATTTCAGGGGACGATGGGAGAAGTCAACCTAATATAAGTGATATCTTAGGTATAAAAGCTATTTGTGAGCAATTGGATGTAATAGAAGTGAGTGAGAAGTAGATATTATGGCAGATGAGTTTACACATTTAACCGACAGTGGAGTGCACATGGTGGAAGTTGGTGGAAAACCAGATCAAAAAAGAAGGGCTATTGCCAGTGGAAAGATATGTCTGGATAAAAATACCATTAAATTAATTCAGAATGAAGAAATTAAAAAGGGAAACGTTTTAACAACTGCTCAGATAGCAGGAATTCAGGCCGTTAAAAACACTTCTTCAATAATTCCACTTTGCCATCCTTTGGCATTAACTGGAATAGAACTGGATTTTGAAGTTAAAGATACAGAAATTATCGCTACTTGCGCTGTCAATACTTTAGGAAAAACTGGAGTTGAAATGGAAGCTATCACAGGCGTTAGTGTGGCATTGCTTACAGTATGGGATATGGTCAAAGCTGTTGAAAAAGATGATGATGGACAATACCCGGATACAAGAATAAGCGATATTCAAGTCATTAAAAAGGAGAAAATTTAAACTATATATACTATGAGTATAATACTTATATACAGTTATTTTTTGTAATTAATTTGAGGAGATTATTATGGCAAAAAAAGATAATAAAATTTCCATGCCTCAGACAGGTGCTGGATTAGTAAGATATTTTGATGAAGAAAGTGTTGGTCCAAAACTTTCTCCTGAGCATGTTTTAGTTGCTACTGTCATTTTAGCAATATTTTGTTTCGTTTTAAGATATTCCGTATAAAATTATTGTTTTTTAAAAACAATACTACTTTTTTTTATTTTGGATACTATGTTAACTAAAAGAATTATTCCGTGTCTAGATTGTGATTTGCAGGTTCCTGAAGGCAGAGTTGTTAAAGGCGTAGAATTCAAGGAAATCAAATACGCCGGAAACCCTGTGGATTTGGCAACACGTTACTATGAAGAGGGGGCCGATGAGGTTGTAGTTCTTGACATCACCGCTTCCCATGAAAGAAGGGCGACCATGGCGGATGTAATAGACAGATTGACAGAAAATGTTTTCATGCCCATCTGCGTTGGCGGGGGAATAAGAAAAGTTGACGATTATATTAAGATGCTTAAGGCAGGTGCTGACAAGTGTTCCACTAACACGGCAGCCATTAAAAACCCCCAGCTTTTGACTGACGCTTCAAAGGTTGTAGGCTCACAGGCTGTTGTAATTGGAATTGATGCCAAAAGAAGATATGTTGACCATCCTGACGATGCAAAAGACAAGGTTGTCATAGAAACCGAAAGGGGGTACTGCTGGTTTGATACAAGTATTTACGGCGGACGTGAATTTACAGGAATTGATGCAATCCAGTGGGCAGTAAAATGCCAGGATTTGGGTGCCGGCGAGATTCTTTTAACCAGTATGGATGGTGATGGAACTCAAAACGGATATGATATTGAGCTAAATAAGACAATCAATGATGCAGTGGATATTCCGGTTATCGCCAGCGGCGGAGTGGGTGAGCCAAAACATATTTTAGAGGTATTTGAAAAAACCGATGTTTCAGCAGCTCTTGCAGCGAGCATATTCCATTTTAACCAGTATTCCATTGGCACAGTCAAGGAGTACCTGCAAAAAAATAATGTGGCTGTTCGCTTATGATAATAAAGTCCCCAATCAATTTGGATTTGACAATCAATTCGGGCCAGACTTCACAACCTCCGTGGATGGAAACGGATGGTACTTTCTCAAATGTTGTTTTACTTGACAATGAACCTTTTATTTTTAAAGTCAGACAGTCCGACATTTATCTGGATTTTAATTTGGATGATAAGAAAGCAGTTTCTAAGTTAAAATACATTTTTGATTTGGATTTTAATCTGGATAAATTTTATAAGTACTTAAATAATCATGAAGAGCTTAAAGATATGTCCAAATTTTGCGAGGGCATGAGACTGTTTTTGGCACCTGATTCTTTTGAGTGTGTGATTTCATCAATCTGTTCTGCAAACAATTCCATTAAAAGGTGGACCAAATCAATTTCCCAGATTAAAAAGAATTGGGGAATGAGGTACGATGATTACTATACATTTCCTCAAAGCAGAGACCTGGCAAAAATATACTTGGATGAAGAAGAGGAATTTAATTCATCGAATATTCAAGATATTTGCGATTGCAATAATAATCTTAAAAGTTGCGGTGTAGGATATAGAGCACCATACATGAGATCGGCAAGTGAGCTGTTTACAGATGAAACGGACCTTTCGGAAATTTCATCAATGGGCTATGATGAGGCGTTTGAAACAATATTAAAGGTTCCTGGTGTCGGTCCGAAAGTGGCGGATTGCATTTTGCTTTATGGATTCAACTTCAAAGAGGCTTTTCCATCTGATGTGTGGATAAAAAGAATAGTTTCCTATCTGTACTTCGACGGTAAAGATATAAGTGTGGCTAAAGTTCGTGATTTTGGAATGGAAGAATTTGGTGAATATGCAGGATATGTGCAGTTGTACATGTTCCATTATGCACGCAAATCCGGTTTGATGGCAAAATTGAAGTAGCTATTTGGAAAATCCGTACTCAAAAATCAAATGGCTAAATGGTCATCACCCAATTCATTTATAGTTCATTATAATTTATTTTTTTTCATTGAAATTTCTGCATTTAAGGTAAAATACACATTTTATCCGGTTAATTTCGAATAAAGGATGTTTGTAAGTGATTACTTGCGAAAAACTATTTATAGATATTTTAATTTATTAATTATTACAGGAAATTTGTAAATATTATGTTATGGAGGTTTAAATATGGAGATTAATATAATATTTGTTTCATTATTAGTTCTGGCATTAATGGCGGGAATAAATTCTATTTCTGCACAGGATGTTAATGCAAACATTAATGATACAGAAGCATATTATAGTTTCACAATGGCCGTGCCGTATAATGCAGGTACAGGTTACCATTGGGAAATTAGTCCGGAATCCCATGGTGTAGAAGTAATTTCAATTAATTTTGTTGAAGACTATCCTGGAACATTAGGTTCATCAGGGACAGGATACTTTAATTTTCATGTAATTGACAATGATGATTACTATGTTAAATTAGTCTTAATAAGTCCTAATGGTGGCATTGTAAGTGAAACAGATTCAAACAGTTGAATTAAATAGAATGGTGTCCGTCACCATTTTAATTATATTTTAGTTGATTTCATTCTGTAAAATATGGCGGATAATACTAAAACTATGATTATAAGTCCGACGGAAATCATTATTTCAAATTGATTGGATTCGATGAACAGTTCAATAATTCCAATTATCCATATTATAACTAAAAATATTGGAAGGATATATTTTATAATGGTTTTCCAGAGGAAACCCACTTTTATTCTTGATTTTTCATTTAAAACCGGAATGACCTTTTCAGCGCCGTAATACCATCCGAATATTACACATTGCACTGCAATTAAAAGCAATATTGCAAATTTATTTACAAATCCGTCAACAATTCCAACGAGATAACTGCTTATTCCGCATGTAAAGATTAATGAGCAAAGACAACCGATTATGCTTAATATGGTTACTAATTTTTTACGGCTCATGTCTGTTTTTGATGAAATCGAACCTATTATCGGTTCGAAAAATGCAAAGGCAGAACTTATTCCAGCAAAAAGAACTGCTAAAAAGAATAACGGCCATAAAATGTTTCCTATCACTCCCATTAAACTGAAAATTTTTGGAAATACCACAAATATTAATCCTGTGCCCTCACTAACTAAATCCACCAGTGGCGTTCCGGATGTTGCGGACATATAACCCCGGATG
This sequence comes from uncultured Methanobrevibacter sp., assembly GCA_902789505.1. Classification (GTDB taxonomy): domain Archaea; phylum Methanobacteriota; class Methanobacteria; order Methanobacteriales; family Methanobacteriaceae; genus Methanocatella. The sequence continues at coordinate 35,389 of CADAOO010000001.1, read as the reverse complement.
GAAAATACTCCAAATGCTGTAAAAATTTCAAAACTGGAATTTGATGCAACGACAAAGAATACATTGTCGGTGAGGCCTTTGTTGTCTGACAGGTAACTTGCATATGTCAGCGCTAACGCTTCACCAATTCCAAGTGAAAAGATGATTTGTGAAAAGGCAACAATCCATATGTTGATGTCAAAAAGCAGATTCCAATTGGGATTAATCAGCGCGTTAATTCCGATAATTGCTCCAGGCAAGGTCAAAGCATAAACTACGATGATTGCCATTATGACGAATACTGAAGGAATCAATATCCTTGAAGCAAGCCCTATTCCCTTCTCAATGTTTCTGTGGGATATGAACCATAAGATAAACCAGGAAACAACAACGCCTATTCCTACAGGAATAAAAAAATTGTTTATATTGGATAGATTGTCGCTGCCCCCAACATTCTGGACAAAATAAGCCGCTGTATCGCTGCCCCAACCGAATGTAAAACTTTTTACAAGGTAAAACAGGTCCCAGCTGATAATGACCATGTAATAGACCAAAACTATTGAAATGGAAAAAATGAGTATCCATGCGACATATTCAAATTTCGGATTAATCGATTTTAAAATCTCGGAAAACGATTTTTTAAACGAAAATCCGATACCCTACTCTAAAATTAAAAATGGAATTCCCATGATGGCTATGGCAAAGAAATATGGGATAAAAAATGATCCTCCTCCATTTGAGTATACAACGTAACTGAATCTCCAAATGTTTCCAAGACCTATTGCAACCCCAATCATTGCAAAGATAAATGTCAGTGTTGAATCCCATTGGCCATATTCGTTCATGGAGTAATATTTATTTAATGAACTTATTTACATTTTCCATTTTTTTCCGGGGTCATTAAAAACTTTTCAAGTTGTGTAATTAAATACAAAATAATTATTAATTATAATTTTTATAAATTATTTTGATGCAAACAAAAAATCTAATCCTTATCATTTGTTCAATACTGTCATTTTTCACGGTTTTTGCAGTTAATGCAGTCATGGTTGTTGTTCCTTCAATAGCCAGTGAATTTCACATGAGCAATATTGTTCAAAATTGGGTTATAATTATTTTTTTATTGGTTGTGGCTGTCCTGTCGGTTCCTGCAGGTCAGATTTCAGGAAAATACGGCCTTAAAAAAGTCACAATCATAAGCGTAATTCTATTCATTATAATTTCCATAGTCACAGTATTCGTTGACACCTCTGAAGAATTTTTATTGTGCCGTGTGATTTTGGGAATTTCACTTTCATTTATCAATGTTACATCAATGGCAATGATTGTATCTGCTTTTGAGCCGCAGGAGAGAGGAAAAGCGTTAGGTATAAATATTACAGGTGTTTATGTTGGTTTGTCATTATCTCCGGTTTTAGGGGGGATTTTAAACTATCAATTGGGCTGGAGATCTGTAGTGCTGTTCGGCGTTCCATTCCTGTTTGTAATACTGGCATTGCTTTTAACCAAAGTCGATGACGAATGGATTACATTTAAAGGTATTCCATTGGATTTTAAGGGGTCTCTTTTATATGGTGTGGGAATGGTACTCTTCATGTATGGCTTTACAATTCTAAACGAGGCCTTGGGAGTAATATTGACAGTTTTGGGCATAATTATTCTGATAGTGTTCTGCCTGATTGAGCTTAAAGTTGACAATCCTGTATTCGATGTAAGATTTTTCAAAAATCGCAAGTTCATGTCAGCTAATTTCGCATCTCTGTGTGCTTATTTGGCTACTTTTGCCGTTACAACAATTCTAAATTATCACCTGCAGTATATTAAAGGGTTCGATTCACAGTTCAGTGGTATAATTCTGCTTGTTGCTCCATTGTGTCAGGTTGTGGTTGCTCCAATCGCTGGAAGACTGTCCGACAAGTATGTTCCACAAATCCTGGCAGCCATTGGAATGGGGCTTGGAACGGTTTCACTTGTTCTGTTTTCATTTTTGGATAGCGGTACATCTTTGGAATTTCTGGTTGCATCAATGGTGCTTTATGGTGTTGGATTCGGACTGTTTTCCCCTCCGAATACGAATGTCATTATGGGATCAGTTCCTCCAAAAGACACTTCCGTTGCATCAGCGGCGGTTGCAACAATGCGGACAGTAGGTCAGGCAATGAGTATGGGAATATTGACATTGGTATTTGCTTTTGTAATGGGTAATGTTCCTATCAGTGAGGAAGTATATCCTCTATTGATTAGCAGCTGTCAGATAACCTGCATTATTTGTGTGGTGTTGTGTGTAGCATCTGTTTTCGCTTCATTTGTGGGAATTAAGTCAGAAGGCGCTGAAAGTTAATTATTTGCTTTATAATTCTTGTAATAACTCAAATATTCTTTTTGCTTTTAATTGACATCTGGTATAGGCAAATTTTAAATTTTTTGGATTTTCTGAATCATAATCTGCCATATTCCTATATTTTCTTAATATATTTAATCTTTGGGCTATTTTTTCACCTTTATTTGATAGATTTAGCGAAGGATGACTCTTGAATGTAAGTCTAGTTTCTTCATGTACTCTACCTGAAGTAGATTGCATTATCTTTTTACTTATTTTATTCAAAAATATGTTGTTTTTTAAAATGTAATCTCTTGATTCTAAAAATGATGAATAATAAAATCTGCCAATTCCAGTTCTTAGTTTTGCAGCATTTTTTTCATTGTTATATGATTTTGCTAGTTTATAATATTCAAACCAATCAAATTTTTTTTCATCAGACATGAGATTCCACCAAAATAATATACTCATTCATAGGCTGAGGATAGTTATCTATAATGCCATCAATGATTATATCTTCCTTTTTAAGTAATAGTTCATAGTTCAGTTTTGAATATACGACTATTTCAAGAATTTTTTCCTTTGGGTAAGTTTCTTTCATGAAATCCAGTGAAATATGACTGTATTCTAGTTCATTAGTGATTATTTTGGGCAAATCATAGATTATTTTTTCTAATTCGTAATCAGAGCATATGAAATTTGCAATATCGGTCGGGTTATCAGATGGAAATTTAAAATTATTTTTTAGAAATTCTATGAGACTTTTATGAGATGTTGGCATTGTGGTCATTCCACTATAATTTTTCTGATTTGGAATTTGTATCTCTAGTTTTTGGGATAAAAAGTTTTTCATTAACAAACCTCCTTACTTTAAATCTATTTTATACTATATATCGGAGGTTATTTAAACTTTAACTTGTTTTTTGTAACAATTTTACATAATAAAAGCAATTTTGTAAATAAAAAAAGAAATTGAAAGATATGAATTATCTTTCTTCAATGGTCACCTTGTTCATTTTGTCGCCCTGTTGGATTGCATCAACAACATCTTGGCCTTTAATGACTTGGCCGAATACGGTGTGAACTCCGTCTAAATGTGGTTGCGGGCTGTGTGTAATAAAGAATTGACTTCCGCCAGTGTCTTTACCAGCGTGTGCCATTGATAATGCACCGGTACCGTGCTTGTGAGGGTTTCCTTCGGTTTCACATTTGATGGTGTAACCTGGTCCGCCGGTACCGTTTCCAATAGGACATCCTCCTTGGATAACGAAGTTAGGAATTACCCTGTGGAAAGTTAATCCGTCGTAAAAACCTTCATTGGCTAATTTTTCAAAGTTTGCTACAGTTCCGGGTGCTTCATTCGGGAACAATTCAAGTTCAATGTTTCCCTTATCGGTTTCAATTATTGCGACTTTCATTTTATCACCTAATTATAATATGATGCAATATGTTATTAAATGTATGCGAATGCTTAAACCTTTTAAACATGGTGAAAATGAGGAATCGATATTGCATATAAAGCAATAATTGTTTAGTTCTGATTATCTGACTACTTTCTTTAATCTCTCTGATGCAAGTATTTATATTGATGGAAATCCATAATATTTAATGATTAGATAGTTGAGGAGGTAATTTATGAATACTCAAGAATTGATTAAGATTGAAGATGATTATTTCATTAACACATTCACAAGACAACCTGCTATTTTGGACCATGGTGAAGGTGTTAAAGTAACTGACATTGATGGAAATGAGTATCTGGACATGTTTGCAGGAATTGCTGTAAATGCATTGGGTCACAATCACCCAAAACTTGTAAAGGCGATTCAGGACCAAGCTGAAAAACTCATTCACGTTTCAAGTATTTATTATAATGAACCTGCATTGGTTTATGCCAAAAAATTGATTGACAAAACCAGTTTTGACAGAATCTTTTATGCAAACAGCGGTGCTGAGGCAAATGAGGGAGCTATTAAACTCGCAGTAAAATACACTGGAAAAAGCGAAGTGATATCTACTGTTGAATCATTCCACGGAAGAACAATAATGACACTTGCAGCAACAGGCCATGAACATTATCATGAACCGTTCAAAGCAATACTTCCAAAAGGTTTCATCAATGTGCCATACAATGACATTGAAGCTATTAAGGATGCGATTACTGAAAATACTGCAGCCATTATCGTTGAACCTATTCAAGGGGAAGGTGGAGTAAACATTCCTGATAAAGATTATTTGAAACAGATTGAAGAAATCTGCCATGAAAAGGATATAGTATTTATTGTGGATGAGGTACAGACAGGATTCGGAAGATGCGGAAGCCTGTTTGCCCATGAGCTCTTTGATGTAAAACCGGATATCATGACAATGGCTAAAGGTATCGGTGGAGGAGTTCCAATGGGCGGAATTCTGGCAACCGAAAAAGTGGCCGCAGCATTTGTACCTGGAGATCACGGAACCACTTTCGGAGGAGGACCTTTGGTCTGTGCAGCCGCAAATGCAGTTTTGGATGCTATTGAAGAAGAGAATATCCTGGACAATGTTAATGGGGTTGGAGAATATTTCATCAGTGAACTTAAAAAATTGGACAAGGAAATCATTGCCGATGTAAGAGGTAAAGGATTAATGGTTGGTTTAGAGTTAACCAAACCTGGCGCTGAATATGTTGACAAGCTCAGAGAAGCAGGATTTTTAATTAACTGCACTGCCGGCAATGTCTTGAGATTTGTTCCACCGTTAATAATTACCAAAGAGGACATTGACAAGTTCGTAAACGCTTTAGATGAAATTTTATAATTAAAAAACGTTTTTGGGCATTATCATGGCAACTAAAGTAACATACGTGTGCAATACCTGCGGATACAGTTATACTTCAGTAAATGAAATATTCTGGCTTGATGAAAATGGAAAAATTGTCATAAAACCATTGGCAAGAGCCACATCTGCTGAGAGTTACAGTTCTCCGCTTAAGGGTTTTTTTGTTAAGTACTACTGTTATGATTGCAAGGAATTCATCAGCAAATTCATCATCAGCAAAAAGGCCCGTGAAATTTCAGATGAATATGTGTTTCATTTAATTGACGGGTATGATGACAGCTTAAAGATTGTTCAATATGATGATGCCTTCCAAAGATGTTTAAAATGCGGTACAGGACTGCCTGTCAGAGCGGAATACTCCTTTTCATATGATACAGATGATGAGTTTCATATAAACAGGGATTTTTTGGGCTTTTCAGAAGGAGACAGCCATAAATTCGCAGGTCTTTATTATGGATATTTCTGCTCTCAGTGTAAAAAGCAAATCAATAAATTTGTCATAACTGAAAACAATGCGAATTTTGATGATTCTGAAATCAAAGCCATTCTCGAGGAACATACTAATGATTTAACAATATTCCTTCGCAGGGATTATGATATATGTCCTGAATGCGGCGAAAAAGTTTATTATCTAAATCAAAATTCGACCTGTCCTTACTGCAGAAGGGATAAACTCTACATTTCAGACCATATTGACTTTGATTAGAGTTCCCAATTTCTTTTTTCCAGAATCTTTTTAAGAGATGTTGAGATTTCCAATGTTTTGATTTTGTCTAGACTCGCCCACATCCAGTCGGTGTGCTCTTCACTAATTTCAACTTCGCCTTTGACATCATCAAGATACATTATTAGCTGGACGGTTCTTTTGTGGGAGTAATCGTTTTGAACAGCTTCTCCAAAGTCCCCCACTTCGCCATCCAGATTTGTTTCTTCTTTAATTTCGCGAATCAGAGCATCCGTGAAATTTTCTCCGTTTTCTACTTTTCCTCCGGGAAGTTCCCACATTTCAGGGTCGGTTTTACTTTTCGGATGTCTTTTTAAAATCAGTATTTCACCATTATCATTCTTGATAATGCCCCGCATTGTAAGTCCGTAGTTTCTTTCCATAATATCAATATTCCAATTTGCACTATTAATAATGTTTATATTATATTTAATTAAAATTAGTATATGCCGATAAACTTTATGGATATTTAGTTAAATATTTTGTAGGGGGTTTTTTTTATTAAAAATAAATATTTTTTAATATTATTTTCTATAGCTATATTGCTTTTATCTGTTTCAAGCGTTTCTGCTGTCGATGATGACAGTTCTATAATTGGAATTGATGTAGATGCTGATTCAGTTAGTGCAGAATATAGTCTACAGGAAAATTTGCAAAATGATTTTGAGAATACTATTTTAAGTGAAAACGAGCCATCAAACGAATGGTATGTTGATGGCAGCAGGAGTGAAGACGGTAACGGGTCTATTGATAATCCATTCAATAACCTAAAAAGTTCCATTGACCAGTCTAAGGATGGTGACACAATCTTTATTGCACCGGGAGTATATCGCGGTTCTGGGCTTAATGTAAATTTAAGCATCGATAAGTCATTAAGTCTTTTTGCTTCAGACTCTGATGTGGTCTTTGATGGTGAAAACAAGTATCAGATTTTCAATATTGATGCCGACTCATTTGACATATATGGAATAACATTTACTAATGGAAATTCCTCAAGTCGTGGGGGAGCAATATTTTCACAGGAATCTTTGGAGCTGGTTAACTGCATATTTGTAAATAACCATGCAGCTGATTTGGGTGGTGCGGTTTTCGTTTTAAACAATTTCACAGACACAGAAATCTGGTCCACTTTCATTAACAATACTGCATATAATGGTGGAGCAATTGCTTTTGGAGGTAAATATTTCCGCAATAATGTGGTAGACAGTTATTTTGAAAACAATACTGCTGAAAGGGGAGGTGGAGCCGTTTATATACTGGGCGAAGCATCCAACAATAATTTCACATCAATATTCTATGGAAACAATGCAGAAAAAGCCAGCGGTGGAGGAATATTTTTCTACCGTCCCGCTGAAGGCAATGTCTTCAATAGTCGTTTCAAGGACAACCATGCAGCTTATGGTGCAGGAATGTTTTTCTTAAATGTGGCTAATAATAACAGGTTTGACAGTGATTTCAGTTTTAATGTGGCTGAATCCTGTGGAGGTGCAATGTTTTTCTATGCTAAATCAAATAACAATAATTTCACCGGTTATTACAATGACAACGAGGCTTTGGGAAAACTTGATCCTGTAAATGGAAACGGTGGAGCAATCACATTCAAACAGGTAGCAACCAACGCCATATTTATCTCTGATTTCGTTAATAATCTGGCAGTTAAAACTGGTGGTGGAGTAAACTTCAGACAAACTCCAATAAACATAACATTCAACAGTAATTTCATCAATAATTCCGCAATGTGGGGCGGAGGAGTCAATTTCTTTGAAACATTTGAAAATGTTGTCTTTAACGGATCCTTCATTAATAATTCTGCAGTTTATGGTGGTGGAATTTTTGTTAAAACAGGTCAAATTGAAAACACTTCTTTCACAGGCAATCATGCCACTTATGGCGGTGCAATATTTTTCAACGGTACAGGTTGTGTCAATAATGTTGATTTCACAGCTAACAGTGCAAAGGAAGGCGGTGCAATATTCACAAATGGAAATTTGGCTGTTGCAAATGCCGCTTTTGAAGACAATAGTGCTGAGGACGGAACCAACCAGATTTCCTTAAATATGACCATCGGTACAGTCACCCTTGCCAATGTCACCCCTAAAAGGGTTGGTCCATATAAGATAGCTGATTTAAGCATTACAGACATCACTGTTGATGACACTGTTAAAATAACAACTGAAGTAACATGGAAAGGCAATGCAGTAAATGAGGGTAATGTATCCATCATTATTGACAACAAAGAATACGCAGCAAACGTCGAAAATGGAACTGGCGTAATAGAAATTCCTTATCTGGATGAAGGATCATATGCCAATAATGTGACCTTCAGCTATGACCAGTACTATAATGACCCTTCACAGATGGCTGTTTTCAATGTTACAAAAGAAGATACTAAACTCATCACTCCAAGCAGGGTAATTTCAGTAACTGAAGGTGTCAACGGTTATAAATACCAATTCATCCTTAAAGATATGAACGGCACTGCACTGGCAGGTTATGCTGTATCCGTTTCATTCAACGGCAAAAACCAGACAGTCATTACTGATGATGCAGGTTGGGGAACCGTAACACTAAATGCAAATGCCGAAGGCACTTACGATGTAGTCATAACATTTGTAGGCGACACCAAATACAATGGAATCACACAGAGCGGAACCCTCAAGCTGGTCAAGGAAAAAACTGCATTTGTTGCTCCGGACAGAGTGGTCTACGTTCAACAGATGTCTAGAGGTTATTCCTACAGCGCCATTCTTAAGGATGTTAACGGCAACGCTTTGGCAAACAGGAAAGTTCTTTTCATATTCGGCAATCAAAAACAGGTCACATATACCGATGCAAACGGTTGGGCAACCGTTAAATTGACTGCGGTAAATGCCGGAACTCAAAGCGTAACAATTAAATTTGCCGGAGACAGGTACTACCGCGAAACAACAGCCACCAGAACCATTAAAATTGTTCAGGAGGCATCCAAATTAACAGTCAGCGATTATACTTTCAAATCAACTGATAATCCTAAACAGATTACAGCCAAATTGGAATCCAAATCCGATGTTCCTGTTAATGGTGCAAAGGTCACATTCAAGGTTAACGGAATGACCTATGTTGCAACAACCAATGAAAGTGGTATTGCCGTATTTTCAATTAATTTGGATATGGTAAGTATTTATACTGCAGTCACCAGTTTTGAAACCAGCAGATTCTTTAAGGCAACAAGCACAACATCAAAAGTAGTTATTAATTAGGAAATTTCTTATTTCTTAATTATTTTTTTTTAATTTTTTTTTAATTATACGATTAATATTCGGAAAAATTTTTTCCTTCACTAATTTTAAATAGATTGGATTATATATGTAAATTCATAATGAAACTTTTTTAGGAGTTTTAATCATGGATTTAAATATTAAAGTAAACGATAAAAACCACCTTGATATCGGTGGGGCAGATGCAATTGAAATTGCAGAAGAATTCGGAACTCCAACCTATGTAATTGATGAAAATAGGATAAGAGATAATTATAATAGATTTTATTCTGCATTTTCAAAATATTACCCAGATTTCAAAGTATTTTATGCATGTAAAGCTAACACAAACATTGCAGTGATGAAAATTTTAGAAAGTGAAGGATGTTGCATTGATGCAGTTTCCCCTGGTGAAGTTCACATATCTAAAATGCTTGGTTTTTCAGGCGACAGAATATTGTTCACCGGTAATAACATCACCAATGATGAATTAAAATATGTTCACGATGAAGGTGCAGTTTTAAACATTGATTCAGTATCAGCTTTGAAAAGATTATCCAAAGTAGTTGACCCTGAAGGACTCAAAATTTCATTTAGGGTAAACCCGATGGTTGGTGCAGGACACCACGACCACTGTATTACCGGAGGAGTAATGAGTAAATTTGGTATAATGGATAATGAAGCTGTAGAAGTTTACGCATTAGCTAAAGAATTAGGATTTAATCCTGTTGGTATGCATTCTCACATCGGTTCAGGTATTTTGGATCCGGAACCATTCAAATTAGCTGTTGAATCCACAATGGATATTGCGGGAAAAGTTCACCAGGAAACAGGAATAGACTTCGAATTTGTTGATTTCGGTGGAGGTGTAGGAATTCCATACACTCCGGAAGAAAAAATTGTTGATTTGGATAAATTTGCCGAAGTCAATATAGGATTGTTTAAAGAAAAACTGGAAGAATTTGATATGGGCAATCCTACAATGTATCTTGAACCTGGAAGATACCTCGTTGGAGACGCCAGCGTTCTTTTGGTTACTGTAAACAGCGTCAAACAGAGTTACAGAAAATTCATAGGCGTAGATGCAGGATTCCATACACTCTTAAGACCTGCAATGTATGATTCATACCACCACATAGTTGATGCAAGTAAAATGGATGCTCCTAACACTCAGGAAGTCGATATTGCAGGTAACGTATGTGAATCAGGAGACCTGTTCGCACGTGACAGACCAATGCCTGATGTTGAAGAGGGTGATGTCTTAGGTATCATGAATGCCGGCGCATATGGATTTACAATGTCATCCCACTATAATTCAAGGCCATTGGCATCTGAAATATTGGTAACCGACGGCAAATGTAATGTGGTCCGTGAAAGAGAAACATTTGAAGACCTGTATGCAAAACAGACAATTCCAGATCATTTGAAATAAGTTGATTATTATGCTTGATTTAAAAGGATTAAAATTTTCAAAAATGCACGGAATAGGCAATGACTTTCCAATCATAGATGAAAGCAAAGGGGAAGTTATTCCTGAAAAGGATAAGCCGGAAGCATGTAGGATATTATGCCACAGAAATTTTGGTGTAGGCGGGGATGGAGTATTATTCGTGGAACCGTCTGATGTAGCTGATATCGGATATAGGATGTTTAACCCTGATGGAAGCGAAGCTGAAATGTGTGGAAACGGTATAAGGTGCTTTGGTGATTTTGTATACAGAAAAGGCATTTTGAAACAGGAAAAAATGACAGTCGAAACAAGGGCTGGAATTAAAACCATTGAAATTACCCTGGAAAATGATGAACCTGTTTTGTTCAAGGTGGATATGGGACTTTCAACATTTAAGACTCCCGAAATCCCGATGACCTCCGATGAGGATGAGTTCCTTGACGGAGAACTGGAAGTTTTGGATACCACTTTTAATGTCACAGCAATCAGTGTCGGAAATCCTCATGCAATCATCTTCGTTGATGATGTCGATGATGTCGACATTGACAAATACGGTCCGGCCATAGAAGCCCATGAAGTATTTCCAGAAAAAATAAATGTGCACTTTGTGGAAGTAATTTCTAAAAACGAAGGTAAAATGATTACCTGGGAAAGGGGTGCTGGAGTAACACTTGCATGCGGAACCGGAGCTACCTCAACTGCAATTTCAGGTTTTAAACTGGGATTATTCGATAGTGATGTTTTACTTCACTTGCCTGGCGGAGACTTAAAATTCAATGTTTATGAAAAAGAAAATAAGTTAGGAGCCTTCATGGAAGGTCCTGCAGTGCTTGTTTTTGATGGAGAATTCTAATTCTCCTAACTAATTTTTTTTATGTATAATCCGAGTGCTATATCAGCAATCGCAAGCAGTATTATCAATACTGTCCAGACTGTTATTCCTTTAAACATGGCGAACAGTGCTGCCAATATTATTAGAATAACTCCTACAACTAATAATTTTTGCCATTCTTCCATATTATCACCTAATTATATTTTATAAGCATTAATTAATGTTATGTCTTCAAAAAAGAAGTGTTCACTTGCCGCTATTTCTGCAATAAAGCCTGATTTGTCAAGCATGTCCAGGGTTTCTTCATTTCCCGAAAGTGAAGACTGAATCAGCTGAACTATCCCCCCTTCGTTTAAATGATTTCCCACTTCATTTAAGAAAACATCAATAACTTTTCTACCATTTAATCCACCGTCAAATGCATAATTTATAGTGTCTTCTAAAACTTCACCATCTTCGGTAGGTAGATATGGAGTATTAAATAAAATCACGTCAAACTTTCTATTTTTCACTGGTTCAAACATGTTTCCAAATAATATTTCAATGTTTTCAATGCCGTTTTCCCTGAAATTTTTTTCGGCCAGCCTGCATGCGTCGAAGTTTATATCAGTCACTGTTATTTCATCAGTAAGTTTTGAAGCATACATTGCAACGATTCCAGATCCGGTTCCAATCTCCAAAACACTTTGCCCTTCCTTTATTAATAAGTTATCTGCAAGCAGATAGCTGTCTTCTGCAGGAACATAAACATTATTGTCTGTATTTATGATAAATTCAGCCATGTTATCTACTCATAAAAAATGGGATTCAATTCCTTTGATAGTTTCAATATCTCTTCGGGAGTTAATGCGACAACCCTTTTTGAGAGATATTCATTAAGTTCATCGTCTTCAATACTGTTAAGCCTCTGTTTAAGAATTTTTTTATCGATATTGTTGATTATGTGTCTGGAGTCAATAAGGGCATTTTTGATTTTTTTGTTCCTGTGCTGAAAAAGCGCCTTTGTAAATTTTGAATAAGTTTTAAAATCCGCGGCATCGATTTTGTTTTCTTTTGGTGTTAGTTTAACAACAGTGGAGTCAATTTTCGGTTTTGGAATGAAGCTTTCGGAACTGACATCGGTTAACGTTTCCACATTGCACCTGAAATATAACATTGCGGATAGCCTGGAATAATCTTTAGTTCCAACTTTGCCGTTCATGCGTTCGGCAAATTCTTTCTGGTACATTAAAATGGCCAAGTCAAAATCATATTCTAAAAATTTAAAAGTAATTGGTGATGAGATTTGATAAGGTAGATTTGAAATGATTTTATTAAATTTTGGGAAATCAACACTTAATGCATCATCGTTTATAGGCTCTACATTATCGATTTGTTCATCTTCAAGTCGTTTGGTTAATATTTTATAGATGTTTTCATCTTGCTCAATAGCTATTACCTTTTTAGCTTTTCGCGCAATTTCAATTGTTAGTGTACCTATCCCAGTTCCTATTTCTAAAACGGTATCGTTCTTATTGAGGTTTCCGAAGTTGATAATTTGATCTCTCTTGTTTTTATCAATCAGATAATTTTGACCAAGATTTTTATTTAAGGTTATCCCGTGCTGATTTAAAATACTTTTAGTAATTTTAGATAAGGATTGGGAAGTATCACTAGTCAATTTATCACTTTATTTCGCGTTTCTTCTTTGAGCACGGGGTGCCTGCGTAAAAATGTTGTATTTGTTTTTACCTCTTTTTGGAGTTGAAGTATCTAATTCTTGCTGTACTCTTTTTACAATCATTCCTGCAGGGTCTGTAAGTGTTGGAAGTCTTTGTGAAATATCTTCAAAGCTTTCAAAAGGTTTTTCCTCCCTTGCTTCAATAATTTCCCACATGTATTTTTTACCAATTCCAGGGATTAATTCCAATTTATGAAGCCTTGTACTTAATGCTTCAGCAGTATTAAAGAATTCAACATATTTATCTTCATTTTCTTCAACAATATCTCGAATAGCATATTCTAATTCAATTCTACTAGTGGCAGTTAGGTTTTCATAATCTAATTTGCCGAGGACTCTGTATATTTTATCTCTTTTTCCTTTTCCAATATATACAGTATCTTGAATTTCTAAATCTACTCCATTTTTAGGAGCTAATTCTAGTAAAGTGAATTGTTCTGTACCAATAGCTTGAGCAATAGCTTTTCCCCCAAACTTGGACATGTCAGATTTAACATATCCACGACTTAAATAGTCAAGAACAACAGCATATTCTTCTTTTTTCACTGTTGGTGCCTTTTCTTTTTTGTTTTTATTATCCATGTTATCACTTCACTATTGTTTTTTTCTTGTCTCTAATTGACTAAAGATAAACTTATTAATAGTTTTTATTTTTAAATGTAATAAACGTATCTAAAAATAGTTAATATTTTCAATAAATATTTTTGAATTAATAAAAAAAAGAGAATAGTTTTAGAACTATTCGACAGTATCGTATTGTTCTAAAATTTCTAAAATCTGTTCCATTTCACCTTTATCTGGTTGATAAGGTTCTTTAGCAAAAATTAATCTTAAATCTGCTAAATCTTGAGGAACTAAATCTACTATATGTACAATAGCCCTAGTTCTTAAGTTAGGGTGTTCTTCTTGAAGTTTTTCCATAATCTCTTCGCTGTCTTCGGCTGAGAATTTTTTAAACCTTGCAAGATGGTTTAAGGTAAGGTTCTGTTCATAGTTCAATTCATTGTCTTGGGAAAAGTCATCAAGTATCTCTTTAACTCTTGCACTTGGAATTGCTTCAGTTTCAATTATTTTTTTTCCGATCATAAAAATCAGTTTTGTAATTTTAAGTGGTCTGGTCTAACGATTAATTCTTTTGCTTTGTTTCCATCTTTTAAAGATACGATATAAGCTTTTCCTTTTTGACCAGTGACTTTACCAGTTTTACCATGGAATCTAGGAGCTGGCTGTCCTTTTTGGATACTTGGGTTGATGGTAATGTGAACTAAATCTCCTTCTTCGAATTTTTGGAGTCTGTTGGTAATAGGGTTTGTTCTTCCTGGCCTTTGTACTTTAGTCATTTTTTTTCTTGATCTACTTTTTAATCCTCTTGATCTTTGCATTTAAATAACCTCTTAATCAGTTCTGCACTGGGTATATAATTAAATCCATGTTATCAGCTACCTAGTATTAAAAGCCCATAAATACTAGTAACATAGATTATGTGAAAATAATAAATTATCATCAGTGATATGATAATATTATAATTTTAGTTTAATGGTATTAATATACTTTTAGTTTTTGGGTGGTATGCTGAAATGTATAACTGGTTAATGAAAAATTATATTTGTATTGGATTTGTTAAAATCAATATTATTTTTTTCACATTTTGTTTAGTTAAATTTATTTATTTCCTTTTTTAAAAAATAATATATGGATTTGAATTCGGTTGAACCGTTGGTAAAGTTGAAAAAAGTATGGAACTATTGTACATATAATAAACCATTTTTTATCCTTGTCCTGATACTGTTCGTAATATTGAATTTTCTGCAAGACTATTATGAGCCAGATAAAATGGGTATTGTATATTTGGTATTCTTTAATATATTTATATCAGGTTATTGGATGACAGTTACACGTGATAGAATAAGTGGCGGTGTCAGATTACCAAAAATATTGGTTAAGGATGTTTTGAATTTGGGAATAAAGTCAACTATTGTTTCTGCGGTTTATGCAACTGTTCAGGGTTTCGTTTTGGATTTTGTATCTTCTCCAATGAATTTTCCCGAGTTTGATCTGGAAGAAATGTTATTGGATTTCCCCGAAACGATTCATACATTAATTTCACACAATCCTGTTGATGCGGCATCTTTCATTATTATGGGGGCCATTATATTTTATGTCACTACATTTTTCATGGAAATTGCATTGGCCAGGCTTGCCGATACGGGCAGTATAGTAGCTGCTTTTAATTTACCTGAAATTAAAAAAGATATTGATATACTTGGCTGGAAGAATTATGTTAAGGAGTATACTGCAATTATTTTAGCTATTGTTTTAATTGCATATTTCCAGTATATCACTCTTACAGATGTTTATTTGAATTATATATGGGGTCTTTTACTGGATTTATTCATATATGCAACTCAATTTTTAGGAATTGGCGCGGTATATGCTCAAATAAAAGAAAGAAAGCTTCAGTTGGCTGAGGAAGATCATTTAATTCTCAACGATTAAATCATGCATATTCTTTTCTAAAATGACTGTATATTTATTGCAGTACAAATGTTTGGGTGGTTTCAGCATCTAAAGTTGGGCAGTTCAGCCTAATAATTTATTTATTTAATTTTTCTAATTTTCATAAAATGTTAATAATGATTAGATACAAAAAGTTAACCGGTGAACATTGTGGAAATATTAAACAATACGCTGTTTCAATTATTTGCAGTAATTATCATTTTTTTAGTTTTAACCCTTTTGGGTCGGTTTATACATAGTTTCTTAAAAAATAAATTTGGTAAATCTATGGATATGAATAGATTCTTGCCTGAAGATGAAGTTCACACTTTAAAGCAGGTCTTTTATTTAATTATGATGGCATTGTGTGTTGTAAATATTTTCTATTCGCTTACCGGTGCTGAAAAAGACTTATATTATTTTGTGATATTTGACATTGCACTTTCACTATACTTTGCAATTACATTGGATATGGATTCCTGGAAAAATAAGATTGTATGGCTGTTATTAGTTCCATATGGATCTTTAGCCTATTCCTTATTTGGTCTTAGTTTAGTGATTTTAGTGGATATAATTCACATGCTTGTATTTGTATACTGTGCAAAACTTAATTTTGATAAATTTATGGAATACACCAATTCAAATGGATTGGGAGTAACTATAATATTATTATTTGTTATCGTTTTCGCCAGTTTTTTTGTAACTCAGTATTCTGAAGGTGTAAATGCTTTGGATTCACTTGTAATTGTTTCCAATGAATTCACTGGTAATGGGTATGCTGTTTTTGGCGATACTATTCCGGGCAAACTTAATAGTTTGCTGCTGGTTTGGGGTGGATATGTCATTTCAGGAGCAGGCGCTGCGACTTTGACTGCAGCAATTTTAATAAGGCATTTCAAAAAGGAATTTGCCGAATTAAGACAATTAATTGATGAAGAGGATGTGGAATAATGGGAAATGAATTGATATTGGACATTATTTTTCAATTATTGGTTGCAATTGGAATTTTTGTCGTTTTAGTATATGTCGGTAAATATATCATCCCCAAAAGCAGGTTATTGGCCCGTTTTAAAGCTTCAAGGTTTTCAAACCCTCTCGAATATTTTCCTTCTGAAGGAATAATGTCCTTAAAGCAGCTTTTTTATCTTGTGATGATACTGGTTTTCATCATTACTATTTTATATCTTACGTTTGATTGGAAAGGAGGTTCCTATTTAATATTTGTTTTGGATATCCTTGTTTCGGCATCCCTGGCCATTAATTGGAGTAGTGACACCCTTAAAAATAAATTCATATTATTCCTGTTAATTCCATTCGGTTCCATAACTGGATTGTTATTTGGAGATAGTCTCGTTGTTTTATTGGATTTGTTCCATATTATTGGGTATTTGTATTTTATTAAAGTTTACTATCGTAAATTTGTGGAACATACAGAGAATAATGGTTTGGGAATTACTCTCCTGTTGTTATTTGCAATAATTCTGGTTAGTTTTCTATTTACCATGCTTGCTGAAGATGTTTCTCCTATGGATTCACTGACTATGGTTTCCAATGCATTTACAAGTAACAGTTTTGATGCTTCCGGAAAGATCATGATTGGAAAAATTAATTCATTGGTATTGGCTTGGGGTGGTTTTTTCTTATCCTGTATCGGTACGGCCACTTTATCTGTTTCAATGGTAAAGGGATATGTTAATCGTGAATTTGCCGATATTAAAGATTTGATTAAAGAGAAAAAAGAAAAGAATTAATCATGTTTTTTTAGTAAAATTGATGTGGTTAAATGGAGTTACTATTAATTCCATTCTTTTTTTGTTTATCTAAATTTTAGGATTATGGCCTGAAGGATTTTGGATTTTTGCATAAGCTATTTTTGATATTTTCCAAACCTCTTTTTAATTGCATAATCATTCAATTAAATGAGATATTTATTCCACATATTCCTATTTGAGCCAGCTATTTTTGATTATATTTGTTCGCAGGAATTGCTGCTGAAAATAAAATGTTTCCATGTATGGTTAATAAAACAAGAATCTATTTTTTGGGATATGGTTTTTTGGTGTAAAAAAATAAGGTGGATAAAGATAACTAAAAAGTTAGTTATCTTCAAATCTTCTTCTGTCAATTAATTCTTGACGTTTACCAGGGTTCCAGCCACCGGATGCAGATTTTGCACGTCCAACTTGTTGTACGTATCCGGTAATTCTGTCATACCATTCTACATCTTCGCTTTCACCGCAGGTAGGACAAGTATTGTTTAAACCTTTCATTAAGGTTTTACATTTAAGGCAGAAACTTAAAGCTGAGCTGTAAGCCCAGAATCCGATATCGGATTTTTTAGCAATTTTATTGGTTAGACTCATTAATGAGTCAGGATCAGAGTAAGATTCTCCCATGAATGCATGGAAAATGTGTCCGCCAGGAGTTAAACTGTGGTATTGTTCTTCGATTTTAATTTTTTCAATTAAGGAAGCTCCAGTATCTACAGGCACATGTGAAGAGTTTGTGTAGTAATTTGCATTTCCTTCACCCTGTACAATAGCCTGATCGCCGAATTGTTTTTTATCGAGTGTTGCAAATCTGTATGCAGTAGATTCTGCAGGAGTTTGTAAAACACTCCATCTGAGTCCAGTTTCATCTTTTAATTCGTCAGCTCTTTGGTTAACATATTCAAGACATTTTACACCAAATTTGTTTGCATCTGGATTTTCAATACCTTCACCGAATAGTGATAATAACATTTCGTTAAGCCCAACGAAACCAAAGGATAAGGTTGAGTTTTGGATTCTGTAGTATGAATCTTCAGCCACTTGCTGTTTTAAGAATGGTAAAATGTGGAAATCATTTAAACATTTTAATCCTTGTTCTCTTCTAAGCATTAAGGTTTCGACAGCCAGATCCATGTATTCATCCAAGTATTCAAATACCTGGGATTCATCTTTGGATTGGTATCCGATTCTTGGGAAGTTTAAGGTTACGTAAGCTAAGTTACCGGTTCTTAAACAGTCTTGATCCCAGTCACCAGTCCAGGTATCTTGTAAACAAGTTCTGCAACCCATATAGTTTGCCATTTTTCCTCTGTATTTAGGGAACATGTTTACGAAGTATGATGAACCGTATTTTGCAGATAATTCAT
This sequence comes from uncultured Methanobrevibacter sp., assembly GCA_902789505.1. Taxonomy (GTDB): domain Archaea; phylum Methanobacteriota; class Methanobacteria; order Methanobacteriales; family Methanobacteriaceae; genus Methanocatella. The sequence continues at coordinate 16,679 of CADAOO010000001.1, read as the reverse complement.
GAACTAAGCGGATATCTTCTTCATATTCGCTGGTCATGGTTTCTTTACGTAAGGTGTAAATAGTATTAGGGAATAAATGAGGTTTACCTTCGTTGTCTCCATCAAGCAATGTTTCGGTAAATGCTCTTTGGATTAATCTGGTTTCTTCTTCGAAGTCTGCGTAGGTTCCAACCACTTTACCTTTTGGTCCGTATGCAGTTTCATCTTTTAGGAAGTCTGGAACACCAAATTCTAATGCCATACTTGTAAATGGAACTTGGGATCCTCTTGCAGCATATGCCATGTTAAGGTTGTAAACAAGCATTTGGACAGATTGTTTGATTTCCTCATAGCTTCTGCCTCTTGCGAATGGTGCTACAAATACGTTCCATAAGGACATTCCTTGTCCACCGGACATATTTTGTTGAGCTGCAAGCATGATTTCACCTGTGTGGTTCATTAAGGTTTCCATATGGTTTGGTGCGCCTGCAATGGAGGTGTGGTCACCAGTACCGTCTACTTTAAGACCGTATTTGATGAAAGTTCTTATATCATGTTGCATACAGTTTAAAGGTCTTCCTGCGAAGAATTCTAAATCGTGAATGTGAATGTCACCTGCCATGTGTGCATCTGCCAAATGTGCAGGGAGCATTTTTAATAATGCGTATTGTTTTAATGCTTCGTCTGCTACATGTTTGTGAATACTTTCAGGGTTGTGAATCATATTTGCATTATCCCTGTTACCGTTTTCAATTAAAGAGGTAATGTTGTATACAGGTATACCTAAACGAGTGTAACGGCTTCTTAAATCTTCCAAACCGTATTCAATCAATTTTGTGTTGACCATTTCCCTGATCATAGGTGCGGTCAGGTATTCAACATTTAATTTTTTAAGTTCTTTCCAGGTTTCAGTAGCAATTTCAAAAGCAGTTTCCTGGCTGGCGCCGGTTTCTTCAATTAATGTGTTAGCAATTTTAGATAAATCGAATGCTTCGATAGTGTCTCTTGAAGTACGTACTTTTAATTGAGTGCTTGCTAAGTATTTGTTTGCAATTTCACTATCGATATCTTCTAAACATTCGTATACAATTTTTTTGATTTCTTTGGTTGTAATTCCATCATATAGTTGTGATACGACTGTTGCTACAATTTTATCAGATTCAAAAAAAGGAGTTTCAACCATTACTAATGATTTAACTAACTTTTCATAGCTGAATCTTTCTTTTATTCCATTATTTTTCTCTACGTTTATTTTAACGGACTCATTTAAGTTATGTCCGATTTCTGAACTTCTTTCCATTATTATCCACCTTATGTAATTTACTCAATTATAATATTGAACTTAATTGTATAATTATTGTTCGTATTAATACGAACTTTTTCTAGTTAAGTATTTTATACTTTTTAGTATTTAAATTGTTCGTCTTCCATCAAACAGTATTTATATACTCTGAAATTTAATATGTCTTAAATAGTAGAAATCTATTGTCCGAGAGCGTCTGAAAAGTAATATGTTCTTTAGAAGAAAATGTCTAAAGAACTTTGTTTGGATTTATCACTTTCAAAAAGCGAGTTTATTCCAAACTCTTGAATTTCTAAACGCTGTTTTAGGTAATGGGAAACAGGGTATCTGCTTACCAAGTCTCTTGAAATTTCAAGGTACTTTGTAACTGAACCTTTTGAAACGGAAAGGATAAGGTTACCTCCACAGCTGCATTTTCCGGTAAGCGGCATTCTCCGATATTTTGCACCGCATTTGGTACATCTTACCTTTTGCTTGGAAAATGCTCTTGAATTGCCCATTATGTCGGGCAGGAAGTGTGAAGATAGAACTTTTTCCACAACTCCACGCTGGTCAACGGCACGGATGGTTTCGGCGAGGCTGATTTGGGCTTCTACCTTTTCCCTCATTGAAGGCAGTCTCTTGTAAAGACATACTGTAGGGCCTGCGTGAATGCTTGAAGTGTGGTGTGAAAACATCAGCCCTTCATATTGCTGCGGTGTTCCCAGATGCATTTCTACATTATCGATATAATCCAGGACGTCTGCAGGTTTGTGTGGAGTGTAGGTTTCTTCATAAAATTCAACAGGGAACCTTTCAAATATGTCCAGGTTGTGAGATTCGTCATCGATCTCTTCAGGGTCAATTCTTGAAGATAAAACCAAAGGAGCATCCATACTTCCTCCTCGGGTATTTGGCAAGTATGTTTTTGAAAAGTTGATTAACGCATCCAGCAGCAACATTATTGCATCTTCATCACTGTCACAGTTTCTACGTTTTGCAGAATGGAAATAGGGGTGTGCATAACAACCCAAAGCCTTTGTAAATCCAACAATTCTTCCTAAAACGCCTGCGGATGTGTGTGGTGCAAGACCTGCAACCAAATGTCCAATCAAATCACTTTTTTCTTTGACATTGTAGAATGGCTCCATTCCATAGTATCGGGTAAGCTCATCGTCTATGAATTGAGCTGTTCTAAGCAGATATTCGCCACAATTATCGGAAATTACAATATCCTGAACTCTTAATTCAATAATCTGGTCTTCACTTTCAATCGGATTTCCATAGCAGTCCTTTTCATAACCCATTTCCAATAATTTTTCAACAGTCACTCCAATTTCTTTTGGAATGAAATGTGTCAGAGGCAAGTCGGTTGAATCATGGCGTATTGTTCCGTCTTTGAAAGTAAATACCTCATTTTTAGCTCTTAATATTCCTTTTTCAAGAGGTTCTGGCAGTTTGGCTTCTGAAATCATTCCGACAACTCCTTTTACCTCATCGACTCTTCTTACTTTAACATTGTCGGAGGCATTCTTAAGCATGGTTGCAAGAGGAATGTTTTTTGAACTTGGGGAACTGATTTCGGTTGGATGTCCGCATTTCGGACAAAGGGAATTGAATGAACTTATTCCGCATTCCGGATTGGTACATCTTCTTCTTGACAGTTCAACTTTTATTTTTCCCTTTTTGGCAGCAGTAGCCACAAGTCTTCTGGAACCGCCGTAATTGCCAATAGGGAATAATCCATGAGGGGCAGGTTTCATTAATCTTTCCTTGGATTTTTCAGGTCTGCCTACACGGGTACCGATATATGCAGGAGCCTTATTTTTAATCTCAACGGGAGACACTTCGTTCACCGCTTCTATAGTTGTGCTTTTTTCAGGTAATTTTTTGGATAGTGTAACAAGAAGGGCATAAGCATGGTCCTTGTTGATGATGATTTTTCCGTCACGAACGATATGCGGAACACCAATTATCTCCAGTGTTCTTTTAGGATAGGATAAATCCAGTTTGATTCCCTCATCAGGGTTATAACTTGATTTGCATTTGTTCATCAGGTCAATCAATGAATTTAAATCTGCAATGGTTACATCATTATAGCAGTATGTGTATTTTGGATGAAGCGGAATATCATATTTCTTTGATAATGTAAATGCTTCAATGGAACTTAGATATTCATATTCGAGCTTGTATAAATCCAAATCGTTGTTGTTTTCATCAAAGTTTTCGCTTCTGGTCAATAGCTGTATCCACCATTCTTCACACCATCCTGATGGATATAGTGGCTGGTTATTTCTTAAGAACTCTCCGAATGCAACGAGCATATCTCCCAAAAACAAAATTTCGACAACATCTTTTTTAAGTTCACGTGCTTGGCGGATACTGTCGATTGCTACAACATCCCCGTTTTTAAGTTTGACGGTAGGTCCTTCAATGGAGTCGACCGGAACAACACAGTTACCCTTTCCGGGATATTCAATTTTAAGCTGTGTTCCAACGGCCAAAAATTCAAGCAATGCCATTGTAGCAGGATGAACTCCCATTGTAGCCAGTCCGGTATTTCTGCTTCTACCGTATCTTAATCTGAATCCTCCTTTTTCAGAAGGATAACCTAAAATAGGTCTTCCGCCGATGATATCCTGGATATATTTCGGTTCGCTTACAATGTCGGAGTCCCCTCCGTCATCACTTTTAGAATCATCGGTTTTAGGTTTTGAATATTCCGTAAGCCATTCCCAATCAAGACCTAACTTCTTGGAAATTTTATGGATCTTTTTGGATTTTTGGATTACTCCCTCAACCATCGCAAGAAGTGCTCCTCCACGAATATTGTTTGTTTCAACACGTTCCAAATCCCTGTGGGACACTTCAACCTTATCGGTTTGCTCTCCTGTAACTTCAACAGGAATATTTTTTGCAGCGAATCTCACTTCTTCTGGTGTTGGTGAGTATTGTAAATTTGTAACTTCTGATTCGTAAAGTTCCACTTCCTCTACATATCTTTCAATTTCATCGTCGATAGGTTTGAATGCATCAATTTTGATTGCTCTTCTAATTTTGTCTCCTAAAAGAACGGCCAATGCTGCAGCTGTACCTCCGGCACTTCTGATAGGTCCTGCAAAATAAACTCCGATATATTTTGACCCGTCAAAGTTCTCTTTGATTTTCACCTGTGAAATTCCTTCAAGCGGTGCTGCCACCACTCCTTCTGTTAAGATTGCAAGTGCAGTTCTTAAACCCTGGTCACATCTTTCCTCTTCGTTGTATTTTGCCTTTTCACCGGTAAGTTCGAAAGTTCCGTCTGCAATTTCAGCCGCAATTTCAAATGCAACTTCTTCTCTTGTTATGTCTGCTTCTAATTCTTTAATACGTTGAGCTACACCTTCAGGACCAACAAGTCCTTCTACTCTTTCTGCTAAATCCTTTGCAAGAGGTACTTCAGTTTTTGTTTCAACATCCAAACCTTTTGATCTCGCTTCATTAGCAATATCGTATAGGTGATGGGTTTCAGCTTCTAATCTGTCAAAATAATCCATATTATCGCCACAAATTACAAAAAGTATTTCAGTAATTATCTATTGATTTTCATGATATTAATATTATTTGCAAGTGTGAAAATATTGGTTGAAATTAATCTTGAATTTGGCTTTTGATAATATTTAAATAGATAGTTAAAGAAAAATTTAATTTTAGTATATTGTTGTCGAACTTTTTAATTATTGCTATTTTGGTGATAAAATGTCTGAAAAAAAACCAATTAATGCTATGTATGGCACTAAAATGAGTTTAAATCTTGATAAACTTAAGAAATCACACAAAGAAACTGAAGACGTTAAAGAAACTCCTGAACAAGTTAATAAAGTAGTCGAAGAACCTATTGTTGAGGAGATTAAAGAAGTTGAAGAAACTCCTGTTGAAGAGGCTGTTCCTGAAGAAGTTGAAGAGACTCCTGAACAAGTTGATGAAGTAGTCGAAGAACCTGTTGAGGAAGTTGAAGAAACTCCTGTTGAAGAGGCTGTTGAGGAAGTTGAAGAAGTAAAAGAGGCTCCTGTTGAAGAGGACGCCCCTAAGAAAAAAGCTACTAACTCTGATGATGAGATTGCTAGTTTGAAAAAGGAACTTGCTGAAAAGTCAGAAAAATTATCCAATCAATCCAGTGAACTCAACTACTTGACCAATAAAGTTATTCCAAAACTCAAAAAGGAAAACTCAGAACTTAAAAGTCTTAAAATTGAGTTGACTGATGCCTTAGAAAAAAGCACTAGGAAATATTTCGACCAATTAGATATTAGTGCTGATTTAAGTAATAAAATAGGAAAGATCGGTGCTGAAAGTGCTGTTAATAAGGTAAGGGCAGATAAATTGGAATCTGAACTTGACACTATTAAAGATAAATATGAAGCCCAAATTGATGATTTGAATAAAGAAATCGAATCATTTGACCTTTCTGAAGTTGATCATCTAAATGAAATGAATCAAAAATTGCGTGATGAACTTAAGGAAGCAAATGATAATTTAAATAAATCTAAAGATGAAAACAAGAAGCTCACTGATGAAGTCATTGAGTTAAGGAACGACTTAATAGAAATTGGTGATTATAAGGACGAAGTTGATAAGAAGAATAATCACACAATTGCTAAACTTAATGAAGAGATTTCCTCTCTTAATGCACAATTGAAAATTAAGGAAAGTAGTTACGACAAATTGTCCAATGAATCAAACAAAACAATTTCTGATTTAAGGAAAAAGGTAACTAAGTTAGAGGAAAGTTTAGAAGAAAAATCCAGCAAAGGATTATTCAACAGATTTAAATAGATGGTTATTCATCTATTTTTATTTCTTTTTTTTAATATGATTGATGATGCTTATTTTATGGATGAAGCTATTGCGGAAGCTCAAAAGTCTTTAACGGAAGGCGGCATTCCAATCGGTGCTGTTTTAGTCAAAGATGGTGAAATAATATCAAGAGGTCACAATAGGCTAATCCAAAACGATTCAGTGCTCCTGCATGCAGAAATGGATGCAATTGAAAATGCAGGACGCTTAAATTATGATGATTATATAAAATGCACATTATATACAACCCTGTCCCCATGTCCGATGTGTTCCGGTGCGGTGATATTATATAACATACCCAGAGTAGTAATAGGAGAGAACACCACATTGATGGGAGCCGAAAATTTACTTGTATGCAACGGCATTGAAGTGGTTGTTTTAAATGATGTCAGGTGCAGAGATTTATTTTTAAAGTTTGCATGCAATAATCCCGGAGTTTGGGAAGATGAGCTTGCAAAAGTTGGAAACTCAACAGAGGTCAAATAATGGAAATTATTGTAACTGATGAAAGGGATGAAAGATTCATTAAATTCTGTGATTCTTTCGGATGTCTGGTGGAAGATCCTCAGGTAGTGCTGCTTTTAAGCAATTTCGGCAAGATTGTTGGGTGTTCTAGTTTTAAGGTTTATGATGCCGATTCCTGTGAAATAACAACCTTATTTTTAAATTCCTATGATAATCGTGAAAAGATAGCTTATAAACTGATAAGACAGCTTGAGAAAATAGCCATAGATTATGAATTCAAAAAAATCAGGGTTACTTTTGACAGCAGGGAGGATATTTTGGTTGAAATATTTGAAAAATTAGATTATCTCTTCATCGATGATGTCTGCATGGAAAAGGAATTTAAAATTTTTAATTAAAAAAAGAAAATTTGAAAGATTAAGCTTCCTGTCTTAATCTTTTTACAACAAAATCAGTATCTAAACTTAATAGGAATGATGCTGCTCTAGGACCTTGTTTTTGACCAAGAATCATTTTATAAATTGCTTGGAAACCTTTCTGAGGTTTTAAGCCTTGGCTTTCCAAGATTTCATACATTGCATCATGCAGTTCTGTTGCATCATTGAATTCGGTTGTTTCAATTAAATCAGCCAAATTGTTCAGGAACTGAGTTTGGTCATCGGTCAATGGTAATTTAGGAACACTTTTTGTTTGCACTTGGAATTTTACAAATTTAGGTGCATAGGTGTCCAGCCAGTAAATTACATTGTCAACTCTTTCACGGTATTGGGCCAGTTCCGCATCATTTAAATCACCAAATTCCTTGTCCTTAAAGCTTTCGGTTAATTGTGAGTTTTTCTTAAGGATTGCAAAGATTTTTTCCAGGTCGTCTCCTGCAATCTGATAAGCATTAACCAGGAATCTGAAAGGTGGCCTGAACGGGAGAGGCTGTCCTTCATGGATTTGGGAGATTTCATAGATTGCCTTGAATTTTTTTCCTTCTTTTTCTGATGGCGCTTCTTCTTCACCGTAGAATACTTTTTCCACTGTATCAAACTGGTCAATGAAGTCTAAATAAGGCATTTTTGGTGAGAAATCTTTTGCCTTCATAGGTTTTGACCTGAAAAGGTAGTAGTTAAGACTTTCAGCAGGTCCGATTTTCAGCCATTCATCAGGTGCAAAGAATACTCCGTGGGATTTGCTCATTGCTTCGCCGTCAAGGGTAATCCATTCGTAAGGCACAGGATATGGTGCAGGATAGCCGAAGATTTTTTCAGATATAACACTGCTCACGTCATATGACCCTCCGCTGGCCGCATGGTCTTTTCCGAATGGTTCACAGGTGGTTTGGCATATTTTCCATCTTGCCGCCCATTCAACTCTCCAGGTGAGCTTACCGTTTCCGGATTTTATGTCCATTTCACCGTCATGGCCGCATTCACATCTGTATTTTATGATGTCTCCGTCATAGTCGTAAGCGTAGGTTGTGTTTACCCTTCCACATTCCTCACAGATAGGGTTGTAAGGCAACCAGTCATCTGCCAGAGGTTCCTTTCTGTATTCATTGAAGATTTCTTTGATTTCCTCAACATTTTCTAATGCGATTCTGATGTACTCGTCATAGTCTCCATTTTTATACATTTCAAAACCGGATTTGGTTTCCAGTTCAATTCCGTAATCGTCCATCACGTTCAATAACGGTTTTTCAAAGTGCTCTACAAAGTTTGCACAGCAGCCGTCAGGGCATGGAATTGTGGAGTATGGCATGCCAAGGTATTTGTCATAATCTTCAGGCAAGGGATATGGGACTTTTCTTAATGGATCGTGGTCATCTGCAATCCAGATGGTTTTTGCTTGCTTTCCCATTTCTCTTAATTTCTTTCCAATTGCGTTGGCTATAAATATGTCGCATGAGTTTCCAATATGAATGGAACCTGAAATGGAGGTTCCGCTTGCAATAACATGTTCTTCTACATCTCTTTTAGCTAGTTCGCTAGCTATATTTTCAATCCAATGTGTCATCTATATTCACCGTTAAAATAATAAGAATAAGTTTTATACTAAATTAAGTTATGTTTTTATTACTATAAAAATATTAACAATTACTGTCTTTATAGTTTAATAATGTCTAATGGCGATGTAATTTATTTAAGGGATGCAATAAATATTTAAATATATTATCTTTTTTAAGTTTGGAGGTTTTTAAAATGGTTGATAAAAAATTAGACCAGTGCATGAAGCCGCACGGTGAAGAAGGCATCACAACAATCCAGAATATGAATGAAAACCACAGGGAGATATATGATTTCGGATTTGAATGTGTCGATGTGGGAAGGGATGACAAGATATTGGATATCGGCTGCGGCGGTGGAGTGAATATTGAAAGGTTCTTAAAATTGACCGATGCCGATGTTGATGGGCTGGATTACTCTGAAGTTTCAGTATCTGAAAGTATTAGGAGGAACAGATCTTCAGTTGATGGCGGAAGATGCCGAGTCATTCAGGCTGATGTAAGCGACATGCCAGTTGAAGATGAAAGCTATGATTTGATTAGTGCTTTTGAAACGGTTTATTTTTGGCCGGATATCGCTGAAACATTTAAAGAAGTTTATCGTATAATAAAAGCAGATGGGCAATTCATGATTGCGCAGGGAACTGACGGAAATCATCCTGATGATGAAAAATGGCTGAAACCGTTGAAGGCATGAGTGTTTATGATGCAGAAGAATTGGGAAGATATCTGCTTGGTGCAGGTTTTAAAAGTGTAAATTCCTTTAAAAAGGATAATTCTCATATATTGGTCGTAATTACTCAAAAATAAGGGTCATTAATGTTTCACAACTTTTGTAGTGAAATTATCTCTTATTTATCATATTTTCAGAGGTATACAACCATTGAAATAGGTTAAAAATTCTATAAAATCCAATGTTAATATAAAAAAACAGTCAATTAAATTAAAAATAGCATTTAAAAAATAAAATGAAATAGATAGAAATCTATCTATTTGATTAAGTCGGAATCGGACTGATCCAACCATTCGTTAACGATTTTAACTGCACAGTAGTTACCGCACATGGTACAGGTGTCCTCTTCTTCAGGAGGCCTTTCATCTCTTTTTGCACGTGCAGCTTCAGGGAACATTGCGCATTCGTATTGTGCTTCCCAATCGAGTTTTTTACGAGCTTCAGCCATAGCTAAATCTTGTGAACCGTCAATTTGGCCAGATGCTAAGTCTCCAGCATAAGCTCCGATTTTGGTTGCAATTACTCCTTCTTTTACATCGTTAGGAGATGGGAGAGCTAAGTGTTCTGCAGGAGTTACGTAACAGATGAAGTCTGCTCCGGCTTTTGCAGAAGATGCCGCACCGATTGCAGATACTATGTGGTCGTAACCAGGTGCCACATCACATACGATTGGTCCTAACATGTAGAATGGAGCGTTTGAACACATTTTCTTTTGAATCATTACATTTGTTGGAATTTCGTTAATTGGAATGTGTCCAGGTCCTTCAATCATACATTGCACTCCGGCTTCACGGGACCTATCAATTAATTCCCCTAAAATGATCAATTCTTGTATTTGGGCCCTATCGGTTGAGTCTGCGATAGATCCTGCTCTCATACCGTTAGCGAGTGAAAGAACAACATCATGTTCTTTTGCAATTTCTAAAACATAATCGAAGTTTTCATATAATGGATTTTCCTTTTCATTTTCGACAATCCATCCTGACATGAATGAACCTCCTCTTGAAACAAGTCCGGTCACACGGCCTTGTCTTTTGAGTCTGGTTAATGTTTCAATGTTGATACTACTGTGGACTGCCATGAAATCAATACCATCTTTTGCCTGTTTTTCGATGGTGTTAAATAAATCATCTTCAGTCATGTAAATTACAGAACCGTCTCTTCTAATACTTTCAATTGCTGCCTGATATACTGGCACTGAACCTACTGGTAATGGAGACATATCCAAAACTCTGTTTCTGATCACATTCAAATCTCCACCAATACTTAATTCCATTAAACAGTCTGCACCGTTATCAATAGCAATTTGTGCTTTCAATACTTCTTCATCAAAATTAACAATATCAGTTGAAGTTCCCACAGTTGCATTTACTTTGGTTCTTAATCCTGCACCAATACCTGCGGCTTCAATATCTCTATTTACGTTACTTGGTATTACAATAGTTCCGTTGGCTACGGACCTTAAAATAAAATCTTCTGAAACATTTTCGATTTCTGCTACATGTTTCATCTCATCGGTTAAAATACCTTTTTTTGCGTCACTAATTTGTGTCATCTTATATCATCCCTCAAATAAGATTTATAACAGTCAAATTTATTTTAAAATATTCTCATATTATTTGATAATCAGTTATTTTTATTTAATACTATTTAAATTAATAGGATAATTTTCAATTCTATTAAATTTGATATATGTAAAGTTATTTTTAAAAATCAAGTTTTATTTATTTTTTATAATCAAATTAAAGCATTGTTGATAAAAATAAAGTTAGCTTTAAAAAAAAGTAAATAAGAATAGATTCAGTAGAATCCATTCATTCTCTCAAACGCTTCATCAAAGGTAGGCATATTGGTTTGGCAACCTTGATTTTCTACAATAAATGATGAAACGGTAGATGCAAATTTGGCAGATTCTTCTAATGATTCACCATTCAGGAATCTTGATAAAAATCCTGCCCTATAGGAATCTCCTGCTCCGGTAGGGTCTACTGCATCTATTGTTATTGCATCAATTTTAATTTTTTCTTCATTGGAGTAAATCTCACTACCGTTGGCTCCACAGGTTTTAACGATTATTTTAGGACCTAATTCTCTGAGGCCTATAAGGTCGACTTCAAGAGCATCCAATATCCTTTCGATTTCATGATGATTTGCAAAAAGGATAGTAGTATTTTCAATAACTTCCCTTAATTTTTTAGTGTCATACATTCCGAGGTCCTGACCAGGATCAAATGAAACGAGAATGTCTTCATTTTTTGCTTCTTCGGAACATCTCCAATTGAAATCAGGGTCACCAGTTGCCAGGTGAACAGCTTCGGCATTTTTAATTGCAGCTGTTGGCACTTTACTTTCTGCAAATTCACGGGCAGCTCCCCAATAGAAGTAACTGATTTGATCTCCATTGTCGTCTGTTAAAACAAATGCGGTCGGTGTTGCTTCACCTGGAACTATGATTAATGAGTCTGTATCGATGTCTAGATTTTGCATTTGTTCAAAGTATTCTGTTTTCTTAAAATCTCCACCAACGGCTGAAACTAATGAGGTTTTCAATCCTAATTTTGCCCCAACACAAGCCACATTTGCAGCAGCCCCGCCATTGAATGTTTTCATATTAGTAATGGGTGCTGAAAAGTTCGCTTTTGGAAATTCGGGTACTCTTATTATATAATCATGAGCAGAGTGACCAATTGCTAGTAAATCTCTGTTTTTCGCCATAATATCGCCTTTTAATATTTTAATTTAATATTGGTTTTTATCATTATTTAATGTTTTGAAAAATCACATCGGTCGTGTTTATGATTTTTCACATTAGCATATGAGTGTAGGTAATGGTATATATTATTAATAATAATTTATTTTTCCGAGAGCATCTGAAAAGTAATTTTATATTAATGTGAAACCTTGTTTTTCAATTAATTCCTGACCATCATTAAGCAGATATTCAATGAATTCATCCACTTCTGGTTTATCTTCATTTACTTTGATAATACTGATTACATGTCTTGTATCAAACTTTAAAATTTCATTTCCCTTAAAATAGCTGGCATTTAAAAAACTATGCAGGTTTTCTGAATTTTTAACCAATTTAAAAGCATCAAATTGGGAATTGACAGTATATTTTAAGCTGTAATCAATATCATAATGTTCCAGGCTGTTCCATGCAAGCCTTTGTGCTGAACCTTCAACGTTAACGAATTCAAGACCTTTCAGGTCATTAATGCTTTTGACCTCTTTGGAATTAGGACTTGAGATTAAAACAAGATAATCGTAAGCAATTGGGGTAAAGTCAATGTTCAGCTCATAAGCAATCAAAGGATCATCAAGGGTCAGGATATCGACCACGCCTCTTTTTGCAAGTTCCAATGCGTCCTTGTCATTGCTGCTGTAAACATTTATATTAAAGGGCAGGTGAATACTTTCCAAAAGTCCGGAACTGATGTGGCCGCCGGCAATGTTGATGTTTGAGGTCTTTTCAATTTGTATTGAATATTTTCTGTACTCATCAAGCAAATCCCTGCCTTCGGGTGTTAGTGATGTACCATTTCCTACTTTTTGAGTTAATTTTACACCTAACCTGTTTTCAGCTTTGAGTATTCTTCTATTAAAAACAGTATGGGAGATATTCAATTCTTTAGCCGATTTTCTCTGGGATTTTGTTCGGGCCAGCGATTCTAAACTTTGATATAATTTATAATCATAGATTTCCCCATTTATATTCAAGCTGATTAGTCCCTCACTTTCAAATTTCATTAATTATATATAAAATTGTAGTCATAATTAATAATATTGGTTTTAAATTTTTTGGGAATTAGATAAAATGGAAATAATGAAAACTTCTATAAAAGCTATATTGGGCAATATTGAGGATGCACAAAAGTATTTGGATGAAAAAGCAGTTGATGAGTTTGAAGACATTATCATAAGCTCCGAAAACATTTTTGTTACAGGTGCTGGAAGATCTGGACTTGCGGCAAAAGCGTTTGCGATGAGACTGATGCATTTAGGTTTAAGTTCATTTGTAGTGGGTGAAACTATTTCACCGGCAATCAATGAGAATGATTGTATAATAGCAATTTCCGGTTCTGGTGAAACCAATACAATTGTTTCCGCCGCTAAAATAGCTAAAAATAGAGGTTCTAAAGTACTTGCGGTCACTTCTTATCCCGAATCTACTTTAGGTCAGTTGTCTGATGCTTATCTTTTCGTTAAGGGAAGAACTAAAAAAGAAGTTGATGATGAAAATTATATGAAACGTCAAATTCACGGTAATTATACTTCTCTGACTCCGCTCGGAACAGCATTTGAGTTAACTACCCTGGTATTTTTGGATGCTATTGTATCTGAGTTGATGGAGAAAATGGAACAAACTGAAAGTGATTTAAAAGCAAGGCACACAGTTCTGGAATAATTAAAAAATTATTCTATTCTGATTATTATAAATGTTACATCTTTGGCCTCTTAAAAAGCCAACTAATGTAATATTTCCTTTTTTTGCAATGTTGTAACCTGAATTGGCCGGAGCCGCATTTGACGCAAGTATCGGCACGCCTGCCCTTGTCATTTTTATCACCATGTCCGCAGGCATTCTTCCACTGTAAATTACATATGAATGGGACAGGTCAAAGTCATGCAATAGGCCATAACCGATTACTTTATCGACTGCAACGTGACGGCTTACATCTTCTTTTACAATGAAATTATCATTATAGACAATTCCCGCAACGTGTGTTCCTCCTGTGGCCTGCCAGATTTCAGCATTGTCTTTCAGCTCTTCAATTCTTGAAATCAGCTCTTCTGCTCTGACTTGAAAATCTGAATGAACTGGATTTACGGTTTTTATTTTGCTTCTCCATCCTCCGGCTGAATCGGAACACAGTACTGTCTCGTTTGTCTTGAGTAGGGTATCATCGATTTCAGCACGGATTTGTGTTCCATCAACTTCAATCTCTTTAATAGCATCCATTGAATTCACCATGTTTTCATTGAACAGGTATCCGACGGCAAATTCTTCAAGTGAATCTTCTATTGCAGACAGGCTTCTGCTAATGCTTCCGTTGATTGTTAATGTGATAGTTTCATCTTTTACAACCTTTTCCTTTGCTTCGGTTGCCTTTCCGTTTTTGTAGTTTATTGCATCAATCTCTTCAATTTTCATTTTCATCTTCTCCATTATAATAATATATTATATCTTTCTTTTAAATCTGCATGGTGGATATTAATTTAAACTTTTAAAAACAAATATGATATTTGGTAGTGATTATCTATGAATGAGCAGGATTATGATGAGCAACTTGCAAGAGCCAGTGAGTTTCATGGTCATCTCTGTGGTGGGATTGCAATCGGAACTAAGCTGGCAATGTACGGTCTTGAATTATTGGGAATGGATCTGAATAAGAAACATAAAAATCTGATTGTATTTTTGGAAATTGACAGATGCATGTCTGATGCAGTTCAGTCTGTTACCGGATGTTCAATGGGTAAAAGAACATTAAAACAGATGTATTACGGTAAATTTGCAGCAACATTCTATAATCAGGATACTGGTGAAGCTTTAAGGATAACTGATGCGGATGCGAATAATAAATGTAAGGTCAAAGAAACTAAAGAGGAAATGATTGACCGTTTTAGAGTGACCCCTCCCGAAGAATTATTTAAGGTTGAAAAAGTTAAAATAGAGTTATCTAAATCAGACATGCCGGGAAAACCGTATACTACTGCATTTTGTTCGATATGTGGTGAAAAGGTGTCTGATGGACGACATATGCTTAAGGGAGGCAAACCCGTTTGCATTTCTTGTGCCGAGGGGTCTTATTATGAAATAATTGAAGATGATTGAAATTATCAAGATTAGATTTAAAGTATTCGTCTTCGATATTTTTTTTAATTATTTGGCGCGTTATTTAATTCAATGATCTGATACATATAACATGCTTGTTTTTGTTATTGATGTAATAATTTGAACATGAAGTTGAAAATAAGAAATTCAGAAATGATGGTAATTATAATGATTTATCATTATAAATAATACATTACTTCATTATATTATTTAAATATTTCTTCTTGAATGTAATGACAAACCCTTTTTATATATTAAGCAACATAATATTACTCATAATACTTTGAACATTTTTTGTCGATATTCATTAGTATTATAAAAAAATTATAAAAAAAGGGATAAAGAGGTTGATAAAATGAGTTCATTCAAAAGTCCTGTAGAAACTGCAAAAGCAATTTCTGCAACTGCTGGAGCAAAAAACTCTGCAAAAATTATCAATGTGATTTTACTCTCCTTTTTAGCAGGAGCATATATCGCATTTGGAGGTTTATTAGCTGAAGTAGCTAATGCAGGTATGGTCGCTGCAGGTTTACCAATCGGATTATCCAAATTCGTATTTGGTGCAGTGTTCCCTGTAGGTTTGATTATTGTTGTAATCGCTGGTTCTGAATTATTTACAGGTAATGTAATGTTCATGACCATCGGTGTATTAGATGGTTCCGCATCTGTTGGCGGTCTCGCTAAAAATTGGGTAATAAGTTGGTTATTCAACTTCGTAGGTGCATTATTCGTTGCATACGTTCTTGCATTTATGGGTGGAATTATCACTTCCGATCCGGCTATCCAAGCAGGAGCAATCAAAGTGGCAACCGGTAAAGTTGGAATGTCATTTGATGTAGCATTCATTAAGGCTATCGGTTGTAACTGGTTGGTATGTTTAGCTGTATGGTTAGCTAACGCAGCCGGGTTCCCAATTATGGCTTTCGTAACCATCGGATTTGAGCACAGTGTTGCAAACATGTTCTTCATACCATTAGGTATGTTCTTAGGTGCTGAAGGTGTAAACTGGAGTACTATTATTATTAATAACTTAATTCCAGTAACTCTCGGTAACATCGTTGGAGGAGCAATATTCGTTGCTTGTATTTATTGGTTCACTTTCCTTAAAGAATAGGCTAGTAAACTTTAATTTAAGAAGCTTTCCAAAAGCTTCTTTATTATTTTATATATAAATAATAAAAAAATAATATATTTTGGAGATTATAAAATGGTTGAGATAAAATATGTACCAACAATCTGTCCATACTGTGGTACTGGTTGTGGACTTAACTTCGTTGTAAAAGACGGTAAAATTGTTGGTGTAGAACCTTTAAAAAGACACCCTGTAAATGAGGGTAAAGTATGTCCAAAAGGTAACTTTGGATATCAGTTTATTAATAGGGAAGACAGATTAACTACTCCTTTAATAAAAGAAAATGGTGAATTCAGAGAAGCATCCTGGGATGAAGCATTAGATCTCGTTGCTAACAAACTCAAAGAAGTATCTGACGAAGATCCAAACAAAGTTGGATTCTACGCATGTGCTCGTTCACCTAACGAAAACATTTACATTACTCAA